>MAEO01000001.1 GCA_001683985.1 Smithella sp. M82
TATCGGGCCTACATCTCTCACCGGAAACGAAAACTTGCTGAACTAAATGGAGCATCTTATGTATCGTTGTAGGGTTAATTGCTCTTCAACGTGTCTAAAGACCCGAACTACAAATAATGGGGTGAACCCGCACTACGTTTTTCTTGAAGATTTGGCAACTTATATGCTAAACAAAAACTTCAAAATTTCACAAAAAAGAGGATATACCTTGCAGGAAATTGATCTCATCATCACCGGAGCGAAAGTACTTTTGCTCGATACTGAAAACACGTGCCTTGAAAATGCCGCAGTTGCTATCAATTCAGATGAAATAGTTGCTGTTGGGCACACTGAAAAAATAACAAAACAATATAACGCCAAGAAAACCATCACAGCCAATGATTCACTGATTATGCCCGGCTTTGTTAATTGTCATACGCACGCGGCCATGACTTGTTTTCGCGGCATTGCCGATGATCTTGAACTTATGGATTGGCTCAACAATTATATTTTCCCCGCTGAAGCAAAAAACGTAAATAAAGAGCTTGCCTACTGGGGATCGTTCTTAGGCGCCGTGGAAATGATCAAATCCGGCACCACGACTTTTTGCGATATGTATATCTTTGAAGATGAAACCGCCGGCGCGGCGAAAACCGCCGGCATGCGTTGTCTTGTTGGAGAAGTACTTTTTGATTTCCCCTCACCCAACTTCAAAACTCCTACGGAAGGTGTCGCCTACACAAAAATGCTTGCCGAAAAATGGAAAGATGATCCTCTGGTCGATATAATTATTGAACCGCATGCACTTTATACCTGCTCTGAACCTTTGCTCATCGAGGTGAAAAAACTTGCCGAAGATTATCATCTGCCGATAGGACTGCATTTGCTGGAAAACGCCGCCGAAAAAAAACAGCTTGAAGAAAAGTTCGGAAAAGGCGCTGTCTCTTTTCTGAAAGACATCGGCTACCTCAACGAGCGATTGACAGCTTTTCACTGCGTTTATTTTTCGGATGAGGACATAAGAATGTTTGCCGATCACGGCTGCAAAGTTGTTCACAACCCCGCAAGTAATATGAAACTGGCCAGTGGCGTGGCTCCTGTACCGGAAATGATTAAAGCCGGGATTACTGTAGGTCTCGGGACCGACGGCTGTGCCAGCAACAATAATCTGGATATGATAAAAGAAACTTCCACTGCCGCGAAACTGCACAAAGTTTCCCGGCTCGATCCGACCGTAATGGATGCCCAAACAGTCGTGCGTATGGCAACTATAGAAGGCGCAAAAGTTCTTGGCATGGGAGAATCTATCGGTTCTCTGGAAGTAGGCAAAAAAGCGGATATTATCGTCATCGGTCTTAACAAACCGCATTTGACGCCGATTTACAGCGAATATTCTCATCTTGTTTACACAATGAGCGGCGCCGATGTTGACACTGTAATAATCAACGGTAAAGTTGTGATGGAAAATCGTCAACTGTTGACAATTGATGAAGAAGAAGCCATGCACAAGGTAAGAGAAATTGCTGTGAGAGTAAAAAAAAGTCTACAAAAGTAAAAACAGTACCCCGCATGCAGTGCGAACCTTCAGGTTCGACTGTTTTGCGGCTCTGAAGACCCGGACTACATTAAACGCATAATGACATAATCTACAAAAGGAGGTGTGACTATGAAAGCACATAATTACTATATCCGCTACACGCTGATCATCGTTTTAATTTTACTGTTCCCCCTATGTTCCTTGGCAACTGTAAAAGAAGTAACACTGTTTCCTCATTCGGCAAAAATATCGGAGACCGCAAAAATTCAGCCTCAATGCGATAAGGAAAAATGCAGGGCTGTTTTCATTCTGCCTCCACAGACTGATCTTGAATCTTTAGTAATTTCTCCTGCTCCGGAAAGGCTTGCAAAGATTGACGATGTTCAAACAAAATCTGTTCAGGTTCAGGATGAAGTCAGAATCGCCGAATTGCGCAAGCAGATAGCCGGACTGGAAAATGAAAAGAAAAAAATTTTATCAAAATTGCAGGCCCTCGAAACACAGCTTCAGTTTTGGCAGGCACAGACAAAAGCAAAAACAAAAACTGTTGCCGATTCCTATAAACTGGCAGACGCTATCGGGAAAAATGTCCAGAAATCGAGTCAGGAAAAATTTGTCGCTGAAACTCAGATGGAGAAAACAGACAAAAAAATTAAGAAACTTCAGGAGGAACTAAATCAGGCCACCGGTCACACAGAAACCGCATGGGAAGTAACTTTAACTTTATCCGGTTTGGCCCAAAATAAAATAGTTTTATCCTATACGTACATGCTTGGTGGCTGCGGCTGGCATTCCCTTTACCGCATTGAAGCGCTGCCGGCAAACAATAGCGTTTCTTTTTCCTGGGAAGCGGAAATCTGGCAATCGTCCGGTGAAGACTGGCAGCAGGTGCATTTAAATTTAGCCACTCTCCCACCGATAATAAATGTTAATCCTCCGGATATGCCGGAATGGATCATCAAGCCCAGAAAACTTTATAAGGCAGCAAGAAGTATCGACGCGGCCGCACCGGTACTAATGCAAAAAGAAGGGTTCGTGGAAGATGAAATGTTGGGCGCGGCTCCCACTGAGACCAAAAATACAACCTATAGTGTCTGGTCGCTGGGACAAAAAAATATTATGGCAGGAAAAAGACAGCGATTAAAAATCAAAGATGAATCATGGCCGGCTGAATTTCTTTTTCTGGCGCGTCCGGCCATAAATCCTCAGGCTTTTGTCCGTGCTCAAGTTACACTGGACAAGCCCGTGGAAATTCCTCCCGGACAGGCAACATATGTTATTGACGGAGCAGTGCTGGGCAAGCGCATCTTTTCATTTGCCGGTTCCGAAGGAACACTTTTTTTCGGAACAAGCCCTCTCGTTTCCGTCACATCCATAACGCTAGCAGATCAGTCCGGTGAAAAAACAATTTTTCAGGACAAACAAACCAAAAACCGGCAATGGCTGATTGAAGCAAAAAATTCCGGCAGCGCTGATATAAAACTGCGCATAGAAGAACCTGTGCCTCAGGCACGCGACAAGAGAATAAAGTTAAATTTCAGGCAGAATCCTGAACCGGTGGAAAAAGATCACAGCAAATTTGTCTGGTTGCTGGATGTCCCCGCCGGACAGAAAAAAACCATTCAAAATAGTGTTGAGCTGGAAGCACCAAATGATATGAATATTGATTTCGGCTGGCGATAAAATCGAAAAAATTATTTTTCGTATTCTTCCAGATATCGTTCTATATAAGAACGCACGCGTTCTTTGGGTTGAAAAATCCCCAAATGACCTTCGCAAAGAATATCGGCATCCAAAGCCAGTAAACGCCGCATTGATTTTTCCCATGCTTTAATATCGGAGTCGAAGTCTCTATGGAAAGGTCCGTGAATATCCTGCCCGAAAAGAATTCTCTTCCCTGCCCTATCCAAATAAAGGGAAATTGAACCGGGCGTGTGACCGGGCGTGTGCAGGCAATGTAATTCTTCTTGTCCGAACTTTAAAATTTCATGTTCTTCTCGGAGTTTCCGGTCGATTGCTGTTGGTGGAAAAGTTGTACCATACCAGCCGGCCGCAGTTTTGCGGGATTCCCCTGTTTCCACAGCCCCGGCATCCAGTTCATGAATCAGTATTTTTGTACCGTATTGTTTTTTAAAAAACGGCGCAGAACCGATATGATCTATGTGACAATGCGTCAATATTAAATTAGATACAGCAGCAGGGCTGAATCCAAGCATTTCAATATTGCGGACGATCTGAGAAGAACTCCTGCCGGCGCCGGCGTCAATCAAAACCAGATCTCCATCAAAATCTATCAGGAAAATTGCCGCATCATCGGCTGATGTCATTCCGGCTCCGCCGATTAAATAAACTCCGCTGATTATTTCTTCATAGCATGGTCTCATCAATTAATCTCTCTAAGCGAATCTAAAGGTTCGTACTACATCAGCGTGCCAGAGCGCAGCTAAAGCTGCGCACTACATGACCTGATGCAGCGCGGGTCTTTAGACCCGCATATCAAATCAATATCTCTTTAATATCAGTCATCATTGAGCCCGAATAACAATAGTCGAGATAATTTGCAACCAATCCTTTCCGCACGGGATTATTAAGAATATATCTCAAAACCTCAGTGGTGTCCTCTTCTCTCCTTAATACATGTTCATAATAACCTGACTGCCATAATTTATTTCCAGCATAGAGTTCTCCATGTGCATACCAGTAACCCCTTCGCTGTTTAAAGTCCTTTATGAACTTTTTAAAATCCGATTTTTCATTTTTACCCGCAACAAGTATATGCAGATGATCCGGCATAAAGCAATAAACCCAAACGGTGAAACAAAGTTTTTCCCCTGCCTGATCAAGAAATCCAATCAATTGTTTAACAAGATAATCATTGTTTACAAATACATTTTTCCTGTTGTCTGTACAAACAGCGATAAAATAACGAAATTGGCCGTAATAGTCAAAATCTTTAAGACGCGGTTGGGGTTTGTATTTAATCATGTTCATAATGTAGTTTGAACTTTTAGGTTCGTCTACCCTGCGGGTCTGAAGACCCGGACTGCGAACCATTTTACGAAACTGTTATTTTGTCTGAAAAGCAGCAATGATTTCATTAATGTCTTTTATTTTGTTGGCTGCAAGATATTGTCGCATCCCTTCGATGACCTCCAGAGTGGCGTGGGGATTGACAAAATTTGCCGTGCCTATTTGAACCGCTTGCGCTCCCACAATCAAAAATTCCAGTGCGTCCCGAGCTGTCATTATTCCACCTATGCCGATAACGGGTATGGAAACCATTTGCACGACATCCCAAACCATGCGCAGGGCAACAGGCTTTATTGCAGGACCGGATAAGCCGCCGGTAATATTTTTCAAATGAGGTTTCCTTGTTTTTAAATCAACGGACATTCCTGTCAGCGTATTAATTAACGATATGGCATCTGCTCCCGCTTTTTCCACAGCCCGAGCGACGGCAACAATGTCCGTTACATTAGGAGTAAGCTTAACAATAACGGGTAACGAAGTTTCTTCTTTCACCGTTTTTGTTACCCTGGCGGCAATTTTAGGATCAGAGCCGAAAATCACTCCGCCGCTTTTTACATTGGGACAGGAAATATTCACCTCCAGAGCATGAACGCCTCTTGCCGCGTTTAATTTCTTTGCCACTTTTTTGAATTCATCATAAGTCTCGCCGTAGATGTTGGCAATTACGGCTGTGTCATATTTACGCAGAAAGGGAAGCTTATTTTCAATGAAAGCGTCCACTCCGATATTCTGTAAACCGACCGAATTGAGCATGCCGCCGGTTGTTTCCATTATGCGCGGCGGCGGATTTCCCAAACGCGGTTTCAGCGACAATCCTTTTACAACAACGGCGCCTAGTTTGTTCAAATCAACATAATCGGCATATTCTTCACCGTAACCGAATGTGCCGGATGCTGTCATTACCGGATTTTTTAATTTCAGCCGTCCCAGATGAACAGCCATACGTGGAACTGTCTTTGATTTCATGTTATTTCAAAATCACTCCCATATAATATCCCGTAAATAAAACACCGGGCCATCAGCGCAAACACGCTGATAAACGAGTGCGCCTTTTTTATCTTTTATTGCCGCCGCACAACCCATGCACGCTCCTGTTCCGCAAGCCATTCGCTCTTCCAATGATACCTGACAGTCAAATTCATTTTTACTGAATATCTTCCCCAATGCCACAAGCATTTCTTTGGGACCACAGGCATAGATGGAAGTATCTTCAGGCAAAAACTTTTTTATGTCTTTCTGAAAAACCCGGGTAACCAGATTTTTTTCACCAAGACTTCCGTCATCAGTACAGATATTAACTAAACGGCACATTTTTTGTAGTTTATCCAGCCCAATCACAGCCGAGGATCTCTGAGCGCCGAAATATAAAGTCATCAAAGAAGAAGGAAATCTCCGGCACAAATTTTCAATTAATAAAGACAAAGGAGCAATGCCAATTCCTCCGGCAATAAAGACAACATTCTTTTTGACAGACTGAATTTCAAAACCATTTCCCAGCGGACCATTGATTTCCACTTGAGAACCTTCAATCAACCCGGCCATTATCTGTGTTCCTTTACCCACTGCGCGGTATAACAATTCAATTAAACAAAAATTATTTTTACGGGAGAAGGAATAAATACTGATGGGGCGGGACAAAAACGGATCATTTAATCCGGCAATGCGAATCATGACAAACTGGCCGGGCAGCGGAGTTTCAAAGGAAGAAGCAATTTTAATTTTCATCAGAAAGCAGTCTTTCTGAACCTCTTCATTCTTTAAAATTTCGCCGATGTAAATGTTTTTTGCCATTTTTATCCCGTTAGAAAGTGTCTTTTGCTCTGGTCGATATGATGTTTTTACATTATCAGACGACAAATTCAAGCCACCATTAAAATTATTCGCCCGCTATTTTCTAACGGGGTTAACATCCGCCCACATAATCAAAGCATCCTCATGTGTGTCCGCGTAATAAAGCGGCCTTATTCCTTCTACTACAAAACCGCATTTCTGGTAAAGCTTTATTGCTTCAATATTTGATTTTCTTACTTCCAGAGTCTGAACCGTAATTTCATTTTTCACCGCAATTTCCTTCATTACTTCCATAAGCCCATAAGCTATTCTCTGTCTTCTATACTCCTTTTTTACAGCAAGATTGTGCAAATGTGCTTCATCGGCGACAAGCCAGAAAATTATATATGCTCCTATGACACTCTTTCCATTTATATTGATTCTCGCGGTAAGACACACGGAATGAGAACTTTCCAGCTCTTTTATGAACATACCTGCTGTCCAAGGTGACGGAAAGGATTCCCGTTCAATTGCCAGTATTTCAGGCAGATCATCCCTGCCCATCAGATCAATTGTCAACTCAGAGGTATTTTTCATAGGGAATGGAAAATTTCCAAAAACACTGCTGCAATTAAAAATATCGCGCAGAAAACAGGAATAGCTCTGCGAAGTTTCAGCATATTAATGGCTACCGCTATTCCCACAAGCGGCAGAAAATAATATGTAAAAGAAAGAGTTCTTAGAGCTGCGGTATTTAACCTGGGATACAACCAGATTACAGAGGGAATAAATATCAAATGCGTTGCCAGAAGAAACAAGGCATAAAACGAAAACACTTTGAATATTCCCCAATAAGTTTTTTTCTCTATCGCCCGGATGTTATTTTCTTTTGCGTTTTCCAAAGCTTTGTCAGAGAGAGAATCGTTGGATTTAATAATTTGAATATCCATTTGTTTGGCTAAATTTCCGCAGGGAATGGCAATCAACATACTAAGCGCTATTAATTCCGGAGAGTCTCCTCCCAGTTTCGATCCGGCAATCAAAGCTGTTGCGGTCGCCACAACAGCTGTTAGGGAATCGTTGGGAGGAATGTAAGTTCCTATTGGTATGCGATCAATCCAGACAAGTTCAACAAACGCCCCGATTATCAGTCCTGTATACGGATCACGTAAAAGAAATCCTATAAGAGGAGCTATTACTACAGGCCTGGAAACCATGGCCTGAATAAAAACACGATCGAGACACAGTAAACTACCGAATAATGATACTAAAATGATTTCCGTAAACAAACAAGCCTCCGCCGGGAATTGAAGACTCCCCTGATACATTCATTATTTCTTTTTCCAATAGTTTCGAAGAGCTTCCTTAATGTTAACAGCCTTTCCTTTTGGCACCACTTTTAATTCCACAGTAGCTTCGGATTTCTCCAACAGATATTCAATACATTTAATTTCTTTATCACATAAGAAAACAGAAGAAGAACAACAAATCTTATATTCATTATTATAAACATTCCCGATGTTTAATTTATCAAAATGAAATCCCCGATGATAAGCATCGCATGCATCAGCAATATTATTGAACAACACTATTGTTTTCTTTCCTTGACCGTGGGCAAAATTATAGTTTCGGACAAAATCATCTACGGAACTGATGATCAATTCGATTTCGCTGGGAACGGCCATTCTGATTATTGTTTCAACAAAAGAATCACCGGCCACTTTGTCATCAACAACAATAATGCACCTTGCCCTGACATGGGGTACCCAGGCTTCCAATATCTGACCGTGCACAAGCCTGCTGTCAACCCGAACCAAAACTATATTCAAATCTTTTGCCAAATGGAACAACCTCCAACAGAAATAACTGTGACACTGATTACCGGCTGGCTTTTTTGCTTAAAATTTCACTGGCCAGCATAATATTTTTTTCACCGTAATTTTTGATAAGACACGCAAAATCACGTAAGGTTACATTTTCTTTGATTTCCGATAATTTGAGCACCATGGGCAAATTAACGCCGGTAAGAACTTCGACCTTTCCTTCTTTCATAAAAGAAAGCGAAATATTGGAAGGCGTCCCGCCGAAAAGATCCGTAAGAACGAGGACTCCTTTACCTTTATCCAGTTTTTTGATGGCATTGCTTATTTCTTTTTTCAAATCTTCAACATCTTTAGCCTGATCAACACAAATATGTAATATATCATTCAATGGCCCTTTGATTAATTCTGCAACTTTTATCAACTCATTTCCCAAATTGCCATGTGTTGTAATAAGTACGCCTATCATTATTCTCCCCTCCGAAAAAGCATTTAAGCAATGAATGCTATCTTTGAGTCATTTTTGGGAATCAAACGAATATGCTAATGGATTGAACACTAATTGTCAAGATTAATGAACAGATTAATGAAAGGATTAATGAAAGGATTATGTTAAATTACATCTTAAATGCTTTCTGTCAGGAAACTTTTAATACAACATTTTTATTTTATTAATTTTATTCGATTATTAAAACCTATGCCCTATCCAGATAAAAGCGAATGGTTATTAATACCAGAAGATGAAACTTCCTTGCATTGAATTCGCAATATTCTTTTGACCGATGGCAGACAAACGAGTATTCTGTATCCGGAAATTTCGGTAACGCAGAAGCTAAACAGAAATGAGGCGTCGTGTATGTTTAGAAAAATTGTTTGGCCGATGTAGTGATTGTTATTCTATTGACGGCATACCCTTTAAATGCACCGATGCACTTGATGTAGCTAAAAACGGAACGATTTATTTCACGGATGCCTCCGATAAATTCCCGTTAAAAGATTATTTGTTGGATATGCCGGAAGCACGTCCTCACGGCATATTAAAGATAAACCAATGAAGTTCAATTATATTGTTTTATCTATGGAATTTTACAGGCCAAGATTGTCTGGCCAAGATTGTCTTGACATCAAAAAGCATGTCTCTTATACTTTAAACGAATACTGAAGATTTTGATCATGATGTCAAAGGGGAAATCTTAACGGTTAGTCATAAATTTGAATTAATGATAAACAAAGGAGGGCGTCTTATGAGGAAATTAACCTTAAAAATATTGTTTTTAACTTTAATAGTTGTCACGCCAGTTTCAGTAATGGCAGGGGTAAGCGTTCATGTTGACATTCCCTTGCCTCCGCCGATTGTTTTTCCGGCGCCACCCGAAGTGGTCGTATTACCGGAAACGGATGTCTATGCCGTGCCAGATGTGGATGTAGATATTTTTTTCTACGGCGGCTGGTGGTGGCGTCCATGGGAAGGCCGCTGGTACCGCTCCCGTTACTACGACAGGGGCTGGGTTTACTACAGGTATGTTCCTTCATTTTACAGGCACATTCCCCCCGGTTGGAGAAATGATTACCGAGATCGAAAGTGGAGAGGATATGAATGGCATCATCAGCGAGTATCACATCATGACCTTAAACAAAATTGGCGCGGCTGGAAAAGAGACAAATATTGGGAAAGAAAGCACTCGTGGGGTGTCAAGGGATTACCTCCAAAAGGGAAAAGAAAAGTCAATCCTCCGGGACATAAGGGCGGTCCCGGCGCGGGCGCCGACCAGTTCATCCCCTGTAAATTAGTTTAAAATACATTTCTGTTAAACACCAGCTTTGATAACCATGGCAAAAAATTTTCAAAGCTGGTGTTTTTAACCACGATATTTGGAATAAAAGATATATTTATCTTTTAATTCTTAAGCTTATAAAATCTTGTCTTCAATGTCTTGGCGTTCTTAATATTATCTAACCGGCTGCCAATTGCTTCGTCCAATTTTAACAATCTGTCATCGGGATGCGGATGTGTTTTAAAAAGCAGTGCGATAGTGCTTTCATCTTTGGCTGTTTGACCAATAGCCTGCAATACCTCGGGCAACCCATAAGGTTCATAGCCGGCTCTTGTGGTCAATGTCACACCCATACGGTCAGCTTCAAATTCAGCACTTTTATCAAGGCTTCGCGCACAAATTTCCGCCCCGCTGCCGATTACTTTCTGGATTACCTGACTATCCCTGCCGATTTGTTTACTAAGCAGGTCCGCACCCAAATCCAGCAATTGAGATTTCTGCAAAATCTTGAGGTGATGGCCTCTGACAACATGGGCGATTTCGTGTGAAAGCACTCCCGCAAGCTGAGCCTCATTCTCCAGCTTACGATATAGCCCTTTAGTGATAATAACATAACCGCCCGGTGCGGCAAAAGCATTAATATCCTCGCTTTCAATAACACCGAAATGCCAGGGCAAATCGGAGCGTTCACTCTGATTCGCCACCCATCGCCCAACCTGATTGACGTATTTTTGCAGCGCCGCATCTTTTACCAGAGGAGCTGCACCCAGCAGATTGCCGGTAATTTCCCTTCCTATCTGAATTTCTTCCTGCGGAGACGGACTTTTCCAGTTAAATGCTTTTTCACTTTCACTGCCGGTGGCGTTGGTTGAAGACGTAGCGCCTTGGGTAGT
This sequence comes from Smithella sp. M82, assembly GCA_001683985.1. Lineage (GTDB taxonomy): Bacteria > Desulfobacterota > Syntrophia > Syntrophales > Smithellaceae > Smithella. The sequence goes on from MAEO01000001.1 coordinate 10,805, forward strand.
TTCCTTGATTACATCCTTCAATGCTTCACCGAAATCAAACGCCTGCGCCTGTGGCATAAAGGCAGCAGATATAAATATAAAAATAAGAAATAAGTATTTTACTCGCATATTTTTTCCTCAATGATTATAATTCCGACAGGTAATCAAATTTGATTGCTTTAAGACCACCGCTTTTAGCAAACTGCTGCGCCTGCTGAGAAGTTATTGTAAAGCTTTCCAGTTTTTTCACTTCCGCCTCATTATATTTGGCGTTCTTTAACTCTTCTTCATTCAAGCCGCGCACACCGGTTGTGGCAACCACCTTACCAGTCCCTGCCCTTCCACTGGCTGCGTCCAGCACCCCTTTTATCTGATTACTTCCGCTGCTTGTGCCGCGTTTTACCGACAATAAGCGTACCCAACCGCTGGCTTTTGCCGTTTTTACATTCAGCCACGCACCTTTTTTGCCAATAATCTGCAATTGTTCGCCACGTGTAATGCCTCCCGTTTTCTTGGCATCAGAATATGGTTCTTTGCGGATGACATCCGCCTTTAGAGCGCTGCCCTTTTCCGCCGCCGGAGATACCAAAGGCAGAAATAGAATTACTGTCAATATCAGCAACAGAATTTTATACTTTTTCATAATCACTCCTTTGGGGTGCGGATTGTTCCGAATAAAATTATGTTTACTCTTCCCGCCCCATATGTTCCAGTTTTATAACAGCCTGAGCAAACAGACTGCGCCATTGATCGGCCAGCGGAATTCCTTGAGCCAATCCTCCTTCATGTTTTGTGTAACGGATTTTAGTGTTGCGGGGCAAACCAATGTCTATCAATATCAAAGGCATTTGTGAAACAAGCTGATCGGCATCCTGCTTTGCCTGTTTTTCATACTCTTCCTTTTTGTCGGCATAAGTCCAACAAACAACTGCCATATCGCCAAATAATCCCCAGATACCGCTTTGTGAACCTTTCAGCACATCAACCGTGTTGGGAGTGCGGCAGATAATTTCAATCTTGCGCTTGAGTTTTTTCAGAAGAGCATCGCCCAGAGGTTCTTTGCTTTCCACAAGAATGGGCATAATAAGCGCTTTCAAGCCACCTTCACTCATTTTTACTCCGAAAGCCAGCCAACGCTGCAATGCAAGATCATTGGCCAAAGCGTAAACCTTGGCGATACTGAAATACGCAATGGCCCAGATAATCGGTCCGCTCAGGTCCAGATAAGTATTGGTAACGTTAATAATGACGTAAGAAATTATCAGCAAGCCTACTTGACTGCTGCTGAAAAATTTATTCAATTTATCACGATCAGCCTGTTTGTAAAAAGCTGTGGCCGTCAACCAGATCAACAAAAGGCTGAATACTATATAGGAAAGAGCGCCGCGCCATACACGCAGATAATCTCCGTGCTTTACATTATCAATGGCCGTGGCCAAAACTTCAACACCCGGATAAAGTTTTGCCATTGGAGTGGCTTTAAGATCAAAAAGGCTGGGGGCAGTAGAGCCGATGATCACGATTTTCCCTGTAAATTCATTTTGCGGACGTTTCTTTTCTTTGCTGCTTAAATCCAGCATCACGTCACTGAAAGAGACATAGTGATAAGTAAAAGGTTTACCGCGCCAGTTAAGCAATACATTTTGTTTGTCCGGTAAATTGTAGCCCAGCATATTTCCTACAGAAAAAGGCAGTGAAGGAACTTTCCATCCATAGTCATTTCTGTATAAATTATATTCACGCACAATACCGTCTTTATCAGGATAAATGTTATTGAACCCCAGACGACCGGAATTAATCGCAGCCGGGAAGTAAGGCAATATAACTGCTAAAGTTGCATTTTTGTCCGCTTTATCCGGAATAATTTCCTTTATACCGGGAATAATCGAAGGCTTTACGTTGCTCAACTTATCCTGATCTTCCGACAAGCGAATAAAAGGGAAGAAAGTATTGCTTGTCGTCGCAATGACACTATCAAAGTAAGCGTCGCTGTCGGGATTGGCTACATCGGCATCGCTAAACAAGATATCAAATATAATCGTTTGGGGTTTTTGTGCTTCTATATTTTCCAGAAATTCTCCAAAAACCTGACGCGGCCAGGGATAGCGCCCAAAATCTTTCGCCATTGCCGCCAGAGAAGCTTCATTAATATCCACTATAACAATATCCTTGTCCGGCTTGGGCACAATCAGGCGGCTGCGTACCATTAAGTCGAAAGCTTTTTGACGCATGTTTTCGCCGATATGGAAAACGCCGGCATCAATCATAACAAACAATGTAAGCAAAACGCCTAGATAGATATAAAAATTATTGCGTAGTTTTCTGGTAGTTTGAGCCAGCCATTGTCCTATGAGCAGTTTTAGTTTTGTCAAGATAAACTCCTCGTATTAAAAATATTTGAAATGATAGGAAATCAGAACTTTTGTGTCAATTAGAAATATCTTGCACAAATCCGGAAATGTAAAAAGAATTTGAATCTAAACGCAAAAAAGAACTCTATATTTCCCGGTGAAATATGTTAGAATCACCGCCAAAAGTTATTATATGCGGGTATAACGATGATCGATTACATGAAGAAGCATGAACACTATGTAAACGAAATGCTCGGGAAAAATCTTGACGATGAAGATTTAAAAGATCTGTTTGCCTACCATGACAAGCAGATTCAATGGATTCAACACGAAAGGCTGGTACATCTTATTGTCACGCTTTTTGTTTGTCTCTTTGCCTTGCTTTCCTTCGGATTTACCGTCAACAAATTTTCAACACCGTTTGTCATTCTTTCGGCACTTCTCCTAATCTTGTCACTCGCGTATATTATTCATTATTACCGAATCGAAAACGGAGTGCAAAAGTGGTATTTGATTTCCAATCAAATCAGGCAGAAGCTTTATTTAAAATAACGATCAGAAACACGCTATTGCTTTATCAGAAAGGAGAAAAACTCGATCCTTCCAAGCCGGTAGCGGGGCGTAAAATCAAAGTCCTCTTTAAAAACGGAGAACTAATGGCCGGTACAACAAACGGATATTATCTATGAAAATACTATATTATGATTGTTTCTCCGGAATCAGCGGCGACATGAATCTCGGAGCCTTACTTGATCTGGGAGTGGACAAAAAATATTTATTGAAAGAATTAGGTAAACTGTCCATCGGTTCCTATAAATTGAAAGTCTATAACGATAAGCGCGGAGGGATTACCGGAACAAAAGTTGATGTTATTGTTCCAACTTATAAGAAATTATCTTCCAACGCCGGTCTTATTAAACGCACTTTCCGCGATATCACCAAAACAATTAAGCAAAGCAATTTATCTGCTAATGTTAAAAAGATTAGCCTTGATATTTTTTCTCGTCTTGCCCGTGCGGAGGCAAAAATTCACGGGCACAAAATTGAAAACGTCCACTTTCACGAAGTGGGCGCAATCGATTCGATTGTCGATATCGTCGGAGCGGCGATTTGTCTGGATAGTTTAAAAGTCGACAAAGTTATCTCTTCACCCATAGAGGTAGGTTCCGGTATCATCCATTGCAGCCACGGAACATTGCCTGTACCGGCACCGGCCACGGCGGAAATTCTCAAAGGTATCCCCATTAAAACAGGCCTCGTTCCTTTCGAGGCAACAACTCCGACTGGAGCGGCCATCATTGCCGCGACAGCGTCATCTTTTACGGATAAAATTGATTTCACACTGCAGAAAATCGGTTATGGCCTGGGCGGCAAAGATTCGCCTGTTCCCAATCTACTGCGCTTATTGCTGGGAGAAACGTTCGACAAGACGGAAAAGCCGGACGATCCGGGAATCGGCGAAGCCGTCATAATTGAATGTAATATCGATGATATGAATCCGGAATTTTATGATTTCATTATGGATCAACTCTTTGCCAAAGGCGCCCACGATGTATTTCTTACGCCAATCATTATGAAAAAGTCGCGTCCGGCAGTGACCATTTCCGTTCTTTGCGATACAGGAAAGCAGAAAGATATGGAAAATGTTCTGTGGTTGCATTCCTCAAGTTTTGGGCTGCGTTCTTACAAAGTTTCCAAGACCATGTTGAAACGCGAAATCGCAAAAGTGAAAACCTCCTATGGTGAAATCCCGGTAAAAAAAGGTTATCTTAACGGCCGCCTGATCAAATCCAAACCGGAGTATGAAGATTGCAGGGAACTGGCAAAAAAAAATAATGTGTCTATTCATGATATTTATAAAAGTATTCATTTGGTAAAAAGGACTAAAAAATGAATACAAAAGAATTAAAATTCTTTCTTAAAAAAATCCGTGACGGAAAAATCGATATAGAAACCGGCATCAACAAGTTGAGAAACCTGTCCTACATCGATTTGGGTTGCGCCAAACTCGACACTCACCGCGAATTGCGCGTCGGATATCCCGAGGTTATTTTCTGCCAGGGAAAAACAAAAGAACAGGTAAAGACAATCATACAGGCAATGATAAAGGGAAATGCAAATATTCTGGCCACTCATGCCGACGAGGAATTTTTTGCCGCCGTTAAAGAATTTTGTCCTGCCGCCGTTTATAATCCGCTGGCCCGGACAATTACGATGACAAGAAAAAAATTGCGCCCGTCCAAAAATTACATCGCTGTTGTGACCGCAGGAACTTCCGATTTACCTGTTGCCGAAGAAGCAGCGGTTACCGCTGAAATTTCCGGCAACCGCGTGGAAAGGATTGTTGACGTCGGTGTTGCCGGCATTCACCGTTTATTGGACAAGTTGGATTTGATTCGTGGAGCGCGGGTTATTATTGCGGTTGCCGGAATGGAGGGCGCCCTGCCCAGCGTTATTGCCGGCCTTGTTGATAAACCGGTCATTGCGGTGCCGACTTCCGTCGGTTATGGTGCAAGTTTTCAGGGAGTAGCTGCTTTGCTGGCAATGCTGAACAGTTGCGCGGGCGGAGTATCGGTTGTTAATATCGATAACGGCTTCGGCGCCGGTTGTATGGCCAGTTTGATTAATAAGCTCAAATAGGTTGCCATGAGCAGAAATTATAAATATTATCATAATATTCCTTACATTAGTTATTTAGGCTTAGGAGACTGTATCACTATAGTTTGGGATATTATACGGATCGGCATAATATTCCAAATGAGAAAGCAGAAATCATGTTGATTAATGTTTAATATTAAGCTACTAGTATAAGGTTTCAATAAAATATTTACATATTGATGTGTTTATGGCATATTGATTTCCAAAACAATTGGGGAGGGA
>MAEO01000232.1 GCA_001683985.1 Smithella sp. M82
GAGATATAAACAAAAGTTGTGTTTAGGAAGATAGGTGGTGTATCCATCGGTTGATTGTTTAGCGACAGTTAACCGACCACAAAAAAGGAAAGGATACACACACCATGAATAAAGATAACGTAGTAGCGATAAATAAGCCAGAGACTTTTATTGATGATCCATTAACAGATATTTTACGACAAGGAGCCAGAAGTTTGTTAGCTCATGCCCTGGAAGCCGAGATTGAAATATTCTTAAACCAATATAAAGATTTAAGGGACGAAACTGGTCTTCAGAGGATCGTGCGCAATGGTTACTTGCCCGAACGACAGATTCAAACGGGGCTCGGACCGGTGTCCGTGGAAGTTCCCCGGACAAGGGATCGGTCTTTGCAGGTATCGGAAAGGGTATGCTTCAGTTCAGCCATATTGCCGCCTTATCTGCGAAAGACCAGAAGCATGGAACAATTGATTCCCTGGCTATATCTGAAAGGTGTTTCAACCGGAGATTTTAGCGAGGCTTTGGCAGCATTGGTCGGCAAAGATGCTCCGGGCTTGTCTGCCCCCACGATTAGTCGGCTCAAAGCGGTTTGGCAGCAGGAATTTCAGCAATG
>MAEO01000059.1 GCA_001683985.1 Smithella sp. M82
AAATACGGCATCGATTGCGAAAAATTCAAAAATGTAAAGGAGGATTAGTTTTATGGGAAATAATCTGAAAAAAGTAATTATGACTATTTTGGTTTTATTTGTTATTACTGCGTTGCCTGCAACATCACGGGCGGAAGAACAAAAACAGCAAAAGCCGGAGGAAAGTAAGGTAACAGGAGAGATCGGATTGAGCGCGTTAAGCGCCTATATCTGGCGAGGACAGGAACTGACCCTGCATAGTGTTGTTGTGCAACCTACGGTAACAGTGAGTTATAATGGTTTTGCTCTGAATGTGTGGGGAAATCTGGACACCAGGCCTTATGCGACTGATGACTCTAAATATGCCTCGCAACATACGGAAACAGACTATACATTATCTTACTCCCCCAAATTCGGAATTTTGCAGATAACGCCCGGCTATATTTATTATGCATTGGAAGCACCGTATTCAGGAGCATCTGATCCACCGGATTCACAGGAGATTTTTTTGACTCTGGGACTGGATACAATTTTGCAGCCAACCCTGACAACTTAAAATGAAATCGATCATTATCATCAGTGGTATTTTTTGCCGGGTATTTCTCATACTTTTGAATTCAATAAAATAGTCAGTCTGAAACTGGCTGCTTCAGCCAGCTATTTGTTATCCACCGATGAAACGACTTACGCAAAATACGACAGCGATTCACTGGCAACTACCGGCAAATTTAATAATTTTCATGACGGGATGGTTACAGTGTCTTTGCCGCTGGCTGTTTACAAGACATTGACAATTACGCCAACGTTATCTTACGTCTTCCCTCTTTCAGACGATGCCAGGTACGAAATGAGAGCGCGTAGTGTACAGGGAGCAACCGTTCCATCCGACAAAGATAGTGATTATATCTATGGCGGATTGACTTTAAGCTATACTTTTTAAAGTAATGTTTGTTTAACATCCGCTGCCGTTTATGCAAAATAAATCCAGCGGTTGTTATGAAAGTGGTTTTATTGGAGTCTATGGAGGTGACGGTTCTATTTATTGTGAAAATTCCTTCCCTTCTTTAATTAATTAGAACCGTCACTTGCTTTTCAAAGCTTTCTTGATTTCACTGACATAACGGGAAACAATTTTTTCCAAATCTCGATTGTTTTTATTTTCATCAATCAGGCGCACGATAGCGCTGCCGATAACAATTCCATCAGCAAAACGTCCAATCCGTTTTGCTTGTTCAGGTTGAGAGATGCCGAATCCAACTGCAATCGGCAACGTTGTAATTTTTCGGACATTCTGCACCTCTTTCTTTATATTTTCTATCTTTGGCGCGGCGGTTCCGGTTATGCCGGTAATGGAAATATAATAGAGAAATCCCGATGCCTTGGCGGCAATCTTTTTTAATCTTTCCTTGTCTGTTGTAGGAGCAATAAGAGAAATAAAATCTATTCCTGCCGCATCCGTATAATTTCTCAGCTCTTTTGCTTCCTCATGGGGAAGATCGACAACGAGAACCCCGTCTACTCCAGCCGAGTGTGCGGACTGAGCGAAATTTTTCACGCCGTAAGCAAATATAGGATTGAAATAACCAAAAAGTACAATGGGAATTTCGGAAACCTTGCGCACTTCTGTAATCATTTTCAAAACACCATCCAGGGTAGTTCCTGCTTTTAGAGAGCGTTGAGAAGCTGCCTGAATGACCGGCCCATCGGCTGTCGGATCGGAAAAAGGAACACCGATTTCCAGAATATCCCCCCCTGCTTTTTCCAAAGCAAAGATTAATTTTTTTGTTATTTCCGGCGACGGGTCGCCTGCCGTCAAATAAACAATAAGCGCTTTTTCATTTCTGGTGCGCAATGTTGCAAATTTTTCTTCAATGCGTTTCATATTTATCCTCATTTTTTCATAATGTTAATAGCTCGTCCCTCAAGGGAGGGGGCTCTGTGACAGAAAAATGTGGTACGGGTCTTCAGATCCGTTAAAATGCAGCTAAAGCTACGCACCACGAAAATACCTCAATCCGTTTCATATCAGATCTCATTTGTTTCAATAATCGTTTGGGCATCCTTATCACCGCGTCCCGACAAGCAAATCACAACAATTTTATTTTTAGACATCCTGGGTGCAATCTTCATAGCATAGGCAAGCGCGTGCGCGCTTTCGAGCGCCGGAATCAAACCTTCCTTCCGGGATAAAAAGTAAAAAGCCTTAATTGCTTCCTTATCCGTTACTGTTACATATTTTACTTTTTTCGTTGAGTGAAAGTAGGCGTGTTCAGGACCAACACCCGGATAATCCAATCCCGCCGCAATGGAATATGCATCGCGCACCTGACCATGTTTATCCTGCAAAAGATAAGTTTTGTTTCCGTGCAAAACCCCGACTTTACCTCCATTAATGCTTGCCGAATGTTCGGAGGTATGCAAACCGTAACCGGCAGCTTCAACGCCGCACATGGCAATGTTTTTTTCATTGCGGAAGGGATAGAAAGTTCCCATGGCGTTGCTGCCCCCACCTACACAAGCAATCAGAACATCGGGATTTCTGCCCTCCAGTTTCATAATTTGGTTTTTTATTTCGCGTCCTATGACAGATTGAAAATCACGCACCATTTGCGGATAGGGATGCGGCCCGGCAGTGGTGCCGATGACATAAAAGGTATCACGCACACTGGATACCCAGTAACGCATGGCCTCGTTCATCGCGTCCTTGAGCGTGGCGGTTCCGCTTTTTACCGGCACGACTTCAGCGCCCAGTATTTTCATGCGGTAAACATTGGGAGCCTGGCGGCGTATATCTTCTTCGCCCATGAATATTTTGCATTCCATGCCGAAGAGCGCTGCTACTGTTGCCGTAGCTACTCCATGCTGCCCCGCGCCGGTTTCCGCGATAACTTTTTTCTTTCCCATTCGACGCGCGAGCAACGCCTGTCCCAACGTGTTGTTTATTTTGTGGGAGCCGGTATGATTTAAGTCTTCGCGTTTCAGATAAATTTTGGCTCCGTGCAGAGATTCAGTCATGCGCTGCGCGTAATAGAGAGGCGTAACGCGTCCGGCATATTCGCGCTGGTACCATTCGAATTCCTTTTGAAAATTTTTATCTTTTCGGGCTATTTGATAAGCTTTTTCCAGTTCGATTAAGGCGGGCATTAAAGTTTCGGCAGCATAGCGGCCGCCGAAAATTCCAAAATGTCCGTTTTTGTCAGGTAGTGTTTTATTCATGTTTTCCTCTTTTTAAATATTAACAGTAAATTTTCAGTGTTCGCACCCGAAGCCCGAATGATTTCAAATATTTGGGTCAGCTTTGTATGATCTTTTACGCCGGGAGCTTTTTCTACACCGCTGTTGATATCCAAAGCATTCGGAGCAACTGCTTTCAGGGCTTCAGCAACGTTTTCCGCATTGAGTCCGCCGGAAAGAATAAGCGGCTTTTTATTTTTAATACGGCAGGCCAATTCCCAGTTTGATTTTTTACCGGTTCCGCCATAAAGCCCGGCGTGGCGTCTATCTATCAGAATGGCGGAAACATTGTAGCTAAGAGCGCGGGTCACATCGTCATAATTTTTTAATTCAATAGCTTTGATAATTATGGATGCCGGAAAATTCCGGCAAAAATCCATTGATTCATCACCATGGAGTTGGATCATATCCAAAGCGCAGTATTCCATTATTCTTTTAATTTTCTCCGGCTTTTCATTAACAAATACACCGACCCTTACCAGTTTCTCCGGCAAAGAACTGATTATTTTCTTTGCGTCTTCCGGTTTTACATAGCGTGGTGAAGGAGGATGAAAAATAAAACCCAACGCCGCCGCTCCGCATTTTGCCGCGGCCAGAGCGTCTTGGCTATTGGTTATGCCGCAAATTTTTACCTGTGTCATCTTACAGCTCTCCCCTGAATTCAAGCAGCTTCCTGCCGATGTCCGGTGCGATGATTAGAGCTTCGCCAATCAGAAAAGCATGAATGCCTGCATCCATCAGGGATGCAATATCTTTTCGATCTTTGATGCCGCTTTCGGCCACGACAATTTTATTTTTAGGAATTTGAGTTTTAAGTCTGCGACTCGTTTCTATATCGGTAACGAATGTATCCAGATTACGATTGTTGATTCCGATAATTTCCGATCCGGCAGCCAGCGCTACATCAAGTTCCTCGTCGTTGTGCGCTTCCACCAGCTGGCTCAAACCAAGCTCTTTTGACAAAGAAATAAATTCTGAGAGTTCTTTTCCTAAAACCCGCACAATAAGCAATATTGCATCAGCGCCGATAGCTCGCGTCTCGTAAATTTGTATAGGATCGATAATAAAATCTTTGCGCAAGAGGGGCAGTTCTGCTTTTTGTTTTATTTGTGTCAGATAATTTTTATGTCCGGCAAAATATTTTTCATCGGTGAGTACAGAAATCGCGGCAGCGCCGTTTTTTTCGTAAATGCCGGCAATTCTGACCGGATTGAAATCCTCAATCAGTCTGCCTCGGGAAGGAGAAGCGCATTTAACTTCAGCGATGATATTACAGCTGCCATCCTGCAATGCCGTCCTGAAATCGCGACATGGTTCCAGATTAGCAATAGTTGCCAGCAGTTGCGCCTGTGTAGTTTCCTTCTTTAATTGCGCTACTTCTTCTTTTTTTGTTTCGATAATTTTGTCGAGAATCATGATTCCTCTTAACTTTCCCGTCCTTGGTGGGCGGGAATCATTATCGTTATTTCCTCCCTAGCCCTTTCCCATCAAGGAAGAGGGAATTTTTCAACTATTGCTCAGTTCAATCAGCGATTGTAGTTTTTTTACCGCCGCGCCGCTGTCAATGCAATCGGCGGCGATCTTTAAACCATCTTTAATATTGTCTGCTTTTTCTCCGGCGATAATTGCCAACGCCGCATTAATTAAAACAACATTACGACAGGCGCCCTCTTTTCCGGAGAGAACGTCACGGGTTATTTGTGCGTTTACCGTCGGATCACCGCCACGAATTGATTCCAATGTATCCTTTCTGCCGAAATAATCCACAGGATTGATATTATATGTCCGTACAATTCCGTCTTTTAATTCGGCAACGCGTGTTTCGCCGGTTACGGTAACTTCGTCCAGACCATCCAGGCCGTGAACTACAAAGGCTCGTTTTGTTCCCATATTCTTTAATACATCGGCAAACATCTCTGTTAACTTTGGATCATACACTCCCAGAAGCTGAGCAGTAGCTCCCGCAGGATTAGTCAACGGTCCCAACATGTTGAATATTGTATGGATGCCGATTTCACGTCGGGGACCGATTGCGTATTTCATGGCGCCGTGCAGTTGGGGAGCAAAGAGAAAGCCGATGCCGATTTGCTGAACGCATTCTTCCACGATTTCCTGGTCGGCGCTGATATTCACACCAAGCGCTTCCAGAACATCGGCGCTGCCGCAGCCGCTGGAAACAGCGCGGTTGCCGTGTTTGGCTACAACAATTCCTGCGGCCGCTACAACAAAAGCGGCAGTCGTTGATATGTTAAATGTGTTGAGTTTGTCTCCGCCGGTTCCGCAGGTGTCCACTATTGTAGTCGCACAGGCGTTAATGCACGTGGCTTTCCGACGCATGATGCGCGCCGCGCCAGTGACTTCCTCCACCGTTTCGCCTTTCATGCGCAGTGCCGTTATAAACGCGGCTATTTGAGCAGGTGTTGCCGTTCCCTCCATGATTTCGTCCATTGCTGTCATCATTTCCGCTTCCGGCAGATTGGTTTTGTTAACAGCTTTTTCAATTGCCTCTTTGATCATGATCAGTGCTCCTTTTTTCCGGTATATTTCAAAAAGTTTCTTAGTATGCGTTTGCCTTGCGGTGTCAGTACTGATTCGGGATGAAACTGAATACCTTCGACAAGATATTCTTTGTGCCGCAATCCCATAATTTCGTTTTCTTCCGTCTCCGCGCTGACTTCCAAAAAGTCGGGCAGCGTTTCTCTGACAACGATAAGTGAATGGTAACGGCCAGCAGGGAAAGGATTAGGTACTCCGGCAAAAATTGTTTTACCGTCGTGTTTTACCTGGGAAACTTTCCCGTGCATGATGCGTGAGGCGCGTAAAACTTTGGCTCCGAAGGCATATCCGATGGCTTGATGTCCCAGACATACGCCCATAATGGGAACATCTTTATAAAATTCGCGAATAACATCAACAGTTATTCCAGCCTCTTGGGGTGTGCAGGGACCCGGAGAAAGAAATATTGCCCGGGGATTTTTCCGTTTTATTTCTTCCAGCGTTATTTTGTCATTACGATACGTTTCCACCTTTTCGCCCATTTGTTCCAAGTACTGGACGATGTTGAATGTAAAAGAATCGTAATTATCAATCATTAAAATCATTTTTCTACTCCTAACTGCCGTTTTTGATTTCAAAACCGCCGGCTGCCAGGCGCACGGCTTGCAGCATCCCGCGGGATTTATTTAAAGATTCCTGATGTTCCGATTCAGGAATGGAATCATACACAATACCTGCTCCCGCCTGAACATATACTTTGCCGTTTTTCAAAACCATTGTTCGGATGGTTATGCACAAATCCATATTACCGCCGAAGCTGAAATAACCAACCGCGCCGCCATAAGGCCCTCTTTTGACTTTTTCCAGCTCGTTGATAATTTCCATAGCCCGGACTTTGGGTGCGCCGGTTAAAGTGCCCGCCGGGAAAGTCGCTGCCAGAACATCAAAGGCATCTTTTCCTTTGGCCAGTTGTGCGCGAACGTTGGAAACCAGATGCATGACGTGCGAATATTTTTCCACCACCATGTATTGATTCACCTGGACGCTGCCGGTTTGCGCCACCCGTCCCAGATCATTTCGCCCTAAATCGACAAGCATTACATGTTCCGCCCGTTCTTTTTCATCAGATAACAATTCATCGGAAAGAGTACGGTCTTCCTGCTCGGTTTTTCCTCTGGGCTTTGTTCCGGCAATCGGGCGCAATTCCATGGTATCTTCTTCTTTGCGCACCATAACTTCCGGAGAAGAACCGATAAGCGTCAGATCATCCATCTTTAGAAAAAATAAATAAGGTGACGGATTGATAAAGCGCAAAGCCCTGTAAAGATCTATGGAATTGCAACGGCAACCGGTTTCAAAGCGCTGCGAAAGAACAACCTGAATTATGTCTCCCGCGCTGATATATTCTTTGGCTTTTTCAATAGCACCCTTGTATTGATCAGGTGTCATATTGGAATCAAAATTAATTTCATTTCCTGTGGCGGCTGCGGTTTTGTGAGATGCTGCTGCCGCAATCGTTTCGATCATTGCTTCGATTTTCTGGCAGGAATCGGCATAGCTTGCTTCCAGGGAACCTGCATCTTCCGTGAAAGCGCAGGCCACCACTTTGATGGTATGACGCACATTGTCAAAAATCATCAAAGAATCACTGATAACGAAAACAGCGTCATCCAGATTCAAATCATCCGGCGGGCTTGGCGGCAGTTTTTCAAAATAGCGCACCATCTCATAACCTAAATAACCTACCGCTCCGCCATAAAAACGCGGCAGACCGGGAATAGTGACCGGTTTATAGCGGTTAAGTAATTCACGCAAAAATTTTAGCGGATTGCCTTTGTGTTCTCGGGTTGAGATTTTTCCATTATCTTTAATAATAACTTTGTCACCGTGAACTTTAAAAACAACTCCGGCATCTGTCCCCAAAAAAGAATAACGCCCCCATTTTTCGCCGCCTTCGACACTTTCCAGAAGATAGACGTGATCCTTATTCTGAAGTTTCATTAAAACGGAGACCGGTGTTTCCACATCGGCAAGTATTTCCCGGCAAACAGGAATCAGATTTCCTTTTTTGGCTAACTTTTCAAATTCTGCAAAACTTGGTTGATACATATTTTCTCCCTAAAATGACGAAGGCCGTGAATTTTTATTCACGGCCTTCGTGTGCTAAAAACAAAAAAGCCGTGAAGATCCCGGAGGCTCTCCACGGCTTAAACTTTAATTTAAAAGATCAGCGGCGGAAACTCCTCCCTTTGAGGTTCCACCACCACCAGTTATTAAGAATTAATGTTTTAATTGTTGTTCTCATAAAAACGCTTTCCATTTCCAATGTCACAGTCATATAACAGCAAGAAAATCGTCTGTCAACAGTTTTTTATTACATGCTGATTTGATTATCATTTTACCCGGTCTACTCAACATTTGCATCAAAGACTGTTGTGCACCTTCAATTATATTAACGACATCGCTCCAGTATTGTGCCTCTTCTGAGTAACTTAACAATACCTATCTAATCAATAAAATACCCGTATTTCTTACACCAGACATTTTCACGATGAGATTTTTCTTTGGTTTCTATGGCATTAAGGTTGTGAACTATTTTTTTCATGGCGGGAAAGATATGAAACAATGACATAAATTGTCAACATAAGATTTTTTAATCCTGCTTGACACCTGAACGCATATTTTTATATAAATTTCATATCATTCCGTTTTCTTTGGCTAACTTTGTTGGCCGCGTCGCAGTCTTCCTCGACGTATTATCATATACGCCGGATGCCTGACCGGCAAATGCCGGTGAGCCGGATCCTCGCCGCCTCGTTATCCTTTGAAAACGAAATGGGTTCTGTCATATTAAAATGACTTCGGGAAGAAGTTTATGGATGCATTAAATTCCGCTTTAGATATCATTAAGAGCATCAAAATTCAGGATATTCTGGATGTCATTATCATTGCTCTAATGATCTTTGCTGTTTTGACATGGTTCAAAACAAGGGCTTCCCGTTTTGTGCTAATCGGCATAACCCTGCTTGGCGGAGTTTATCTCGTAGCTCGTTTCTTTCAGCTTTATCTGACAACGATTGTTTTGCAGGCTTTCTTTTCTATTTTGATTTTTGTTTTGGTTGTAATTTTTCAGGAAGACTTGCGCCGTTTTTTTGAAAGACTGGCCATGCTGGGCAACATCGGGAAGAAATTTGAACCCTTGTCGGGATTAAAAAGAACAACGGAAGTAATCGCGCAAACTGCGGCAACTTTGGCGAAAAAACACGTTGGGGCATTGATTGTTTTACAAGGCAATGATCCTCTGGAAAGACATATTAACGGAGGGACAAATCTTGACGGACTTGTAAGCGAATCTCTTTTAGAGAGCCTTTTCGATCCGCATTCCATAGGTCATGATGGGGCCGTTATAATCAAAGGTGAGAGAGTAACGAATTTTGGCTGTCATCTTCCTCTTTCCATAAACACTTCTAAATATACCAATATCGGATTGCGTCACATGGCGGCACTTGGTCTTTCAGAACGATCTGACGCAATGTGCATTGTGGTTTCTGAAGAAAGGGGAACAATATCGTTAGCCTATATGGAAGAGCTTACGGTTGTTCCCAGTGTGGCTTCCTTGCATGAGACGCTGGAGCAGTTTTATGTACGAAATACTCCTACAAAAAAATCACATCCTGCCTTGAACTGGTTTAAAGGAAACACACCCGAAAAAATTATAGCCATTTGCATGGCGTGTTTTTTATGGATTGCTTTTGGATATCAGAGAGATATTGTGCGTCGGGAGTTTGTAGTCCCCATTGAATACAAAAATATTCCTAAAAACTGGCAGATTGGTGAAACACAGGTTACCGATGCCAAGGTAATTCTTAAAGGGCCTGAGCAGGCGTTTCATCTTCTTGACGAGCGTTCATTGAAATTGTCACTGGATTTATCTGAAGTCGTTGACAAAAAACAAGATTTTGACTTGACCGCTGATATGATTAACGTTCCGTCGAGCTTAACGGTTGCTGATATCGTTCCTTCAAAAATTCACATTTCTGCTTCCAAACAAATTTTCTGGACTTTTCCTGTGCGTATCAATACAGAGAATTCATTGGCGCAAAATCTTTCGTTGCAGAAAATAAGCGTGACTCCATCCAAAGTTCGGGTTTTAATCAGTGCGCAGGCAAATCCGGAACAAATTAAAGTAGGGACAGAACCGGTTGATCTACAAAAAATATTTTCTACTACAACGGTTGATACGAAAATTGTGCTTCCTTTAGGCGTTTCTTTTCCTGAGGGTCAATCATCTGCCGCCACTGTAACTATAAAAGTAAAAAAGAAGACATTTCCCCCGCTTCAGTGAGGTATAACCCATGCGTTCTAAATTTCAGAAAAGATCAAAAAAGACGGGACTTGCTCCGGGAAGTTTGGTTCATATCGGCAGTAAGTACGTGGAGAAATCAAAAATTAATCTGATTCGTTACAGTGAAACTTTTTTTGAAGAAAAGGAAATCAGCTCCATCAAAGATTTCTGTTTTGAAAATGATAAAAAGGAAATTGCCTGGCTGAATGTTGACGGATTGCAGGATATAAAATTGTTTGAAGATATCGGTGAACTTTTCGGTTTGCATCCTCTTGTTCTGGAAGATATTCTCAATACTGATCAGCGCCCCAAAATGGAAGATTACGGCGCTTATATTTATCTTGTTCTGAAAAATTTTTATGAACAGGAAGGTGAAGGATTGCAGTCCGATCAGATAAGCGTTATTTTGGGGAAAGATTTTGTTCTCTCTTTTCTGGAGAGAGAAAGTAAAATTTTCGGGTCGATCAAAGAAAAAATCGGCAAGAGTAAAGGCCGTATCAGAAAAGAAGGTGCCGATTATCTTACCCACGCCCTCATTGATAGTATCGTTGATAATTATTTTATTGTGCTGGAGAATTTGGAAGAAAAAATCGAAGTTCTGGAAGATGATTTGGTTAAAAAACCGACACAATCAACGCTCCATGATATTCATATGTTTAAAAGAGAGTTAATCATGTTGGGCAAATCTCTTTGGCCTTTACGGGAAGCTATAAATTCGTTGGAAAGATCGGATTCGCCGTTGATTAATAAATCGATAGTTGTTTATTTCAAAGATATCTATGATCATACTATCGCTATTATCGATACGGTGGAGACATTTAAAGATATGCTCTCCGGTATGCTGGACATCTATCTTTCCACAGTAAGTAATAGACTTAACGAAGTTACGAAAGTGCTGACAGTGATTGCCACAATATTCATGCCGCTGACTTTCATTGCCGGAGTGTACGGAATGAATTTCAGGTATATGCCGGAGCTGGAATGGAGATGGGGGTATTTTGGCGCATTGGGAGTTATGCTTGTTGTAGCTTTGTTAATGGTGTTTTATTTCAAAAAAAAGAAGTGGTTCTAGAGTAATGTTACAACCAGTTCTTTACAATGATGTCATTTCGAACGAAGTGAGAAATCTTAATAAGTACAATATAACATAAAGATATCTCCCGCTGGCCGATATGACAAAGTCGTTGATACAATATCACAGTAGACGTTTAATTTTATTGCATTAGATTAAAAAATATGTTCAATTTAATGAGATTCAGATATTACAAACGCAGTGCAGTAATATCTGCAAGTCGGATTATCCCGCCAAAGGCGGAGGGTTGAATACCCGGGGTTATAATATTATTGAACTAGTAGGAGGCATTAAAGATGGGGGTATTTGCAGCAAGCGATATAGTGGAAGTTGCTATAAGAATTGAGGAAAATGGCGTTAATTTTTATAAATTTGCCGAACAGATTGCTAAAAAAGAAGCAGAGAAAAAACTTTTTGCCGAGTTGGCGGAAGCGGAAGTTAATCATAAAAGAACGTTTGAAAAACTTTTAGCCAGTGTTGAGAAAAGTAATCTGACAGAGAGTTATGAGGGAGAATATGGCGCTTATTTGCGGTCGTATGTGGATAACAATTTAATTTTTACCAAAGAGGTAATGGATAAACAGTTATCCAAGATTAAGGATACTGCTGCCGCTTTGGATTTCGCTATTCAAAGAGAACTGGATTCCATTTTGTATTATCACGAAATTAAAAAGCTGGTTCCGGCGGCGCAGCATGATACGCTGGAAAAAATAATCGAAGAAGAAAGAAAACATTTTCAGTCTTTGACAGCAATGAAAAAATGCCTGGCTTAAAAAATTGGTAGTATTTGAAACCGACCCATAAAAAGCCGCCTTTCTAGGCGGTTTTTTATGGTCATCCTTATTTTTATACGGACAAATATAGACTTCTATGCCATAAGACTTGAAGATTACAGAAAGTACGTATCAACCAAACGAACATTTTTTCATTTGCATAAAAGATTCATGTGCAAGGCCCCCGAGCCTTGAGGAACATAAATACGCTGCAATGATGAAGAAGGAATGTGATCAATTTATTATTGCGCTTCCCTTGCCTTCGAACGCGCACCCGGGCAGCAGCCCACTTAGTTTTTTAGAGCGTATTTCTTTAATTTGTAGCGCAGCATGCGTTCCGATATTCCTAAAATTTCGGCGGCTTTTGTCTGATTATCCTGTGTTTTTTCCATTGCCTCGATAATTAATTTTTTTTCTAATTCATCGACCGAATCGCGCAGAACACTGGTAGCCTTCTTTTCAGAATCGCCGGAAGGTAATACTGATTTGAATGGTAAATCATCTGTTGTAATATATTGATTACGTGCGATTACGATGGCTCTTTCGATAATATTAACCAGTTCGCGCACGTTTCCCGGATAATCGTATTTTAAAAGCAAATCTCTTGTTTCAGCTGTAAAACCGTTTATGTTTTTACCATTTTCTTTAGCAAATTTATCAAAAAAATAATCAATTAACGCAGGTAAGTCTTCCCTTCTTTCTCTCAAAGGCGGCAGTGACATGGTAACGACTTTTAAACGATAAAAGAGGTCTTCGCGAAAGGTTCCCTCTTTAACTTGTGTTTCCAGGTCACGATTGGTTGCGCTGATAATTCTTACATCGACCTGAAGATTAACATTGCTGCCCAAACGCTGAAATTCTCGTTCCTGTAGAAAACGCAAAAGTTTAACTTGTATAGTCGGGCTCAATTCTCCTATTTCATCAAGAAAAAGCGTACCGCCATCGGCTTCTTCGAATCGGCCTATTCTGCGGGAAGACGCGCCGGTAAAAGCGCCTTTCTCATGACCGAATAATTCGCTCTCGAGTAAATTTTCATGCAGGACCCCGCAATTAACAACCACTATTGACTTGTTTGCCCGTGGGCTCAATTGGTGAATCAATCGCGCCAGCAATTCTTTTCCGGTTCCGCTTTCTCCCTGAATCAAAACGGATGCTTTACTCGCAGCTACACGTCCCGCCAAATTAATCAGTTCGGCCATGCGCTGGCTCTTGTAGATAATTTTATTCGCAGTGACACCGCGCCTACTCAAATCTTCCTTTAAAAGTTTGTTTTCCTGAATCAGCTGTCTTCTTTCCGCTATCCGGTTGACCAGAATTATTAATTCATCCAGTTCGACGGGCTTTGTTATGTAATCAATTGCGCCTGCTTTCAGGGCTTCCACTGCTGTTTCTATAGTTCCATAGGCAGTAATAATGACAACGTCTATTTCAGGATTGATGCGCTTCACTTCTTTGAGAACCTGAAGACCATCCATGCCCGGCATTTTGTAGTCCAAGAGAATTAAATCAAAGTGTCCCCTAAGGATTGTATTCAGAGCTTTTTCACCATTATCGGCTTCCGTTACTGTATGGCCTTCGGAACGCAGAAAATCACGCAGCATTTCTCTTTGGGATTGACCGTCGTCGACAACAAGAATACTCAGTTTTTGCATGAATTATCAGTCCTTATCTTTCGAGGATGTTTCGTTGAATCGTTCTCGAGGCAAAATAACTTCAAAGGTGGTTCCTTTGCCTTTTCTGCTGATTACCTGTATATCTCCTCCATGACCGCGGATGATTTCAAAAGCTAAAGGTATGCCCAATCCTACACCCTTTTCTTTAGTTGTATATTCGGGGCTGAAAATTTTTTCGATTTCTTCTGCTGTCATGCCGCAACCTGTATCGGAAATTCTGGTGACAATATAATTTTTCCCATGCTTATCCACGGTAATGGTAATTTTACCTTCTGCTTCTGTTATCGATTCCATGGCATTTTTGATCAAATTGAGAAACGCCTGTTGAAGTTTGTTGACATCCATAGAGATCAAAGCCGGGTTTTCCCGCCATGTTGTTTCAATGGTGATTCCGCGTGTTGATGCTTCCTCGCGGATAAGGTTGACAATTTTTTGCAGCACTTCCGTAATGGAGAATTTAGAGAAATCCAGCCGGCGACTTTTGGAAAAGGTCAGAAACTCTTCAATTATTGAGTTGAGACGCTTTATTTCATCTTTAATAACTCCGGAGAGATTTTGAAATTCAATTTCTTTCTGGGGATCGGAAGGAACAAAATCACGTTTGAGCCTTTGTGACGCTATACTAATGGCATTTAAAGGATTACGAATTTCATGAGCAACTCCGGCTGCCAGTTGTCCTAAAGAAGAAAGCCTTTCTGCTTTTTCCAGCTGCCTTTCCATTTCCACAATGCCGGCCAAATGCCGGTTCTGATCATGATAAAGCAACCACATGGAAAGTAAAGCGATTACAACAATAAAGAACATGAAAACAAAAATATGTTGGCGGTTTTCGGCGATACTTTTATCCATGGAACTGCGGTTGAGACCGATTCTCACGATGCCGACAATTTTTTTATTCAAAAACAACGGAGCTGTTACGTCCAGGATCTTATGGTCATCATAATTAACTTTTCTGCCGGCAATTTTTATCTTGCCGGCCAGAATTTCTTCGAGTTTAAAACTACTTTTGCTTAAACCTGGCGCAAACTGCCCCACGCTGCTGAGCAGTTTATTTTGATTGTTGATAATTTGCATGTAAACGATGCCGTGACCTTCGCCTATTTTATTCATGCCTTTTTCACCGGCGACTTTTAAACTCCAGTAAACTAATCCGGCTTTATTCAGATTGATTACCACAGTACCGCTGTTATCCTTGCGCCTTAAGCCGACAAAACCTATTTTATGCTTTTCCCGTATCTTCTCTAAGAGTTCCAAGGTAGTTAATTTTCTGCCATGCTTTACAAGGTCGCTTGAATCCAGCATATCTGTGTTTAAAGCACTACTTTGATAGACAGCGTTTCCCCTGGCGTTTAACAAACCGATATAAAAAAAATTGTTATCTGCAGCAAATTTTTGCAGATAATCATTGTTTATTTCCCCTTTTTTCCACTGCTGATCCAGACTTAAGGCTAATTTTGTAATTGCTTCAACTACCCATTTTTTTGAATAAGAAGCTTCTTCCTGGCTGACATTTTTGAGTTTGGAGGTTTTTTTTTCGGGTGCGGCAATTATACTTTTAAAATTTTCTTCAGTTAGGCGTTGTAATACTCCAATTGTGCTCATAGCCTGATCCTGCATAAATGCTATGAGATTATTTTCACTTCTTCTGATTTCCAGAAATCCTGTCGTAAGAATCAAGACTACAAAAATAGCGCTGACGATAGCAACAGCTAAAGGCTGAAGAAAAGGATCATTGTAATTGTGAGCTTTGCGGCGCACAATCAAATCTTTTTTTCTAAAAAAAAACATTTTTAACCTTAAAATCTTATTTTATTGGTCACTTTAAGCTATTTAAGAAAAAAGTCAACGGATAATCCCCTTGTTTCCGACATTTTTGTCGAAAAAATGGGAAGCGGTGCAATTTATTGACAAGCATTTGAATTAATTATGTTATTTAAACAAACAATCAGGTGGTCTTTTCGACATTTGTTGCCGCCAAAATAAAATATTTATCATTATACTTTGTGCTTTAAAAATTATTTTCAAATAATATTAAATGCTTACGATACAAGTTTTTTTTGTGGCACAATAAATGCTTATTTACTGATAACGAGTTGTTTATTGTCGACTAAAAATAACGGGTATGATTGGCCGGCAACAAAATAACCAGGAAGGTGTTTATCCTTCTCTCTTCATTCCTCAGGGAGGCCCTAACCAAGCCTCCCTTTCCTTTTAATGACACTCGCTGAGAACGAGCTCCGATTAATCGGGACGAAGTTCAAAGCGTAAGTGGAATTATCCCGGGAGCAAAGCGACTGGGATTTGACATTCTCTGAAATTTATTTTTTGTCTGCATCTTTTTTATTTTGCCGCCAGTAATTTAATCTTTCCTTAATAATCTTTTCAAAGCCGGTTTCTTTGGGATGGTAAAATGTCTGTCCCTTAATTTCATCCGGCAGATATTCCTGTTCTACATAAGCGTTGGGATAATCGTGGGCGTATTTGTAGTCTTTGCCGTAGTCGAGTTCTTTCATTAATTTGGTAGGTGCGTTGCGAATATGCAAAGGAACGGACAAATATCCTGTTGTTTTAATTGTTTCTTTAACTTTACCGTAACCAACGTACAATGAATTGCTCTTGGGCGCCGTTGCCAGATAAACCGCTGCCTGAGCCAGAGCCAATTCTCCTTCGGGTAAACCGATAAAATGAAAAGCCTGTTGGGCGGCCATTGTCACAACCAAAGCCTGCGGATCGGCATTGCCAACGTCTTCCGAAGCAAAGCGAACCATGCGCCGTGCAATATACAGAGGATCTTCTCCGGCGGCGAGCATTCTTCCCAGCCAGTAAAGTGCGGCATCAGGGTCACTGCCACGCAAACTCTTATGCAGAGCGGAAATTAAATTGTAATGTTCCTCACCGTCTTTATCATATAAAAGAGCTTTCTTTTGCAGGGCTTCCTCGGCAAATTTTAAAGAAATGATTCTTTTATTTTCCGGAAGGTTTTGTACCATAGCTACTATAGCTTCCAGATTGTTCAATGCGCTGCGGGCATCGCCATCCGCCAGCCGCACTATATAAAGGAGAGCTTCCGGATAGATTTGCAAATGAATAGTTCCGAATCCTTTTTGTTTATCTTTCAATGCGTTATCGATAATAGTCAGCAGATCTTCTTCGGAAAAAGGTTTTAAAATTAAAATACGTGTTCGCGATAAAAGAGGGGCAATTATTTCAAAAGAAGGATTTTCTGTAGTCGCGCCAATCAACGTAATCAATCCGCTTTCCACATGCGGTAAAAAAGCATCCTGTTGTGCTTTGTTGAAACGGTGAATTTCGTCGACAAAAAGAATAGTTTTCTTATTTTTTCTTTCCAGCATATCTTTTGCTTCGTCGATTACCGCACGAATTTCTTTTACACCGGAAAGAACGGCAGAAAAGCTGACAAAATTAGACTTGGTTTCGCGGGCCAAAATTCTGGCCAGAGTGGTTTTTCCCGAGCCAGGCGGCCCCCAGAAAATCACGGAAAAAAGTTTATCTTCTTCGATAGCACATTTGAGCAGACAATCATCTCCCAGCAGATGCCGCTGGCCGATGAAGTCGGAAATTTTTTGAGGTCTCATTCTTTCGGCAAGCGGTGCCGAATCTCTAATATCACCCGTGCTTCCCTTGCCGAATAAATCGAGAGTTTTCATTTTTTTGCCTTTGCGGCTTCAATGAGTTCTATTAAGTTTGTAACTTTATCCATCGGTTTGGAATTCGTAA
The DNA here is from genome assembly GCA_001683985.1 of Smithella sp. M82. GTDB lineage: Bacteria > Desulfobacterota > Syntrophia > Syntrophales > Smithellaceae > Smithella. The sequence continues at coordinate 17,311 of MAEO01000059.1, forward strand.
AACCAGCCCATTTCTCCGGCGGCAGTTTTTCTTTTAAAAATGATTCTACATCAAAAAAAGGCGACCAGCAGCGAACAATACGCTGACAGGGCAATTCTCCGGATTCCCGCAGACAGTAGGCAAAAGTCATTTCATCGCCGAGTTTCGGACAACGGATTAATTTTTCATCGTGTTCGGTTTTCATAATGTGTGAGCTTGACCAAAAAAAGAAAAGCCGTCAAGTTATATTTCCTGGCGGCTTTTCGGTTTGCATATGTTGTCAATAATCAGGGTTTGGGAAAATCTTTAATTGCTTCCAGGACACGCTCAATTTCATGATCGGGCAGTTCATAAGCCTGTAATTTGCCGGAAAAGTATGCATCGTAAGCGGCAAGATCAACCAATCCGTGTCCGCTCCAGTTAAAGAGGATTATCTTTTCTTTGCCTTCCTCCTTGGCGCGTATGGCCTCGTCCACAACCGCCGCCAGAACATGGTTGGCTTCCGGCGCCGGAATAAATCCTTCTGTGCGTGCCCATTTGACGCCCGCCTCAAAGGTCTTTAATTGATCGTAGGCTCTGGGTTCAATGAGTTTTTCCATTGCCAGGTGACTGATAATCGGTGCCATGCCGTGGTAACGCAGACCGCCCGCGTGAATCGGTGCGGGAATGAAATCATGTCCAAGGGTGTGCATGGGAAGCAATGGTGTTGTTTTTGCCAGATCGCCGAAGTCATAGGCAAAGGGGCCTTTGGTCATAGTGGGACATGAAGTTGGTTCTGCACCGACTATTTTTATATCTTTACCGTGAATTTTGTCACAGATAAAAGGCAGGGCAAGGCCGGCAAAATTACTGCCGCCGCCGCAGCATCCCATAACTACATCGGGATATACACCGATTTTTGCCAGTTGTTTTTGCGTTTCCAGACCGTTGATGGTTTGATAAAGAAGGACATGATTTAAAACGCTTCCCAATGTGTATTTCGTATCTTTGCTGGTTACCGCGTCTTCAATGGCCTCGCTGATGGCGATACCAAGTGAACCGGGAGAATCGGGATGTTCCGCCAGGACATTTCTTCCGGCATTAGTTAGATTGCTGGGGCTGGGAATGCATTCAGCGCCCCATGTATTCATCATTAAGCGCCGATAAGGTTTTTGTTCGTAGCTTATTTTAACCATGTAGACGCGGCAATCCAGATCAAACATCTTGGTGGCCATGGATAAAGCGCTTCCCCATTGACCGGCACCCGTTTCAGTTACTAATCTTTTGGTTCCGGCCACCTTATTGTAATAAGCCATAGGAACGGCGGCATTGGGCTTGTGGGAACCGGCCGGACTGACGCCTTCGTGTTTGTAATAAATTTTTACCGGACAACCAAGCAGTTTTTCGAAATTATAAGCGCGGTACAGTGGAGATGGGCGCCACAGCAGATATTTTTGCAGAACCTCTTCAGGAATTTTTATCCAGCGTTTGTTTGAAGCTTCCTGTTCGATAATGTTCATCGGGAAAATTGCCGCGAGATCATTTGGGGTCACCGGCTGGCCGGTACCGGGATGAAGCGGCGGCTTCATTGGCGTAGGCAAATCCGCCAGTATGTTATACCACTTCTTGGGTATTTCGCGGTCTTGCAGTACTACTTTTACCTGTTCCATTATTTTTTCTCCTTTAAAAAGTTTTAATTTAGATTTACTTTTTATCTCAAAGTTTCGCTTTAAACCGAGTCTCAAATCCCACTTCGTCATAGATGCCCTTCAGGTTACTTCGCTAGGGGATATCCCTATGTGCTTTGCACAAGGGACAATTCAACCAACAAATATTACTGTACTACGTTTGTAATATTTGAGTTTCATTGATTCCACTTGCGCTTTGAACTTCGCAAGCTAGTTTCACGACGGCGCTATGCACTTGGTATAGTTCGCCTTACGCTTCAAACTTCACTTCGTTTGTCTTCAGCTTGGCTCACTATCAGCGAGTGTCATTAATAAAAAAGCCACGGGATTATATTCCCATGGCGCTTTATTTTTAGAGTCATGGGAAGGAACTTCCCTGCCCATTCTCTTTGTTTAGGAGCTTATGGACAGATATTGAAAATCTGCCACCACCACCAGTTATTTTTGAAAACAACTTCGGACATTTTCAGATCACTTATTATTTCAGTGTGGAAACACGTAGCACAGCAAATAAATGGCTGTCAAGATGAAAATTATATACACTATTCGAAACTGGATTCGATTAAGTATCTTAAAAAAATGCTTGCAGCTTTACTGCAGTAAAGCTATTTAATAAACCATGAAACAGCTCGTTATTGTTGGCGCGGGTATTTCTGGTCTGACCGCAGCTATCATTCTGGCTCGCGAGGGTTATGATGTAACTGTTCTGGAGCAGAAGAAGATCATTGGCGGTGCCTCGCTCGTGGCTTCGGATGTCAGCGGGCGTGAGGTCTGCGTCGCGGATATGACTCCGCTGGATATCGATGCCATGAGTCGGTATCTGGGGTTTTCTCTTGCCGTTGGAGATGGTTCTGATCCTGTTCCTTTTTACAATCCCTTGCCGTTCCTGCGTCTGCGAGCGTTCGGTAATCTCATTGAACTCCCCATGCCTTCAAACGTCCAAATGAAAATGGTCGAGCGCGGGCAACGCCCATCCTCCATCGTGGCCACGGGTATGTTCCGCGAAGCCTTTGAAGCCCTCTATATACCGTACACCAAAGCATATGGACATTTTGCTGCAGGGCCGGTTAGATGATCGCAGTCCGTTTTGTGTGGCCTATCACCAAGAATATACGCACGACTATGCCTACTACGCCTCAGCTAACGGCATGGGAGTCGCCGTGCTGTTTCAGCGGGGCAAGCCCCTTTCGGTCACGGCCAAAGAGTGGTTTCCGAAACAGCTCTTGGAAGATGAAGGTCTTAAATTTTCCGACTGGCATACGATCGGGAACATCGCCGGCACACCTACAGATTCTTTGTCCAACCCACGACTTTTCCCCGGGGATCTCATCCTGACGGAAACCCTTTCCGGCATGCAGGATCCTTCAATGGTCTTGGGCGTTCATGGCGCCCTCGTTTCGGGAAAAATCGCAGCCATGGTCGTTCATGGCCGGGAGAAAGCAACTGCGAAATTTCACCGCATGAACAGGTGGTGGAAAGAGGCCTACTTATTGCGGCGCCTCTTGCGGGCCACACATCCATAGTGTCCCCGGATATTGATCCCGACAGTACTGAAGCTTGTGCGCCACGTGGATCAACGGTTCCTTTGGTTACTCAACCCGGCTGTGCCCGGATGGATGCGTCTGCCCTGGTTGTTTAACGGACAGGTGATTTTTTTGACGCAAATATTTTTTTGATGAAGTCTTCACGCAGAAAGTAATTTTTAAGATTCAATTCGTCTTCAACTAATAGTGAAGGGAAATGTTTAATTAGCATTCCGGAGAATATTCCCACACCATCAGTATCGGAAACACCATTTTTGTTATAAACTTTGACATTTCTTACTCCGCAACTTGGCGAATCGCTTTTGAAAATAAAGCCGCGAATGTTTTCTTTTTCCAGTTGAACCACACGTTTAAGTGCCCAGTCTATCACTAATTCCGTTACATCTTCTTCTGTCTCAATTATAATCAACCGCGATGAACCTTGATTATCTTCCAGGAGCATGGGTTTTCTGGGAATTCCCAAACCGCATTCAACTTCCGGACAAATAGGTATAAGCTTAAAGTAATGTTCCAGAGTATCTATTAAAGAAGAATCCAATTTATGTCCACCGTCATAGCGGACATTTATTCCCATTAAACAGGAACTCATACCAACCCTGATCTTTTCCATTTTTTTACTCCATGCGTGGTTACCTAGATCATTAATTATCATTTTTCAAAATATCACGCCAGATAAAGTGGAAAGGCAACATAAGCAAGATATTGATTGATTTTTCCGAAGTGAATCTGGTTTAAGGTAAGGTAAAAATTTTCGTTATGAATGATAAGTGCGCTGCCGGAACCGGGCGATTTCTGGAAGTGATGGCCAGAGCTCTGGAAGTCAATCTGGACGAGTTCGGGGCTGTGTCTATAAAATCGAAACATCCTTCCAAAATAAGCATCCTTTGCACTGTATTCGCGGAGTCGGAAGTTATATCTCTTATAGCAAAGGGAAATCAGAGGATTGATATCATTGCCGGGATTCATGAATCTATCGCTTCCAGAATTTCATCAATGATTGGGCGTGTCGGAATAAAAGAACCGGTCATGATAACAGGAGGAGTTGCCAGAAATGTAGGGGTTATCCATGCGCTTGAAAAGAAGCTGGGAATGAATATGGAAGTGTCGCCTTATGCACAGGTTAACGGAGCGATAGGCGCTGCCATTTTGGCCGTGTCACTATAATCTTTTGCCTGTTGTTCCTTACAATTAAGAATATTATACAAAAAAAGGCAGGCGATAAAAACCTGCCTGTTTTGAGAAACTAAAGCTTTTTTTATTCGATATTGGCGCTGACAACAGAGGCTATCTGCATCATATCAATGGTTTGTCCTTCTTTTAATTTCGTAAAATCAACAACCTTGCCGTTTTTACCGGTGATTTTGGTATTGTTAAATATCTTAATCAACTTGGCGTCGGCCACAATATTCTTTCCCGCGTTTTCCGGTTTGCCGTTAACCGTTCTGGTTTGCAGTTTATTTTCTTTAATATAGTCCCAAAGTTTCTTTGTTATTTCAGTGCGAGGGAGTGTTTTTGCTCCCAACAATGCCGCCAAGTCCGCTTTTAACTTTACTGGTTTGTTCAACCCTTTTTCTTCTGCCATAATTAAGCCTCCGTTTTTCTGAATTGTGTTAGATTTTTTTGATAAGATATTACGGTAGAAAGTATAAGAACTTTCTATTTTATATGTCAAGAAAATATTGAACACCTGTTTTAATTATCGATTCATATAAATAAGACTGACTAGCCCTACAACGACACTTAATTAAATAGATACTTGACATATTAGTTCCCCTCAGTTAGATATTGCTGAAATAAAAAAAC
>MAEO01000060.1 GCA_001683985.1 Smithella sp. M82
GAAATAACTGATACAACAATAGCAGTTCAGGATGTTCCAATCGCTTGAACTTGCGCATCTAACAAGGCAAATGCAGCCGAGCAATTTAGGGACTGAGCAATTTAGGGACAGTATACTTAATTCACTTTCCATATCTTTAATTTTGTATACTGTCCCTCGAATTCTTTCAAGGAAATCAATGATTCACCTGTCGTGCATCGCTGGAAGAAATTCAATTTCGCTCATGCTTTCTAATGTAAATATATTGATGAAACGCAATACTAGTACGCCTCCTTCAACTATTTCTCCACATATACCGCATTTCTTGGCCATAATTGTCTCTTTTCCTCGTAATGAGCAGATAACGACCAAGCTCAGCCGACGCTTGGAGCGTAGCGGAAAGCGGTCGGCTGGAGCGTCTTGTTATATTTTTATTTCACAAAAAATCATTTAAATATAGTTGGTTCATTTTTCAGATCTAAAAGAAATTGTTTGTACAACCCATTTAACATTGATGAATAGTTAAAATCATTTGGCAAATTATATATCCATGATATCTTGCTATACTTTGGTGCTGAATATGTTTTTGAAAATAATAACTGATTTGTTTTTGAATCCGTGCATGATAACTCAATTGACAATTCATTATTAATGCTTCCTGCTGGAAAACCTACTAGCCAAAGCAATGGCCCATAAACACTTAATCCATAACTTATTAAGTTTCCCCTGTATTTTGTGTTAATTATCTTTCCAGTTATAATTATATCACTACTTCCTTTTTTGAAATCAAAATATGCCTCTTTAAAAACATTAGCATTTTTCAATTCTTGAGCTAATGCTTTAGCAAAATCTTCAGTAGGCTTATAATTTATCCATATTCCAGAGTTAATATGCATCTGTGCCCCTTCCGGAGCGTTATAATCAGCCCAACCAAAAGGCATTAATGGAATCAAGTAAAGAGGTATTCTATTTTTGTTTATGTCGTCTCTTTGATCGATGAATGGTGGTACAACTACGGTTTTCTCTGAAAAAACAGATGGTTGTCTATAAGTATTTGGCTTATAAACCCATGCCTTTTGAGAAGCACAACCGGAAATAATCATTGAAAAAAGCAAGACTCCAACAACCACAAAAAAACATTTTTTCATAACATCCCTCCTATTAAGTTTAAATTATTTTGGTTGATCATCCATTCATCTTGAAAATATAACGACAAACATCAGCGGTGGCGAGGGGCGTAAGCCCTGAGCCATCCGCTGAATGCTCTTGTTATGTGGTTCAATGTAATATGAGAAGGATCTAATTGGTACTAAAGTTTACGAGGGTATGCCATAGCTTCTATCGTAGTTGTATAAACTGTACCAACAAACGCGTATGTCCATGACTCTTTAATTTTGACATTTGTAATATAATCGTTACTAGCCTGTCCACGCAATATCTGATAAGCACGTTCGTGACGATCGTTAATACTAATAGGAATAAATAATAACAATTGGAAACCACTGGCCGACGCTGAAATTGATCGACCTCTAGTGAAATCAATATTAGTATTATCCAATTGTTGATCAACAGTTCCAACCCTTATCGGTTTCCCTGCACAACCTGCTATGAAAAAAACTGTAATAAAAACAAGTGATATCGTAAGTCTGATTAATTTTTTCATTTTATTACCTCCTTTATCGCTTCTCCAGAAATAGTAACAGTCCGCCCCGTGCCAATGACCCACCAAAACCAGGATTCCTCAAACGTGACATCTATAAGCGCGGTTGCCCCAGGAGAGCTTTTTAAAGCGTTATCGTAAGCCGAATCAATACGGGAATTAAGCCCCATCGGAATAAAATAGTATGCTGTCCCCAATATTCCCAGAGAACCAGTAGCCTTTCCACTGACATGCCCCAATTTTTCGTATTTCTGAGGAGGCATAGGTGCAATTGTCGTAAAACCAGAAGCACAACCTACGATAGAAGCCACAAAAGCAAACATAATGCCTACAAAGATTGATTGTAGCAAAATTCGTGATAGTTTTTTCATGATTTTCTCCTTTCAATCGAAATGAATTTTATTACGTATTCGTTAGCATAAAATCAAATTAATACATGTAACTTCAATATCACCTCCTTTTTTTATTTGGCGGAATTTAAGTTCAACATAACGAAAAGCTAAGCCGGAGCAGCCCAGCGGGCTGCGATCGGCTTTAGCGACAGGTTAGCAAATCATTTGCCACCTTTTTTGCCTAACATTGGTTGTAGTTTTTCCCATAGAGAATCTTCTATAACCTGCAACGCATCTTGCGGGGTTATTTTTTCAAACTTCCATACTTCAAACTTCAGTAAATCAATTGAGTCTTCTTTTAGCCAATGCTTTAGCTGCATCGAAAACAAAGTATCATCTTTATGCCCAAGGTGTTGTCTAATTCTAGTCTCAAGAGAGTTTGAACTACCCACATAAAGTATACGAGATTTTCTATTTTCTTTATTTGCCCTGGCGAACGCCCGCTTCCCGTTTGAGTCTTTTTCTCTTTTCTTTGCTTCTTTATATAGCTTAAATAAATCTTCCTCATCTATTCCGCCGCTTTTCGAAACTGCATAGATGAATTTACAACCCGAAGTTTGATTCGACCATTCAATTAAACTGCTAAGCTTAGCATCTGGATAAGAGTCCATGAAATCAGAACTACGTAATTCTGTGTTGAAGTAAGTAGGCTTACTAACCAACAAAACACGTTTAGCGAGTTCTTTAACCTGTTTGCTACATTGTACAATGAATTTTTTTGTAATCATATAATTGCTAACGACAAAGCTCACCTGCCGCTATGGAGCGAAGCGGAATAGCGGTCGGGTGCAGCGCCTTGTTAGCAGGTCCTTTATCATTTATCATTCAATCAAGGTTTCTATACCACTCCAAGAAATCTGGATCTTCTACGTCAACGCCAGCCCCGAAAAAGAAATCCCTTTCCTTGCGAATCCTTTTGAACTTTTCCAGTCCCGGATATGGAATTCTGACCCGCTCTTCTCCCCTGTATTCAACACGATGAGTTCTCCACGACATATCCATGTAAGGGCCGGACTGGACAACAAGCAAGCCCTCGTCTAAGCGAAAGCTTCGGTCAATATATTGGCGCACCCTATCACATATGAAGTTGGCGGCGCGCGTCAACTCTAGTACGAGGTCCTCGACGAGCTTGACATGGAAGATGAATTCTCTGAACAGGGCCTCATACCTTTCTTCATCCCACTCAGGAATATGGTAGAACTTCTTTGTCCAGTATACGTCCTTGGTCTTTTCCGAGTGTCGGTGGAAGGTATTCTGAAAGTCCTGCAAGACACGCCTGAAGTTTTCGAAGGAATCTTCAAGCTCTGGATATCTTCTTGGCCAGATTCTTGAGAAAATCCATTCTCTGAGTGATGACAGACTCTCATCTATGTCAACCCATAATGTAGGATGATCACCTCCGAGAATATGAGAAGTCCATGCCTTCCATTCCGCGACGTGTGCTGACTTCAACCACGTGTCAACGTAGGCGGCGTAAAGCTCGTCATCACATTGCCTTTGCTGATCATAGGTGGCCAACGACTCCCGGACCCAATCCTCATGCAAAGCCTTTATTTCCCTGAGGTAATCTATAGTGTACGTGTGGTACTGATCATCAATAATCTTATGGTGTATTCTGCACAGAAGTATGAGGTTGTCATATTTGTTTAGCCTTTCCTCTGGGATTGACGGGTTTCCTCTGGGGCCGTCGGGACTTTCGGCAATAATGTGGCACTCTTCTCCAATCAATGATTCATCATCTGTCTCGGTGGCATCCATGACGAGTTCTTTGCGACAGTCAGGCATTGCGCAACGATTTCCGGAACGTCCCCACAACATTTTGTGCGTCTTAAGCGTGATGCTCATATGTCTTCGGTCCTTGTCTGCTAACATATATTAGACAGAAAAAATCTATTACAAAACACTTGACCCAAAAATTATTCAACCATATAAGGTAAATAGCGCAAACGAACCACCTCCTTTAAAAATAAATTGCACAATTCCAACATGTTGTGATAGTGATTTGAAAAGTGATATAATAATTCTGTATAGCATGACACAGTAAATTGTGACTTAACTGGTTGAATTGGATATATTTTATGACTGAAGAAAGCCAAAAACGATCCACTGCGTCTCAAAAATTCTGGGATGCTTTTAGGGCCTGTGTGGAGGATAACCGAGTGCGGCCTGATCGTTCGCTCTTTTATGTCAAATGGGGGCAGGCCTTTGTTAATTTTCTGCCTGGAAAGCGATTGCGTGATCGTTCGCGTCAGGATATCGAGGCCTTTATTGCCGGTCTGGGCAAACGTCCTGGCATTGAGGACTGGCAGGTGAGGCAGGCAGTGCACGCTCTGAAAATTCTCTATGAGACGTTTCTTCCCAACTATACTCCGGATGGCATGATAAGACCGGCGGCAAATACCGGAAAAAAGACGCAGGCATCCAGGGTTACTCCTGATGCGGGCGCTTTCCTCGATCGGGTAGTTCCCGGCGAGGTTGAGCGGCTTTTCTCGCCGCTGGTTGATGCCCTGAGAACAGAAATACGCAGGCGCCATTACTCGATCCGGACAGAGGCAGCCTATCTTGAATGGGTGCGGCGCTTCATCGCCTTTCATGGCTATGCCGACCCGAAAAGCATTGATGCGGCCACGGCGGTGAAGGAATATCTTGACTATCTCGCAGTCAAGAGGAAGGTTGCGGCCAGCACCCAAAACCAGGCGCTTAATGCTTTGGTATTCTTGTACAATCATATCTTGAAGAGGCCCTTTGGAGAGATGGAGGCCTTTGTGAGGGCCAAGCGTCCGCAGCGATTGCCCGAGGTAATGACCAGAAGTGAAATTCAGGCCCTTTTCGAACAGATGGAGGGAGTTACCGCACTCATGGCCGGCTTGATGTATGGAGGCGGCCTGCGGCTCATGGAGTGCGTACGCCTCAGGATTAAGGACATCGACTTTGGCCGTCATCAGATCATGGTACGTGACGGCAAGGGACAGAAGGATAGGATAACGATGCTGCCGGAGCGTTTTGTCGTTCCGTTGCAGGAACATCTTGCCAGGGTGAAGGTTATTTATGAAAAAGATCAGGCAAATGGGGTTCCAGGAGTCTATATATGGCCGGCGTTGGCCCGCAAATATCCAAAGGCGGCCTCGAAGTGGATCTGGCACTATGTGTTCCCTGCCAAGGGGCTTTCGGTTGATCCTCGAAGCGGTACTGTGCGGCGGCATCATATCAATGAAAATCTCGTCCAGAAGGCCGTGAAAGAGGCGGCATCACGGGCAGGAATAAACAGGAAAGTCAGTTGCCACACCTTGCGTCACTCCTTTGCTACACATTTGCTGGAGGCACGTTATGACATCCGCACGGTGCAGGAACTGTTGGGGCATGCGGATGTCTCCACCACCATGATCTACACACATGTCCTGAACAGGCCGGGACTTTCGGTCAGAAGCCCGGCTGATTTTGAATAACGAACCTATTCTAATTCCTCTAGTTGGATCATTTGCCCCGCCATATGATGATAAAAGTTTTCCCCCGGTTCCTTTTCGGGAAAAGCAATCGGCAAACTGGGCGTGAAATCCTTTAAATTCCATCATAAAACGGTCAATATCCTTTTTGTCAATCAACAATTTCGGTATCGGAAAGCTGCCATCTCGATCTTCCGGAATCATGGCCGACCTTCTGTTCATGTTTTTGAAAAACAGATAACAGGGTCAGCCTTATTTGTCAAGCGTTTATTTATGTATCGTTGCAGGGTTATCATAAGACACGGTGAAACGCTTTGGAATAAAGAGGGGCGGGTTCAAGGAATAAGCGATATTGAGTTAAATCCTGTC
>MAEO01000061.1 GCA_001683985.1 Smithella sp. M82
ATGTCTCATGCGCAGTGTTTTGGGCTATTCATGCTGGAGCAGTGGCACGCGAATGAGACGTAATATCAGGCGTACACCCTCATCCTTAATTTGATGAATCCGGTATCTACTTCTTTTGCGAGCTCTGGCGCTTGATCGCTAAGTTCAACCGCCAGATTTACAAAGATGCAGCCGCAGGGAAAATTATTTGAATCAACAAGATAGCGGTCACGGTAGTTTTTAAGCAGTTTTTGTATTTTCAAAAGAGGTCTTGATTTATCCTCTATTTTATAAAGATTTCTTTCTCGCCAAATTTTTCTTGCCGTACTGAGTATTTCAAGAAAAAGCTGTTCCTTGCTTTTAAAGTGATTGTAAAATCCACCTTTGGAAGCGCCCACGACCTCGATAATGTCTGTAATTGAAGTGCTCATGTATCCCTTCACGGAAAATAATTTCAAGGATTCTTCAATTATACGTTCTTTTAAATTTGTTTTTTCTTTCATATTGGGACCGACCGGTCTCCCTCTTACGATATATTTTCTGATGAGTCAATAATTTTTTCAACTGAAATTATACGCTATTGTTTTGTAGAAATATGCTCTTGAAATTAATGAAGGTTGCTGGCTAAAAAGCTCTTCTCGTTTCAATAGAAGAAATTATCGTCAAAGTCTCAATGAGACTTATATCAAAACATCGGCTTATTGAAACTGTCCAGATGAACAAATTCCGAAATGTCTTTGCGTACGGGACCTTCTTTCGGCGGCAGGCCAGGCCGTCCGATTGGTATAACAGCAACTACTTTATAGCCTTCTCCGACATCAAGGATTTTTTTGCAGGCTTCATGGTCCATCAAGCCGACAACTACAGTTCCCAAGCCCAGTTCATGAGCTTTCAAACATAGTGTCTGAACGGCCATTCCCAAATCAAACATATACCAGTTGTGAATCGCTGTCGCTTCCTTGCCGCCATAACAGCCCGAAACGCCTGTTTTTGCGCAGGCGACGATTAAGGCGGAAGCTGTAAGTGAACATTTGCCGGCAGGATTGTGTTCTGAATAAGTACCCGTTACCTTTTTGATTAATTCCTTATCACGGACAACTATAAATTCCCACACTTGCGTGTTTGCCCAAGAAGGCGACCAGCGTACTGCTTCGAATATTTGCCGAAGCTCATCATCTGTTACAAATTCTTCGGTAAACTTCCTTACACTTCTTCGTTTTAAAATAGCTTCTTGCAATTCCATGGTACCATCCTCCTGATTATTTTTATTACTACTTAACAAAATATCTAAATGTCTTTATTCTATCCTCCGCCGGCGGAGGTGTCCCGTAGAGAAGGAGGTGGAATAAGTAATCATGTATATCATAGCTTTATTTACGCTCTAAACGGGTCTGAAGACCTGTATACATGTTTTTCCACCCACTTTGATCCCCAGCCGGCAGGGGATAGAACATAAGTAAATATTAATTATCGGCCATCATTTGCACGAATATTTTCTTCAAAGATTTTTCTGGCATCATCGGCTAAAACGGAAATGGAAAAAGTTTTGCTCTTGTAATCAGGATTTAACGAACCGATTAATTCCAGTTGAATTTGGTTAAATTCACATGTGTTGAATAAGAAACGGCCGGGTTGAAATAGTTTATTGGTGCCTGTGATGAATATCAATTTCAACGGAGCATTACAGTAACGGGCAATCGTAAAAACGCCCTTATTGAAAGGAGCAAGATTACCGTCACGGCTTCTGGTTCCTTCCGGAAAAACAAATAAAACTCCTCCTGTTTCCAGATGCTCTTTTATGTTTTCCAGATTATTGATCAGTGCCGGTCCGCTCATATTGTCGGAACCGGAGGAAATATAACCGTAGTTTTTCAAAAACCACCCGAAGATGGGAACTTTAAAAAACGTATGTTTTACGATGGTTTTCTGTCGCCTGAAGATTGATACAAGTAAGATGGGATCAAGATAAGATAAGTGATTGCAGACGATAACAGATGATTTAATTTTTCGCACATCTTCCGGAATTTTAAATTTTGTGCGGGGAACAAGCAGTCTCGTCAAGGCAAAGAATATTTTCAGGTGGATATGGTTTAAATTCTGTAAAGCTGCGGAGCGGCTTTTCGCGAAAACATAAACCGGCAGGTATAAAAACAGTAAAATAAAAAGATATCCGAACATGAAGTAAAACCACAGAATCAATGTTACGAATAAATTAATAATAAAATGGGAAAACCTAACAAGAAACATTTTAATCTCAGGAAAATTTTTTTATCATCAAAATGGTATTGACTCCGCCGAAAGCAAAATTTTGTATGGCGGCAATATTGACCGGTTGGTGCAATACCTTTTGGACGTGCTTAAGCATTGCGCAGCGTTCGTCGATTTCTTCCAGGTTTAATGTGGGAGCGATAAATCCATCCTGCATCATGTAAAGGGTCATGATAGTTTCAATGACTCCGCAGGCGGCCATGGTATGACCGGTATAACTTTTTAATCCTATGACATAGGGAGTCTTGCCGAAAACGTCACTGATAGCTTGTGCTTCAATAATATCCCCCATCTTTGTTGCGGTGGCATGTGCACTGATAAGATCAACTTCCTGAGGATTAATTTTAGTGGTTTCTACTCCCAGTTTAAGTGTGTTGGTGATGCCTGACAGGTTAGGCAAAATCATGTCGCCGCCATTATTGTTGCAGGCAAATCCGATGACTTCACCCAAAATATTCGCACCTCGCTTTTTGGCAAATTCATACTCTTCCAGCATGACTGCTCCCGCGCCTTCTCCCACCACCAGACCATCGCGATCTTTATCAAACGGACGGGGTGTTTTGTGAGGTGTCTCGTTAAATGCTGTGGAACACGCCAGCAGATTATCAAAAACAGCAACAGTCGTCGTATCGTATTCATCAGCTCCGCCGCAAAGCATAGCATCCTGCATGCCGAATTTGACCGATTCATAGCCGTAGCCTATTGACTGAGAACTGGTTGTGCAGGCGGTTCCGGAAGATATAACGCGGCCGGTAATGCCGAACATCTTGGTTATATTAACCGCTGTTGTATGAACCATTGATTTCAGGTAGTCAACAGCGCCTATTTCCTTTACAGCTATTTTGTCTTCGGCTCCGAAAAAAATACGGTAAATGTTGCGCTGAGTGGTCGGTGAGCCATGAATGGAGCCGAAAGCAACCCCCAGTCTTCCGGAAGTGATCAAATCCTCGGTTAATCCCGACTGTTCCAGTACTTCCTTGGCTACCTGGCAAGCATAATAAGCAACCGGTCCCATTGTTTTGCGGTGATTTCTTTTAAAATCATATTCAATGGGGTAATCTACAGTTCCGTAAACTTTGGAATGAATGTAACTGCTGAGAAATTCCTCTTCGCGTAACGATTTTATACCGGATAATCCTTTTTGCAGACTCTCTACTATCCGATCTTTTTCATGACCGATAGGCGTAATAGCTGACATACCTGTGATAACCACTCTACGTTCCATAATTATTTTATGCCGGTAATAAAAGATTTCGTTTCTTTGCGATTTTTTCAATATAGTCGCAAATTTGAGTTATTGTGCGAATATTAACAGCCTGTTTTTTTTCTTCCTGGGTAATTTCTGTGCCCAAAAAAGTTTCGATAGCCAGCAAAAGTTCGATGGCATCAATGCTGTCAAATTCGTATGTTTCGCGCAAATCGGCATCCATGTCCGGTTTTTCTATTTCAAATTCCCGCTGAAAAACATTTATTACTTCGCGCTCAATTTCCTGACGTGTCATAGATTTGAATTTAGCTTTCTGAGTTTGTTTTTTGTCGCTTTTAACAAATATCGCGTTGCTTTTCAATGAATTAATGAAACGAATAATCAAATCCCAGGGAAGAGCACGGTGGAGTCACTATAGGCGAAGCGGGATTATACATCCCATTTGATTTCCTTGGTAAATCGCTCGGAACCGATAATTTGTCTGGCTGCATTGAAGGAACCGAACAGGCAGCCCATAACTCCCGGGGCAATAGCGTTCTGTCCTGCCAGGCACAGACCGGGAAGGGGAAGATTATTTAGCGAAATTGCCTTCAACAGCTGATGTGAGGAACGCATTATTCCGTAGCATGCTCCTTCCGGAGCATTGACATAATCCCTGATAGTGAGAGGAGTATAAACATCCGATATCCGGGCGCCGCTAAGATCACCAAATATTTCTTCGGCTTTTATAAGTAGATTCTTGGCGATGTTCATTTTCCTTTCTTCGTATTCCTGACCACGCTTACCGGTAAATGTATTTTCCCATCGGTTCCAATCGCTGTATAGAGATTTTGTAATAATAGAAAGCAAATTAACATTGGCGGAATTTGTGCCTTGCACCTGATAAAACATTCCGTCATGAATAATACCATTTTCGTCCCGATTAAGCCGGTAAATATTATGATTCATTACGGGATGCGCCGCTGCATCAACTTGAACTTGAACGGCGACAACACCCTCCGTTTCTTGAAGTCCTTGTATGCGCCTGCGGTGAGATTCGCGCACTACATCCTTATCCAGTAATTTAAGGATAACTTTTGGATGTATGGCTGCAACAATGCCGTTGGCCAAAATGATTGTATCCGATTCTAAAATTACTCCATTCGCTTTGCCGTTTGCAATTGATATTTTTTTAACGCCGTCGTTCAGGATAAGTTTTCCTCCCAGTTCTTCAAAACGACGGACAAAAATATCCGTCATTTTGCCGCCGTTTTCCTTTAATCTCCAAGAAGAAAAAAGGTAACTGGCCAAAACCATGTGGTGGAAAATTATCGGACAATCATTGAGTGGTACACCGATCAGATTACAGGGAACGGCTAAAACTGCACGTAAGCCGGCTGTCGCTCCCAGAGAATCGAGCAATTCTCCCATGGGAAGATAGTAATCCGTGTCCTGAAAAGGATTACCATGGCTGAACAAAAAAGAGGGATCCATCATTTGCCGCGACATTTCGCGCAAATTTTTCATAACGACATTCATGGCCAGTTTATCCTGAGGGAAAGCATTGCTCAAACTATCTTCCAAGGCATCAACGCTGATTGGTAAGTCAAATGTCAAATCGTCAAAAATATAACGATCAATGATTCCTCTCTGTCCCATGGGAATAAACAATTCGTCAACCGGTATGCCCAAAGCGTGAAACATGATGCCCAAAGGCTCTTCTTTACCAAGGGCGCCGACGTAGTGCACGCCAACGGGGCAATCCAATCCGTCACGGCGATAAGACCGCATCAAACCGCCGGGCAAAAGGTTTTTTTCCACAACAGTTACCTGAAAATTTAAAAGCGACAAAAGAATTGCCGTGCTCAGGCCGCCGATACCTGAACCTATAACAATAATGTTTTTACCTTCTACAGGATTTCTCATTTTTTAGTTTCTCTGGATGGTTCTTTTTGCATGGCTTTTCTTTTTAACGGTTGAACTTCTATGAGATTCATTAACAACGAATAATTAAATTTTTCGTGTGCCTGCAATTCAATATTCTGATAAATGTTTCCTGACTTTTTATTAAATTTAATATGACGTTTAAGAATGCCGTCGGGTGAATAGCGCTTAACTGCTGTGCCTTCCACTCTACCATTAATTACATCAACCCAGTCACCGTTTTCTTCCCGGTAGCGGCACGCAGTTGCACCGTTGGCAAGCGTGCCTTTCTCTTGAAGCTTACCTTCCGGTGCGAGGAATATAAGCTTTATGTCGTCAATAATATTTTTTGCGAAATTTTCTGAATCAAACGGGGGTAGCGCCCGATTTATTTTTAGCGTTTCTTTACATGATTCGGCTTCAAGCAATACCATTCCTTCTGCTGTTATAATTGCACAGGAAACGTTACGGGTCGAAGAATCGACTAAAGTTACGCCGATAATTACGCTCTGCGTTTCATCGAACATACGGTTTTCTATAGAATGTATCAGCCGGTATTTTCCTTCTAAAAAAGGAAAAGGACAGGTCAGGGTATTTTCCTTTATCCCGGAACCCGATGGATTGATCAACGGCAATGTCTGGCAGGATAAAATAAAAATGATTAATATTAAAACAGGTATACACTTCATTCCACATCCTGAAATAATGAAGGGTTAATTGCTTGGTTGATTTCCACATTGTTGAAATCTATCTGAGTGATGTTATTTGCGCTCTCTGTAATCTTTACAGACTTAACAATTGCCGTTTTTTTTGAAAGGGTAATTTCTATTTTTTCAATCATATCGGCCATCCTTTTTTCCGTAGGGGTTAAAATAATTCTGGTATTGGTTCCTTCATGAAAGGTTGTTTTAAATAAAGGATTTTGATCAAATTTACCTTTCATCCAGTTGGTAACTTCATCTAGTACAATTTTCATTGCCTGTGTTCCGCCAGTCCTGTCCTCCACCATTTTTCCGCCAGAAGCCATATAGCGTTTTGTAATATTTTTATGGGTAATAACAATGCTTTTTAAAGGTTTTAAATATTCCCAACGCAGTGAATCAGGAGCTACATAATAAAAACGGCCTTCCGAGATAAGGGGTTTAGTTAAGATTTTCATGATTTTTTTTTGCGTAAAGCCGGACTGGATGGTCTTGATATTAGCCGATTCTTTACGCAATCTTTCAAAATCATTCGTTCCGGCATGACTTGACGGGACCATAACCAGCAAAATACCGACAAAGATACAAAGCAGACTATATAATGTGTAGCGAATTTTCATCAACATATCCCGCCATTAATACCGATAACCTGTCCTGTAATATAAGAAGCATCATCAGAACATAAAAAACGAATGACATTAGCCACTTCTTGAGGTTTTCCCAGGCGTGCCATGGGAATCATTTGTTTGATTTGTTCAACGGGGGCTTCCTTAATCATATCTGTTTCAATAAGTCCCGGCGCTACAACATTAACTCGAATTCCAAACCGCGCTACTTCCGTGGCCAGTGATCTGGAAGCTGCTATTATGCCTGCTTTAGCCGCAGAATAATTCGACTGGCCTCGATTGGGCATCAGCGCAGAAAGAGACGAAAGGGAAATGATTGAACCGCGCTTTTTTCTGACCATCTCACGCAAAACAGGTTTTGTTATGTTATAGAAACCTTTCAAACTTGTATTAATTACACTATCCCATTCATCTTCACCTAACAGCATAAAAAGGCCATCGGCAGTTACCCCGGCATTGTTAATAAGTACATGAATATTTTTATAATGTTCTACAATTGTTTTGACTGCATCTTTAGTTTGTGTGCTATCGGCAACATCAAAGCGGGAAATCTCAGCTTCTCCTCCAACGGCATGAACAAGACTTAATGTTTCTTGGGCGGCTGATTCATTGGACTTGAAGTTAATAATTACGAAGTAACCGATTTTTGCTAATTCTACAGCCGTTGCCCGGCCGATACCGCGACTGGCGCCTGTGACTATTGCAATTTTTTTTTCATCCATTTTTAATTGCGCTCCTTAAAAAATAGTTGCTTTATTATCTTCATTCAGACGCATGGCTTGAAGAGTAGCTGAGGCTAATATATTTTCACCGGTTTTAACTAATCCTTCTATTACACCATAATTATCGAACGAATACTTACTTTCTATCATGATAATCAAGTTTGTATTTATGGGTATCTTTTCTATTTTGAATTCGGCGTTCTTGATGCCGACGAGCCAGCCTTTAACACCATCTTTCCCCTGTTGCTTTCTCTTGTAACCGTCTACGATGGCCGCGGTTTGTGCAATGGCTTCAATCAAAATCAGTGAATCTGCGGCGTTGCCATCAAAAGAAGGCCAGTTGGAATTTACCACGGCTGTGCTAATGGCCGTGGTTTCTTTTATTTCCAGAATTCCACTGATAATTTTTATCTTTTCCCGATGGGGAATCAAACTTTCAATATCAATGTTAAGCATAAGCAACTTTTGTAAAAAATTTACACAATAATAAATGTAAAAACTACCTAGAAGTCAACAAGAATTGTTCTTGTCTTTTGGAAATGAAAAAAATTTTTTCTAGGATACTAATGTTTAAATTATTAATAAAACTATGTATTTCAATGTATAATATCCCTTGACAAGCAAAAATACCCCTTCTATATTCTACTTAAAAAGAAATATTATCTATGGATATTAGATGTGTATTATGGAAAAGAGTACGGTGAATATATGACAGGTGGTACATGATGTTAAATATGGAATTACACTTCAACTCTGCATCCGTTTTTTTATAGAGAAGTATCAAAAGAGATGATGGAAGATGCCCCACTTTATAATAGCCGGATCATTAAGAGTTATGTGGAATATCTACACAGATACCTTCCTGATATAGATATTGCTTCTCTCTTAAAATATGCTGATATTGAGTCCTATCAACTGGAAGATGAAGGTCATTGGCTGACACAAAGGCAGGTTGATCGTTTTCACTTAATGCTTGCTAAAGAAACAGATGATCCGGATATTTCCAGAAAAGTAGGACGTTTTATTACTACCTCTCGTGCCTCGGGGGCTTTGGGACAATACTTACTGGGATTCATTAATCCGGCTACTGCTTATTCGGTTTTGGAAAAAATTAATGCCCGTCTCAGCCGTGGGGTTGTTTTAAAGACCAAAGTCGTTGGACCTGATAAGATTGAGGCAAGGGCTATACCACAGCCAGGAGTAGTTGAAAAGCCTTATCAATGTCTTAACAGACTTGGTTTATTGGAATCACTGGCAAAACTATTCACTAATAAATTTGCCAGTATTGAACACCCTATCTGTATTCACAAAGGCGGTGACTGCTGCCTTTACGTTATTACTTGGAAAAAGACGCCATCTTTTTTCTGGAAGAAAATTCGCAATTATTTCTTGATTATCGGTTTTACAATTTGTCTCATTTCTTTAATTGTTCTCAACTCTGCTTATGGGGATACACTGGTTTTGTTGTTTATGATTATGCTAATGGGTATAACGTTATATACCGAACATCTTGAAAAAAAAGAATTGCTTGCGAACATTCACAATCAAGGTGATACGGCTGATCGTCTATTAGACCAAATCAATAAACGATATAATGAGACTCTCCTGATCCAGGAAATCGGTCAGGCTTCTTCCATGATATTGGACATTGATAAACTACTAAAATTTGTAATGGAGTCTCTTGAGAAACGACTCGATTTCGACCGGGGTATGATCATGCTGGCTAATAAGCAAAAAGACAGTCTCGTTTACGCGGTAGGGTATGGACATAATCCGCGAGATGAAAGTTATCTGAAGAATATTAAATTTCATCTTGATAATCCTCTTTCCAAGGGAACGGCTGTGGATGTTTTTAGAAAACAAAAGCCAATCCTGGTCAATGATGTTTCCGAAATCGAGAGTGATCTTTCTGCCAAGAGTCTGGATTTCGTTCGTATCATGGGTTCCCAGTCTTTTATTTGTGCTCCTATTATTTATAAAGGAGAATCTATGGGAGTTCTTATTGTCGATAATATACAATCAAAGAAACCTCTCAGCCAGACTGACATGAGTCTTTTGATGGGCATTGCCCCACAGATCGGAATCAGCATCAGTAATGCAATTGCTTATCAAAAAATAAAAGAGAGTGAGGAGCGTTTCCGATCGCTGAGCGAGAATGCGCCGGACATAATTTATACTTTGGGTATCAACGGGGAATTTACTTATATCAATCCGGCAATTGAACCGAATTTGGGATACCGGCCTGATGAGATAGTCGGCAAATATTTTGTGGATGTTACCAGAAAAGAAGACGTGTCGAGATATATTAAAGCATTCAAGCAGGTCAGGGATCAGAAACAGATTCTTAAAGAAGAAATAGGCATCCTTCTTCATAAAGACGGTACGGAGCGATACTTTAGTATCAGTGGCGCGCCGAGTTTTGATTCGGAAGGAAATTTTGTCGGATTAGTTGGTATATTCAAAAATCTAACCGACATCAGAAGATCGGAAATGGAGCTAAAAAGAAGTCTGGAGAAGCTGCAATTAGCCATGAGCAGTACCATTGACGCCATTTCTATGATTGTTGAATCAAGGGATCCTTACACGGCTGGTCATCAGAGGCGGGTGGCTAAGCTTGCCGTGGCTATAGCGCGGGAATTGGGATTATCAGAAGAACGGGTCGATTTGATTCGTATGGGCGCTCTGATTCATGATATAGGGAAGATATATATTCCCGCTTCTATTCTGACAAAGCCGTCAAAATTGGGTGATCTTGAATTCGCGATGATGAGATCTCATCCCACCGTGGGATATAAAATATTGAACAAAGTTGATTTTATCCCTGTTATTGTTGATATTGTGCATCAGCATCATGAAAGAATAGATGGGTCCGGATATCCATTAGGGATTTCCGGTGATGATATATTTTTAGAATCAAGAATTGTTGCTGTGGCAGACACGGTGGAAGCCATGGCGAGCAACAGGCCATACAGGCCTGCGCGGGGAGTACCGTTTGCATTGGAAGAAATCAGGAAGCAGCGCGGATCCAGTCTTGATGCTATGGTTGTGGATGCCTGCCTAAAACTTTTTGAAGAAAAAGATTTTTCTTTCAAGCTGGACAACGAAGAAACAGATATTAATGCTTATTGGGTGTAAATCCTGTCTTAACAGAAATATCCCGTATCGGAAAAAACCGGTTTAATGAAGAATATTTAATATGCCGAATGCAAAAAAAGATTTTTTTTTCAATTTGTATAAAAAAATTTTTGTTCCATCCAAAGCTGTTTGTCAGAAAGATTTTACTTTTTCCGGATACAGTTATAGAGATGTGTTTGAATTGGCCGCAGGCATTAAAAAAACTATGGCTCGTCACGGTAAAGAAAAAACGCTTTGTCTTTGCACGACAAACAAAGCGGTTACAGCCGCTTGCGTGCTGGCTTCATTGGCGGGTTCTTGTCAGTTAATTCTGCCTTATTCCTTGTCTGGACATGCTCTGGCGGAAATGTATGATGCTGCTGGTTTTGACTTTGTTGTTGCCGACCGGCCGGAAGAAATACCGGCAGGTGTGGAAATAATAACACCGGTTGCCGCTGCAATGGAAAATATTAAACCTGAATTAATACGTGATCCGGACAAACCATTTTTACGCCTTTTTACCGGCGGTTCTACAGGCAAACCGAAATGCTGGTCTAAAACGCCGCGAAATCTCTTATCAGAAGCTTTTTATTTGCAAAAAAATTTTGCCTTGTCGGACAAGGACATTTTTGCGGCAACTATTCCGCCTTATCATATTTATGGATTGCTTTTTTCCGTTTTGGTTCCTTTTGTTGCTCATGCACGAGTGCTGCCTGACATTTATACCTTTCCTCAGGAAATTATTTCCACGATCAATAAACACAAGGCTTCTGTACTGGTCAGCGTACCTGTTCATTATCGTGTTTTGAAAGTTGATAATTTATCCGTTCCTTCATTAAAAATCGCTTTTTCTTCTGCCGGTGTTCTAAATCGTTCCGATGGACTGCATTTCCTGAAAAAAACAGGTGTGGGAATTACGGAAATCTACGGTTCTACGGAAACAGGCGGTATTGCGACGCGATGTATTGGTGAATATACGGACAGATGGAAGGTTTTTGATGTTGTATTATGGAAGTTGGCCGACGGCAGGTTGTCTGTCAAATCCGATTTTGCATCGCTGGAAATGGAACGTGATGCTGACGGTTTCTGTATAACCGGCGACGAAGCGCGTGAGGAACAGGACAATCGTTTTGTTCTTTTGGGCAGAGCAGACGGCATTGTCAAAGTCGCCGGGAAAAGAGTTGATCTTCTTGATATACAGAATAAAATTAAAACATTGCCTACAGTCAACGACGTTGTTGTTTTATCGTTACCTACAGAGAAGGGACGGGAAAACGAAGTTGCAGCAGTTATTGCATGTGATCTTACTGAAACTCATGTAAAAAAGCTTTTAATGGATATGCTGGAACCTTACGCTGTTCCCCGTCGCGTTAAAATTGTTTCCTCGATAACCAGATCAGCCACCGGTAAAATTGAACGTCGCCGGATTGAACAATTATTTGTAGATAATAAGAAGCCGGCTTAAGTAAAGCTGACTTTTGTACAATGCTATCTCTTATACCTGCCCATTAACTGAGCTTCCTCTAGCACATGTCCTTTCATTGTTGCAAGTAAATCTTCTTTTGTTGATCCCGCTTTAAGATTCAGCACGGTATCCAGAGCGTACAATTTAAAGTAGTAACGGTGCGTACCGTCAGGAGGACATGGACCGTCGTAGCCATAATTTCCAAAGCTGTTTATACCGTTTTTTCCCGTACCGGCGATGTCTTTTTGGCGAGATACACTCTCAGGTAAAGAATTAACACTTGCCGGCATGTCGAAGATGACCCAGTGAACCCATGTGCCCACGGGAGAGTCGGGATCATCACAAATCAACGCGAAACTTTCAGTTTCTTTAGGGGAGTTGCTCCAGACCAGCGGTGGTGAAATATTCTGACCGTCACAAGTATATTTAGCCGGAATCATGGCTTCATGGATAAACGATGAACTTTTTATTTCCATAAATTTTTCTCCTTTTATATGAGCGTTACTCTATCTTTTGTTCCTGCAGGTGTGTTTCTTTCGTCGGTAATTAAACAAACAACAGCAAAGAAATATTTTTCATTTTTTCGTCTTACACTTTTGCAAATAGAAATAAGTTATTTTTAAATCTTAACCGAAGATTTTTGAGCAGTCAATATTTTTTATAAAGTCTGATTATATTGGAATTTTCTGGGAAGAAAGGAGTTAACCTTGATAATGTAACTTCCCTTTGGATCCGGAATATTATTCTCCTGGTTGGAGTAATATGCTGGATAGATTTGCTTTCTATGTTATTATCATACATAAGCAAAGCCGTTTCGTTAAGCGAAACGGCAGCCTATAATAAAAACTGTGTTCTCAATGAACCGGAATTATTAATTTTATTTAGCTGAATTTTTCGAGAAGAGAATTATGTTTTGTCCGAAATGCAAAAATGAGTACAGGAAAGGCTTTTATAAATGCTCCGATTGCGACACTGATTTGGTTGAGCAGTTACCACCGGGGCCTGATAATGAAGTTAGTTATGTGGAGCTTGTTGAAATTTATTCCACTTATCGGCAGAGCGATATAGCGTTTATAAAATCAGTTCTTGATGGTGAAGGCATAAAATATTTTTTTGAGGGAGAAAGTTCTGTTATGCTGGTAGCAGGCGGAGCTTACGCCCGCCTGCTTGTAAAAACCGAAGAAGCAGACAGGGTAAAAGAAATTTTGAGTGAATTAGGGTTCTTAGAAAAAGATTAAAATTTTTCAGTAACCAAAGATAACGGTTAAGGTTTATATACCCAAATGGCATTTTAGAATTTAAAATTTTATTTTATTTCAGCCAATATAAAAAGAAAATATTAATTTCCGGAATAGGATAGATTTAAGTTATTTAATGAATTCCACGGTCCTCCGGCATCTGTCCGACAAAGAGTCGGGAAATGACAGAGAATTTGTTTTATTTTATCTCTGCGTGATAGCTTTGCAGAGATTTGGCACGGCCGTGTCCCTGCTGAAATGCTGCAATACCTTTTACCGCTGCAACTGCCGCCGCAATTGTTGTGATATAAGGTATCTTGTATTTAATTGCTGCCTTACGAATGTAAGAATCATCGTATTTGCTGAGGCGTCCCGCCGGTGTGTTAATTACCAGTTGAATCCCGCCGTTTTTGATGGCGTCAACGATGTTGGGTCTGCCTTCATGCATCTTTAAAATTTTTTCCGACTCTATGCCGTTTTCTTTAAGGAAATTATGAGTTCCTTCCGATGCTCTGATTTTGAAACCGATTTTCTTAAATGTGCGGGCAACTTCCATTACACCACTCTTGTCCTTATCTTCAACTGTAAGAAGGACTGTGCCTTCCGATGGAAGACTTTGTTGTGTTGCTTCCTGAGCTTTGTAGTAGGCCAGACCGAAAGAATCGGCCAAACCCAAAACTTCACCGGTGGAGCGCATTTCCGGTCCTAAAACAGGATCAACTTCCTGATACATGTTGAAGGGGAACACGGCTTCCTTCACGCCGAAATGACGGAATGATTTGTTTTTCAGATTCAAATCCTGAAGCTTTTTGCCCAACATTATTTGTGTGGCCAAACGGGCCATGGAAATATTGCATACTTTGGAAACCAGCGGCACTGTGCGCGAAGCGCGGGGATTAGCCTCCAGTATGTAAACAACGTCATTGGCAATGGCATATTGAATATTCATCAAACCGACGACGCCAAATTCCACAGCTATTTTTTTCGTGTAGTCGTTTATTGTTTCAATGTGGCGCAACGGAATACTTACCGGAGGGATAACGCAGGCGGAATCACCGGAATGAACACCAGCCAGCTCAATGTGTTCCATTACTGCGGGAACGAAAGCGTCCGTACCATCGGAAATGGCATCGGCTTCGGCTTCGATTGCGTTTTCCAAAAACTTGTCGATCAGAATGGGCCGCTCGGGAGTGACACCGACAGCGGCGTTAACGTAGCGCTTGAGCATTGCTTCATCATGCACTACTTCCATGCCGCGTCCTCCAAGCACATAAGAAGGACGAACCATCAGCGGATAACCTATTTCTCCGGCAACTTTCAGCGCCTGCTTGAGATCACTGGCCATACCGGATTTGGGCATGGGAATACCAAGTTTGTCCATCATCTTGCGGAAACGGTCTCGGTCTTCCGCAAGATCGATAGTTTCCGGTGACGTGCCGATAATTTTTACTCCGGCTTTAGCCAAATCAGCGGCGATATTAAGAGGAGTCTGTCCGCCAAACTGAACAATAACTCCCTCCGGTTTTTCTTTTTCATAAATGCTCAAAACGTCTTCTACCGTGAGCGGTTCAAAATATAGTTTGTTGGAAGTATCGTAATCAGTGGAGACAGTTTCCGGGTTGCAATTAACCATAATTGACTCTATGCCTTCATCGCGGAGGGCAAATGCCGCGTGCACACAGCAGTAATCGAACTCGATTCCCTGTCCGATGCGGTTGGGACCGCCACCCAGAACCATAACCTTGCGGTTTTTCGATACGGGAACTTTATCCGGTGCGTTGTAGGTGGAAAAATAATAAGCTGCGTCTTCTACGCCGCTGACCGGTACAGCCTCCCAGGCTTCAGTAACTCCCAAGGCAAGACGCTGTTTGCGGATATCTTCTTCTTTTTTATCCAAAATCTGAGCCAGGTACCTATCGGCAAACCCGTCTTTTTTGGCTTTAATCAACAAGTCATCAGGCAATTTCTTCTTTCTGTATTGAAGAATTTTCTCTTCCAGTTCAACCAGTTCTTTCATTTGTTCGATAAACCATTTTTTGATATAAGTTTTGGCGGCAAGAGCATCCGGAGTCGCACCCTTGCGTAGGGCTTCATACATGATGAATTGTCTTTCGCTGGAAGGCTCGGAAAGCATTTCCATCAATTCGTCCAGAGATTTTGTGTTGAAGTCTTTAACAAAACCAAGACCGTAGCGTTTTTTCTCCAGGGAACGGATGGATTTCTGGAATGCTTCCTTGTAATTTTTTCCGATGCTCATGACTTCGCCGACGGCACGCATTTGCGTACCCAACTTATCTTCCGCACCGGGAAATTTCTCAAAATCCCAGCGGGAGAATTTAACAACAACATAGTCTCCAGACGGCGTGTATTTCTCCAAAGAACCATCGCGCCAGTAGGGAATTTCATCCATGGTGATTCCCGAAGCCAAAGTAGAAGAAATCAATGCTATGGGGAAGCCTGTGGCTTTGGAAGCCAGAGCTGAAGAACGTGATGTGCGCGGGTTGATTTCGATGACGACCACACGT
Source organism: Smithella sp. M82 (assembly GCA_001683985.1). Lineage (GTDB taxonomy): Bacteria > Desulfobacterota > Syntrophia > Syntrophales > Smithellaceae > Smithella. The sequence goes on from MAEO01000061.1 coordinate 15,748, forward strand.
CCTGTTTTAGGATCATGCGCAAACTGAATATTTGTTCCGCCGATTACCTGAATAGCCTCTACAATGTCATAGGAATATTTCTGTAAACATTTTTGCAGTTTCGGATCAATAGTCAGCATTGGTGCGGTACAGCAGGAATCTCCCGTATGCACTCCCATGGCGTCAACATTTTCAATGAAGCAGACGGTAATCATTTGATTTTTTGCGTCGCGAACGACTTCCAGTTCCAGCTCTTCCCATCCTAAAACCGATTCTTCCACCAGTATCTGGCCGATTAAACTTGCTGAAATGCCGCGGCTGGCAATAGTGCGCAGCTCTTCCAGATTATAAACCATGCCGCCGCCCGTGCCGCCCATTGTATAGGCGGGTCGAATTACAACGGGATAACCCATTTTTGCGGCAATCTTCTCTGCTTCTTCCACGGAAGTAGCCGGCTCGCTTTTAGGCATTTCAATACCGAGCTTATTCATAGTTTCTTTGAAAGCGATTCTATCCTCGCCGCGTTCGATGGCATCAACCTGAACGCCGATTACTTTTACGCCGTATTTTTTCAAAACGCCTTTTTTGTAAAGTTCCGACGTAAGATTAAGACCGGTCTGACCGCCGAGATTGGGCAGAATGGCATCCGGTTTTTCGTTTTCAATTATTTCTGTCAACGCTTGTAAATTGAGAGGTTCAATATAAGTGACATCGGCCATGCCCGGATCAGTCATGATTGTTGCGGGATTGGAATTCACCAGTACTATTTGATAACCCAGTTTGCGCAGCGCCTTGCAGGCTTGAGTCCCCGAATAATCAAATTCACACGCCTGTCCGATTACTATTGGTCCCGAGCCGATAATGAGCGCCTTCTTAATGTCTGCACGTTTTCCCATAGGTTAACCTTTCATAGTGGATTTTTTATAATACATTAATGTATTGTATAAAGAACAAATTTGTTGCGGGAGTATACGTAGATTGAACAAATGTGTCAAAGGAATTGTGACGAAAAAACAGAAACAGACTAAAAGATTGATTTAACCAACTTATTTTCTTTTGCCGGAGTATTCCGCATCCACTGCAATGGCGATGCCGCCGCGTGCTGCGAATTCTGCGCTGACCTTGCACCAGCGGGGTTTTAGCGCAGTAACCAGATCGTCAAGAATTATATTGGTGACGTGTTCGTGGAAAACGCCTTCATTACGGAAGGACCATAGATAAAGTTTCAATGATTTGGATTCAATGATCTTCTTATCCGGTATGTATTGGATTTTAATTTTAGCAAAATCCGGCTGCCCTGTTTTGGGACATACGCAAGTAAATTCTTCTGTTTGCAAAGTGACGACATAATCGCGATTATCATTGTGATTGGGGAATGTCTCCAGCTTACGCACCGGTTCTGTTGGTTTTCCTAAAAGGGTTAATCCTGCCAGATCGTCTTTTATTGTTTTTTTCGGCATTGCTTTGCTCCAAACAGAAAATTATGTACTCGTTTACCGAAAGTAAAGTATAATATCAAGAATAATAGTTTAAGAAAAAAAATACGGAGAATGTACGGCAATGACAGACCAAAAAACACCAATACCCGAAAATACATGGAAATGCAGTAATTGCGGCAATACGGTTGTGGAAATTCAGTCGCCGGAAATCTGCCCTGTCTGCAAACAGAAATGCGAATTTCTGAACGTGACCTGTTATCAGCCGGATTGCGGATTTACGGGAATGGACAAACGCCTGAAATAGTTGCTGAAATTATCTTTGAATATATTCGGCAATGATACGGACGGCTTTTTCGCTGTGCGTTTCCATATTGCTATCAAGTTCTATGTACATACAATCGGGAATTACCTTCATCAAACGTTTTTTCTGATCCGCAATATTCAAGAATTGCAGTTGCACCAAGTGAACTTCCCGCGAGAACGAATTTTTCTGACGGAGAAATAACTTTTTCTACAATCTTATATATGAAGCTTTTAGTATCTTTTAGGGCATGATAATTTTTGAAGCCTCCTGTCGTTCCAACTCTTTTGCTTCGGCAATCATTGCTTGAACTGTTTTTTCAATCGCCGCCGGTAATTTATCCGCCGCTTCCTGAAGGGTCTTGGCGCCTTCAATAAGACACTGAACCGGAATCGGACCGTTTGGTGACATAAGCTGGGTCATACCGGTAAAAATGGGTTCCCTGCTTTCATCGACTGAGCCGTCAAGTTTGACCGGCGTGAGGCGCCTTATTGTGGCAAACGTCAGATCGGTAAATGCTTCTTCCCTGTAAAGATTATGGGGGTCTATTTTTATATCCGTTATTTTGGGTCCGCCGTTACTCATTTTTTATCTCCTTTTGTGGGCTTTATTTTTTTATGCCCCGAAAAAACAACGGAAACTGTTATAGACGGCATTCCCTTTTTTCGGATCACTTCTTACGTTAATGTGACTATGTCAAAATAATAAAAACTTCAAACAATATTTTGTCAATTCTAAAAAAATTAGAGATTTATGAATCATTAAAGCTTAATGACCTATTAAATTTTTTAGCCCTACTATTGTCACTTATGGTTAAATGAGTTTTGAATATTTCTTTTTTCCTGTAATCTTTAATTTCTCAATATTTGATTTTTTGCTAGGTTATACGTTATGAAACCCACATGACGGTATCCGTCACAAAGGAGCATGAAAATCCCCCCTCACCCCCCTTTTAGAAAACTAACCCTTCCCCATAAGTTGGGTATGTCATGGGGGTGGTGGGTCCGGGGTTGTATGAGTGCATTGAATCA
>MAEO01000233.1 GCA_001683985.1 Smithella sp. M82
CCGTCTCCCTCAAATACGTCTTCCAGTCTCCAATCAATTCCTGAAGCATATTATCTGAACTGATAATCCCAGCATCCTGCGCCGTGCCGGTATGGAAAAATTAATATATTTCTGTCTTCCGACTGTCAACAATAATCAGTGGCTGTCCCCAGTTTCCGCCAGTTTCCCCCCAATCTTCTTTATTCGGTTTAATTTCCTGTTGAGTTTCCCTGTCTTGATTTCGTGTTCCCATATTCTAATTACTTGCCACTTTTTCATTTTCAGCGCCTTTGTTATTTTCTTGTCTCTAATTTTATTCTTTTCAATTTTGTTATTCCAGTAGTTTGTATTTGAGGACGGCATGCGGCAATGACTGGGACAGCCATGCCAAAAGCAGCCGTCAATAAACACTGCTATCTTTAAGCGTGGGAAAACAAGGTCAGGCTTGCCAGTCAATGGGTAATTGCGACGCCAGCCGGTAATATCTTTGTCTTTAAGTATAGAAATAAATCGCAGTTCTGTAGATTTAGTGTTTCTCGACTTCACGCTTGCCATGATACGCGATCGTTCGGCTTTTGAAAATGTGTCCACTGGTCACTCGATGATTTCTATCCAAGACTCATCAAACTTGATTGCCTTGAGGATTTCGTTTCGGTCTACTATCGGAGGTTGCTTGATTCTTATTGCAAGCCTATCGTCAGGAACATCTTCTACTATGGTAAACTGAGAGCCATGAGGCTGCCAAGTGAAGATGTGTTGATTGCTGTCTTTCTTAAAGCCCTCTAAGTTGTTCCTCTCGTTCCATTGCCACCAATAATTATCGCCTCTATAGAGAATAGTCTCAAATTCAAAAACAGCGGCTTCAAGCAAGTCATCGGATTTAATGAGAACAACCGTTCTGACATGTTTGTAGAGTTTGCGAATGCCTGCTACACGTTCGTTCCAAATAGAGAGAATTTTCTCTCCAGGCTCGTTTGGGTCTGCATCGCTGATTTCTCGGTCGCCAAAAGAATAAATTGGAGAATTTCTCCCAGAAATCAAGCGAACTTTTGAAACGCTTGATGGTCTTTTATTTTTGACTGTTTTTGCACCCCATGCCGTTTGTTGAAGAACTACATCGTCTAATCCGACATTTGAAGGTTTCCATTCCGCGCCGACAAGACGAGCAAATATTTCTTCCCAATCCGGACCTTCCAATCTTGTCGTGCCGCGCGAAGCAAGCAAATACACAAGCTCGCGTCCCAAATTAAGAGGAAATTCTTTGGGGAATTTATTTAGCGGATAAGGCGGCTTGTATTTCTCTACTGTTCTTAATTTTGGACTTTTTCCCATATTTTGCCTTCTTTTCAAAAATCCTCATTTGACCATCAATAATGTGATGTTGAAGGTCATAATGACTGTAATCAGTGTGTCCGTTATTCCAGCCTTGAGCGATAAATAAATTATTTAAAATTGCTTTAGCTACAGGCACTGGCAAGCTGTTTCCAGCCTGCTTTCGCGTTTGGCTGTAGTTGCACACAATATTAAAACTGTCTGGAAATCCTTGCAACCTCAACATTTCACGAGCCGTAAGGCGCCTTTCCCCGTTAACCAACAAATAATTGTATGAAGCTCCGGCGCGTAAGGCGCAAGAATATGGATACGCGCTGATATGTCCCGCTTTATTTTCGTGCCATATTGTCGGTTCCTTTGTGGGCTTTTGCTTTTTCAGCCTATTATTTCTGATATATGCGGAAGCGTAGTATTGTTTAGGTACATTTTCCTCTAAAATATCCTTTAGCGGAATCATTTGCAGGCCGCCTTTCGGCCAATCAAAGAAACAAGCTTTTTTAAAACCAACAATAAAAATACGCTCTCTTTTTTGTGGAAGCCCAAAATCTAACGCATTGAAGATGCGGAAGTCCGCATGATAGCCTAATTCTCTTAAAGCTGTCATGATGCGCTTAAGCGTCTTGCCGTTGTTATGGCCTGCTAATAATTTCACATTTTCCAGCACAAATGCCATTGGCTTTTTTGCCTCAAGTATGCGGGCAATCTCAAAGAAAAGAGTGCCGCGAGTGTCTTCAAAACCTTTTCTGTGGCCAATTATGCTGAATGGCTGGCAAGGAAAACCGGCAAGAAGGATGTCATGGTCAGGTATGTCCCCAGCTTTGACAGCCGTAATGTCTCCCGCTGGCTTTTCGCCGAAGTTTGCCTCATATGCCCTTTGACAGTCCTCGTCAATGTCGCTCGAAAAAACGCACTTCACAGGAATAGCCAATTCAGAGGATATTTGTTCAACCGCCACGCGAAATCCGCCGATGCCGCAGAACAAGTCAATATATCGAATTGCTTTGCTGTTTTTACCTTTATTATTTAGCATGTTGCTATATCCATTATCAGCACGCGGCCTTCAAGCGCCGTTTATGGCGCCTTTTTATTGTCTGTTTTTGATGCACAACGAGACTGTCGAAAAAGCCCAAATGTTGCGATTTTAGAAAATTCACATATAGTAAAATCAACTACTTACGTGTCCCAAAAACCCGTTTTAAGGTTTTTCGACAGGCTCAACGCTAAAATCAGCGGTGGCTGTAAGCCATCCGCTGGATTGATTTGTTAAGCCCTCTTTTTCTCCAATAAATATCCTGATACATATTTGTGAATGATGCTGGATATCAGTGTCTGGTATGGAATGCCCTCCTGAGCAGCAATAACTTGCACTTGGTCCAAATCCTTTGATGACATCCGAATATTTATTCTCTTGTCTTTTTGAAGTGTATTCCTCGCATATTCACGGAGTTTTCTTATTTCCTGTTTTGGATTCTTAACAGGTCTCCATTCACCACGCTCATACGACTCCAAAATATCTTTTTCTTCAGCATCTGAAACTGCCTTTTTCATTTTTGTCACCTCACATATTTGTTTGTAGCTTTTCTGCTGGGAATAATTGTTTTTAAGAATATATCTTCACTTTCTTGGACATAAGGAACGAGATAAGCGTAATCATCAATCCTGACTGTTGCGATTTTTTGTCCCGGATACTTATTTTGATTCGGGTGTTCAATTGTTTCGAGAACATCTCCCCGTTCCATCAAGATAACAACCTGTTCAAAACTAACTCGCCTGTTTTTCTTCAACCATTCATTTTTCTCTTTATCCCATCGAAAAACCTTCATATTATATATTTACGACATTGTCTGCCTTTTGTCAATATTTTTATTTAGGCTTAACGTAATTTCTCACCTGACAGTGTGGAGCGGTAGCGGAACACCGGTCAGGTGCAGAAAATGGTTGTGCTATCTTGTTAATTTTACATCCGATACAACTATTCCCACCTTGGTGGTTTTGGCGGCCCGTAACCAATAACATTATGCTCTTGAACAATATCATGTGAAAGTGAATCAAGATCAGGGAAAAGGGTCATCCGAGTTATGCCCAATGCTGCAAGATCCGCGAGTAGGCTAGTCGAGCGAACTTAAAGGATTCCTCGACTGAGTCCAGAAAAAGCTCTTGCTTTCGGCGAAGATCCATATTCACTGGTCCTCGTGGAGCTAACGTATATTAGACAGAAAAAATCTATTACAAAACACTTGACCCAAAAATTATTCAACCATAAAGGGAAATTGGGGACAGCCAGATTATTTAGTCACGTCTTCGGAGAGGGGCGAATGCCCCTTTTATACGGATTCCACAAAGCCATGTTCATCCGTCTCCCT
>MAEO01000062.1 GCA_001683985.1 Smithella sp. M82
CAAGTATCTGGATTCCTTCTTTAAAACATTGAACCGTCTTCATGACGTTCGGGACAATCACCACCGGAAACTCCATGATGCCGATTACGTTGTCCTCGAAGAAAAACCCCTCACTTAAGAAGGTTATCGCCGAAGGAACAATCCCTACACGTAGAACATAGAACACGGATTGTTCGGGGAACAATCCCTACTGGATTCCGGCCAAGACCACGCCGGAATGACGCCGGGCGTTAATGTAGGGTGCATTCCCCGAATGCGCCGCTTGCCTGATCAGGGACAGAGTAGGGCGCATTCCCCGAATGCGCCGCTTTACGGATTGTTCGGGGAACAATCCCTACACGTAGAACATAGAACACGGATCGTTCAGGGAACAATCCCTACACCTTAATTACTTGTTTTCTTCACTCTTCACAGGATGTTCACGTTGAGCAATAAACCGAGAATAACCATTAACAAATGCTAATTGAAACTTCAACTTTCAATTTGACAAGAACATCTTTTAACCATATAATGTCACAATGATCAAGCGCACTTTATCACAGAAACTATCGTTACTGGCCGGAAAATTTCCAGTGGTTGCAGTAACAGGTCCACGACAATCCGGCAAGACCACTTTAACCAGAATGGTATTTGAAAAACATGAGTACGTCAGTTTGGAGGAGCCCCACGAAAGGGAATTTGCTCTTTCTGATCCTCGTGGTTTTCTGAAGCGATACAAAGGTGGTGTAATTCTCGATGAAATACAACGGGCGCCGGAACTGCTTTCTTACATACAGGGAATAGTTGATTCCGGTGTTGATAGCGGCAAATTTATCTTGACTGGTTCGCAGCAATTCCACCTTTCTGCGAAAGTCAGCCAGACGCTTGCGGGTAGAACCGCAATCGTTAATCTTTTGCCTTTCAGCATAGATGAACTCCGCAAAATTCCGTCACGGGATCCTTGGGTATGGAAAGAACTTCCCGAAAGAAGAAAAAAGCCGGAGTTTAATTTCGAAACCATCATGTACAAAGGGTTCTATCCGCGGATTCACGATAAAAGTCTGGCACCACAGGACTGGCTGGCTGGTTACTACCAGACTTACGTGGAACGTGATGTACGGGAAATTTCCAACATAGGCAATCTGGAAATATTTCAGCGTTTTGTCAGACTATGCGCCGGCCGTTCGGGGCAATTGCTCAATCTTTCTTCCCTGGCAAGCGATTGCGGCATTTCACATACCACGGCAAGACAGTGGATTTCCATACTTCAGGCCGGATTTATCATTCATTTACTGCCGCCACACTTTAACAATTTTTCTAAAAGAATTATCAAGACTCCGAAGCTCTATTTTATCGATACTGGTCTTTTGTGTTATCTGCTGCGTATTCGCGAACCGGCTGATTTAAGCGATCACGCCATGCGGGGAGCCGTTTTTGAAACATATGTGGTTTCCGAACTGTTCAAGGCCTTTGTTCATCGTGGAGAAACGCCACCGCTCTATTTCTGGCGGGATCGAACAGGACATGAAGTTGATGTACTTATCGATACAGGCAAACAACTTATTCCCATTGAAATCAAATCGGGAAGAACAATAAACAATTCCTTCTTTGAAGGACTCCGTTACTTTATGTCGATAGGGCCGAAGATTGCCCAAACGGGAGTGATGATACACGGAGGAGATGATCTGTATGAACGGGAGAAGTTCATAGTTCTTCCCTGGTTTCAAGTAACATCAAAATAACTTAAACATAAGAAACTTAATTACTTGTTTTCTTCACTATTCACAATTCACTGTCCCCCTCTGGAGGGGGCGAAGGGGGAGGAAATCGGAAGTCTAATCTTCCAAACTTCTAAATCTTCCAAACTTCTAAACTTCTTTTTCACTCTGTTTTGTCATCCCCGAGTGGGCCTGTCGGCAAAGTCCGGCAGGGAACCCGGCAGGGAACCCCGGCAGGGAACCCCGGCAGGGAACCCCGGCAGGGAACCCCGGCGCATGCTGGGCATGCCGGGCATGCCGGGCATGCCGGGCATGCCCGGGAAAGCCGGAATCCAGAACCGCTTGAAAACACTGGATTCCGGCAAGACCACGCCGGAATGACGCCGGGCATTAATGTAGGGCGCATTCCCCGAATGCGCCGCTTTACGGATTGTTCAGGGAATAATCCCTACTTTACGGATCGTTCGGGGAACAATCCCTACTTTACGGATTGTTCGGGGAACAATCCCTACTGGATTCCGGCCAAGACCACGCCGGAATGACGCCGGGCATTAATGTAGGGCGCATTCCCCGAATGCGCCGCTTGCCTGA
>MAEO01000234.1:0-34302 GCA_001683985.1 Smithella sp. M82
AATTGCGAAGCAATTTTGCGTCAATCGGTGTCTGGATTTTGCTCAAAAAAAGTTCTGACATCGTCCGGCAAACACCACCATATTGAATTAGCCGCCTCGCTCGGGGCGGTTAATTCAATATGGTGGAGCTGAGGAGGATCGAACTCCTGACCTCTTGAATGCCATTCAAGCGCTCTCCCAACTGAGCTACAACCCCAATAAACTATTGATAATTGTGAAGCCTATTAACATAGGCTATAATTGATTGTCAACAGATTTTAGCTTGACATTTTATGGTTCGTTTATATAATCCCGCCCGTGCCGGAGTGGTGAAACTGGTAGACGCAGGGGACTCAAAATCCCCCGTTCGCAAGGACATGTCGGTTCGATTCCGACCTCCGGCACCAATCATAAAAAAATAGAATTAACGGCACCGAATTTTTATTATTTCCCCTCCAGATCAATATAAGCAACCAAAACATGAAAAAGAAATTATTTTTTATTTACTCGTCTATTTGTTTCTTGGTAGCGGATGAATTTGTGCTTAAGTGATCCACTTGTTGTTTGAGGTCACTAATTTGTTTTTGTAAATCTCTAATTTGCTCCTGGCACAATCTCAATGCTTGGCTGGTTTCCAATGCAATGGCAAATTGCCGGATATTCATATACAAAGCAAATGACAAAGATGTTTCTGCATTTAGAACTTTGTAAGCTTTACCAATTGCTTCTTCAATATTTAATTTTTGTGCGGTAGAATCATAAGTGTCCATAGTTTCACATACTATCCCTGGTTCTGCCGGCCCGCAGATTTCCTCATACATTTTACGCGCTCCCCGAAATGGTTCACCTTGACCGGAAAGAAGCCACGCCTCACTAAAATCAAAATATTTGCAAAATACTTTCATGAATTCAGCACTGGGACGTATTCTCTTAGCGCGATATTGACTAATGTTGCTGGTATTTATCTTTAAAAGATCACTCAAAGATTCATTAGTTAACTTGTCCCTCTGGCAAACATAATTAATTGCCCATCTGGTACGATTTTTTAAGTCATCATCTGCCATAAATTAACCAAACTTTCTATTTTTTTACTCACTTACCGCATAACAAAGGGATTCATCTGTTTGATTACAAAAGCATTTTTAACAATTTAAACAAAAAGCGTCCAAACTGAAAATATTTAACTATCAAATGCAATATTTACTTGACATAATTAAATATTACATTTATAATCACATTCAATATTATAATTTATAAATCAAAAAAGGAGTCCTTAACCATGAAAAAAATTCCCCCCAATATGAAACCCAACGATATCCGGAAGGCCATGCTGGATGCCAACGTTAAACAAGCGGCTATTGCTCGTGAGCTCGGAGTATCCAACGAAACGGTTTATAGCGTTATTGAGGGGCGAGCCTCTCATCGTGTCCGTGAACACATCGCTAAAAAAACAGGAATTGATATTACACGAATCTGGCCGAACCCGTATCTTTTGGGCGGCCCACGTAAAGCGGGAAGGCCATTTTGTCGCGGTCATCGCAAGGAAACATAAACCAATTTTCAAGAACCGTTTTTTCATGGCCACTTTATAACTTAATCAAAAAGGCTTTTCAACGAATAAAAATGAAAAAAACAGGTTTATCAACGCAGGCGGTTATTTTCTGAAAGATGGAGGAACAGGTCATGAATGAAAATCTTAGCTTCGCAATTGAAATTATAGAGGGGAAAAAGCGAGAATATGACAACATGAAAAGAAACTCATTGGAATTTTGTGCCGGAGTAAAAGAAGCTATCAATGCGCAAATTCAGAAATGTGACACTTGTCTGGAATATCTAAAATCAATTAATGATACGGATACCGACATGAGTATATCCTCATAATCAATCAACGGATTTTATTCTATCGACAAGGAAAACTTTTTAAAGAAATAGCAGCGACAAATATTAATCGACAGAAAAAATCCGCAAGAAAATATATAAAACCATCATCAGGTCTTAAAAATATCTGCTCTCTTAATTTGACCATTTTATGTTTCTCTGATTTCAATTTCTTAAACTCTCAATTCTTCCTGCTTTTTTGGATGCTGGAATAACGGATTTTCCCGTTTCCTTCTTTGGCAAAAAGCCACGATAATTGTGTGCCAGCCCGAAAAGTATGACCGTTTGCATTGGCCGGTCCTTCAAAAAGCAGCCAATAGGCGCGTAATCGATAATAATTGATATGGGTGAGATAACGGACGGCTTGCCGGCGGTTTTTGATGTTCATGCCGCGGGAGATCAAAAGGTCAACTTACTGGTCAATCGTATGGTTTCATAAAATCGCCGTGCCCAGAAAAAAAGTAACCCGCCAAGTGCGCATATTCGACCGAAGCCGACAGAGGCGAGGCGGGTGTTGTTCAAAGTTAATGATTTTGATTGTTTTCTAACAAAATGAGTCTTCAAAGTCAAGCCTTTTATTTTTGCATTTTATTTTTGCATCAGTCACGCTTATTTCTTCTGATTCTTCCGTAATTTATTAGTTACCTGATCTGGTATTATAATTATGTTTTCATTTCTATTGTCCGCTTCAATTTGTGCCGGCACCGGTGTCACTTTCCCGGATTGCAGATTGGCAGACTATGGTAATTCTCTCAACAATGTTGAGACCTCTCACGTTTTCAGGCGCCTCCCTTGAGCAGATCGTCGAGCAATCCTTCGGCTTCTTTTTCTATCGCCAGAATATCGGCGCGTATTTCTTCAAGGGTGCGCAGCGGCTGAGGCTTGTAGAAATGACGGGTAAAGCTGATTTCGTAGCCGATTTTGGCAGAATCTTTTTTAATCCACGCATCGGGTGTGTAGGGCAAAACCTCGCGGCGGATGAAAGCCTCAATTCCGCCCTCTTCAAGAAGCGGCGCTTGTTCGGTGTCACGTAAATCGGTATCAGCTTCATATTCAACAATTGCAGGCTTGCCATCCACAACAGCCTCGTACATGCCATACATGGGATTTGCTTTTGTTTTTCCGGATTTATGCACCTTGGCAATGACCGGCGGGGCTGTTTCTACCCGCCAGCTTACGGCTTTTAAGATAAGTTTCAAATCGGATGCCGACACTTTCATGCCAAAATTATTTAGCGCGATGTCCACTTGTTCGCGAAAAATATTGTGGTCTTCGAAGAGTCTTTCGCCCAGTGCCTCACGTAATTTCATGGCTGTTTCGACAAGACGGCCATCACGTTCCCATGTTTTGGAATCAAGCAGTTTCTTTTTCTTTTTTTCCGGCAAAGTTTTTGCGGTATCGCCGTTTTCCTCTGCCCATACACTTTCACTACGTTTAAAATTCGTTTTATTATTTTTTGGAGGACTTTTAGTTTTCATCTTCTAATACCGAAAACTTAAATACAGCATTGAACAGTTTAGAATAAATTAACAAACCTTATCTGAAACAATTTCTGCAAGGAAGATGATTATGTATGTGATGACTTTTTATAATTTAATTACATTGAAGAAGAGTTGCGTGTCAGGGAAATTAACAAATAATTATTTACGGATTATGACTCTTGATGAAACTGACGAATGTCCTATGAAACGAACGGAAATCAAACTTATTTTTATAAATTAAATAGAAATTTCTTTCTATTTGGCATCCCTGAACTGGAACTTCAAAAAGCAGGCCTTGAGACAGCTCGCGTGAAACGGCATGAATAGAAATTACAGAAACTCCCAATCCGGAAATTATTGCTTCTTTTATTGCTTCGGAACTTCCTAATTCGGCGCAAATATTAAACGGAGAAAGACTTAATAACTTTGATTTTTCTAAAAACGCTTCAAATGATTCTCGTGTTGCCGAACCCTTTTCTCTGATAACGAAAGGCTCTTTAATCAATTCAGACAATGCAACCGATTTCTTCTTGTGCCAGGGATGATCCCTGGAAACCGCCAGAATAAGTCTGTCTTTCCAAAGAGCAGTTGCTGCAAGTTTTTTATTAAGAGGCCTCTTACCTATAATACCCATTTCCACTTCATTTTCTAAAACCATGTTCATTGCCGCTTCACTGTCGGCAGTTTTAACATATATTCTTATAGCAGAGTTTGCTTTTCTGAATTCAGCCAAGACACAGGGAAGAATATAGTTAGCTGGAATCGTGCTGGCGCTCAGGTAAATGTTGCCGCCGGACTCTTTGCGCAGAGCAAGCACTTTTTCTTTTGCTTCATCCCGCAGCCTGACCATGCGGCGCGCGTAATTGTATAAAATCCTGCCTTCGGGTGTCAGCGAAATCCCGGCGCTGCTGCGGTTGACTAATCGTGCATCCAAACAATTCTCAACATTTTTTATATTTTTGGTAAGTGCGGGCTGGGTCAAAAGCATTCTCTCTGCGGCGCGGCTGAAACTCCCCTCCTCCACCAGAGCGATGATTGCTTCCATTTGCTGAATGGTAATGTTCTTGAAACGATCAATGGACATGCAGAGTTTATAGCACAATATAATAATTCATAAAAACAAAAATATAACTATTTTAAATACAACGTATTCCATTGGTTTATAACTAAAATGAAACACTTCGTCTTAACTGTAATTAATAATTGCCATCCAAATATTACTTTTATGAATTTGCTTTACTCCAGCAACATAATATATACAAGGCGTCATTCCTTCGCGAAGGCGGGAATCCGGTAATAACAAAAAGTTGAATTAAAGTAGCAATAAAATTGCTCGTCATTATTAAAACATTTAATTGCCGGAATAATAAAAACAAATGAATGTATTGCGATTTCAAATCTTGACCGGTTACGTCGGATGGTTCCGGCCGCGGGCTTCAACCCCGTCGAGCAAACAATAAAACGTTTTCTTCAGTTCGATTCTGAAACCGGTCTTAAAAGTTTATTGTGAGACTCAAATTTAATGAGTCCCAAGTTTCAGAAGCAAAGTAAACTGAAACTTGCTGGACGAATTATACCAGGCACGTAGCATAAAATTGCATCTTTGCAAATTGTGTATTTCAGGAAGACATTGATTGTTTTGACACCCAATCTCAAGTTCTGTTCAGGCATCTAAAATAGTTCAACGCCGCAGGTATCTATTATTAAAACGATAATATGGCGATATCCTTTGAATTCGTTATAACCAAACAGAATAATTTACCATTAAATATTACTTTTATGAATTTGCTTTTCAGGAAACCAGTTGTTAAAATCCGGGCAAATTTATAAAGGAAGCTTTATTAATGAAAAATATCTTCTCCTCCCGTATGGGAATTATCACGGTCGGCGCCATCATCGGTATCCTTGCGGCCTTGCTGCAGTACTTCGGCAATCCGGCAAACATGGGTATTTGCGTGGCTTGTTTTGAGCGGGATATTGCGGGAGCGCTTGGTTTACACCGGGCTGATGTCGTGCAGTATCTGCGACCGGAAATAATGGGATTTGTCCTGGGCGCTTTTATCATGGCGGCCTTTGCCGGCGAATTCAAGCCGCGAGGAGGTTCATCTCCCCTAATCCGTTTCTTTCTGGGATTATTTGCCATGATCGGCGCGCTTGTTTTTCTTGGTTGTCCGTGGCGGGCGCTTCTTCGTTTGGCCGGCGGTGACGGAAATGCCATTGGGGGTTTGCTGGGATTAGGAACTGGAATATTTGTCGGTATTCTTTTTTTAAAAAAAGGTTTCAGCCTGGGACGATCTTATTCACAGGCAACTGCCGGCGGCTGGATCATGCCCGCTTTGATGCTGGGTTTGCTTTTTCTACTGACATTTCAGGTTTCATTTGCACCGGGTGGTCCTATATTCTTCAGCGCAAAAGGCCCCGGGTCCATGCATGCACCTATTTTAATCAGCCTTGTTGCCGGTCTTGCTATTGGGGCTCTGGCTCAGCGCAGCCGTTTCTGCACGATGGGCGCTCTGCGGGATGTCATGCTGACCAGAGACTTTCATTTGCTCGGCGGTGTGATTGCTCTGATGGTTTTCGCTTTTGCCGCCAATCTGATTTTGGGTCAATTCAAAGCCGGTTTTGAAGGTCAGCCCGTAGCCCATACAAATCATTTGTGGAATTTCCTCGGAATGTCTCTTTCTGGTCTGGCCTTTGCTCTGGCCGGCGGCTGTCCCGGCAGACAACTTTTTCTTTCCGGTGAGGGCGATGCCGATGCAGGTATCTTTGTACTGGGAATGATTACCGGAGCCGCTGTTTCGCATAATTTTGCCATGGCCAGTTCTCCCAAAGGTGTGGCTGCCTTTGGTCCGATTGCTGTTATCATCGGAATAGTTTTTTGTCTGATTGTCGGTTTCATGATGCTGCAAAAGGCAAAGTAACGTGGTCTACCGATTTTTGATAAAAAAATTTTTAAAAGGAACATAATGTTATTTAGCAAAAAAAATAAAACCGGTTTCGAAGGCGGCGGACTTGTTCTTTTCCAAGCCGTCGAGGAAGCCATAGCGGCGGAAAAAATCCTCAAGTCGGGAAATTATGATGTGAAACTGGTTGCGCCACCGCCTACTCTGCGTAAAGGATGCGACCTGGCCGTTGAAATTAATATTACCGAAAAGCCGGGGATAGAAAGATGTCTTTTGAGCAAGGACGCAAATTTTGCGGAAATATTGCCGCTAAAGGGAGCGGGAGAGCTGCTTGATATTGTCAAAGTAAAAAATTTCGACAATGCCTGCATGATCAAGGCCGGCAATATGAAACTGACCTTTGATAAAAAAACGGGAATGATTCTCAACATCTCCGGCGGCGGCTGTCCCGATATCCCTTTTTTGCATATCAGCATGCTGGACAAAAAGTTAACGGAAGTTTCTTCCCCGAAAAAAAATGGCTATACACTTTGCGCGTTAATGCTGGATCGGGCTTTTACTGAAGCGCTGGAAATCTGGAACAGGAGGAATGGTTAAGATGTTACTTATCTGCGGAACGATTCCCCTCGATAATATGTCCGTCATAACAGGCAAAGCGCAGTTCGACAATAACAAGCTATTTGTTGAAAATGCAGAGATACCCTGCACACAGGGAACGGCTGCTCTGATCAGCGCCGCCTGCGTCACGGCTCAACATTTAAAAAGTTCTCCGCCGCATGTTATTTTAGCCGGCGATACGGGCAAAGGCAAGGGCAGTCATCTTCTATATGATTACTTAATCAATAATTTGCCCAGATTCCATACTGATGTTCTTCTTATGCATTATATTCTGCCGATAATGGGACAGATGAAAAACGTGCTTGCCGCTAAAGCCAAATGTAAGAAAAAGCCTGTGCTCATGGCTGACGCTTCCTCCATGTATGCCGCCAAAGCCGCGGGCTTAGCTCCGGAATTTGATATATTCACGCCTGATCTTTGTGAACTGGCTTTTCTGGCCGATCCGGATGCGGTTCATCCGGCATACATCAAACATCATTTATTCAGCGCTGAAGATTCGCAAGCCAAAGATTTAATCGGGGCGGCGTATAAACAAAAGGGCGCGGCAAAAATTTTGATTGCCAAAGGCGCAACCGATTATGTCGTCGAAAAAGGAAAAATTGTTTTTGTGATTTCCGAACCGGATATACCGGCTCTGGAAGCCATCGGCGGGACAGGAGATACGATAAGTGGTATGACAGGAGCCATGATCGATGCCGGCATGACACAAATGGACTCCGCTATGGCGGCGCTGAAAGCCAATCGAAAGGCAGGCGAACTGGTCAACGCAACGCCCGCCACCAAAATCAGGCAACTTATTGCCGCGATTCCCGATGCATTAAAAAATCTTTTATAAATAAAATAAGAAAGGATGGCATTTATGACTGAGGTAGATGTAAGAGGATTAAGTTGTCCGATTCCTGTTGTCAAAACGAAACAGGCTATGGAAAGCAATCCGTCGGATGAAATCACTGTACTGCTCGATAGCAACGTGTCAAAGGAAAATGTGACCAGATTGGCGACATCAAAGAAATACGCTGTTGACGTTGAGGCAGTCAACAACGATGAATATAAACTGACGTTGAAACCGTCCAAGTAATACATTTTTAAACAAAAATTACCCCTGAATATTTTTTTCTCAATATTCAGGGGCATAAAATAAAATATTTTTTATTATTTTAACCGGCTAGTATAGTGTTGCCATATATCATTTCGACCGTAGGGAGAAATCTTGATTTCTGAAGGTTTAAGATTCCTCGCCCGCCCATAGCGGATTCGGAATGACATTCTTTGTTCTTATAGCACAGCTCTGTTGAGCGACATGACAATTTTACATATCCATAACTAAAACTTGACCTTGACCGCTTCTTTTGCTTCTTTGGGAGCATCAAAGAAGGCGCCTTCTTTAAAACCGTACATGCCGGCAAGCAAGTTTGCCGGAAATGATTTTATGGTCTGATTATAAGATTTTACAGCTTCGTTGTATCTCATTCTTTCCACGGCAATTCTGTTTTCCGTTCCCGCAAGTTCATCCTGCAGATGCATAAAATTCTGATTGGATTTTAAATCAGGATATTTTTCCACAACCAAAAGCAGCCTGCTTAATGCACCGGAAAGTTCGTTATTTGCCGCAATTTTATCGGAGATAGGTGCATTGGCGGTCCCGCCGACTTTGGCGCGGGCGTTTGTTACTTCTATCATGACATCCTTTTCCTGTTTGGCATAACCTTTTACAGTCTCTACCAGATTGGGAATCAAATCAAAACGCCGCTGTAGCTGGTTTTCCACCTGCGCCCATGAACTTTTTACTGTCTGATCCAATCCGACAAATTTATTGTAATTGCCCACGAAAAAGGAATAAGCCGCGATTGCCAGAAACACAATTACCGCCAGCACAATGATTAAAGTTTTCTTTTTTGAATCCATTTTTACCTCCTGAATTATGCTAAGTTAATTTATACCAATTAGCTATCATATTAAAAAAAATTGATTTACCAGGCATAATACCAAGTAAGCTTTCAAAAATTCATATTTCATTTTTTAAAGCAACTTGTTATTATATTCCATCAACTATGTTGCAAATCTTTTCGACTTCGTGCAGATATTTTTTGAAGATGTCCGCCACTCCTTCGCCGGATAGTTTATCCATGCCTTCTTTAATATCGACGCAACGTAAGAACACTTCTACATCAATCGCAAAAAGTTTAGCCACCTCTTTTATTGTATCGCGTCTCTTTTGCGGTACCGGCGCCTGCTTTAAATAAAGCAAGGCATTGAATATGGAAATAAATGCCGTAAAGGAACGGCTGATAAGTTGTTTCAACTGCCGCGCGTTTCCTGCCGCTTCCAGATAACCGTTGCGCAGCAGGATTAACTTCCCCTTCAGTTCCCTTTCAATTTGCAGACGTAAATCTTCCGGCTTGAATTTTAATTGTTCCAGAACATTTTCGCCGTAAATTAAAATATGGTTATTCTTCATATTCAGGAATTCTATCGGATAAGAATCGAGAGAACTCTCCATAAACGCTTTTGTCATAATCAGCGGTACGGCTAAGCTGCGTTTTTGCCAATGCTTAACCGTATCCAAAGCATTTTCCAATTTGTTGATGGCCTCCGGCGTGACAATAATCAACAAATTAATGTCTGACTTTCCTTTTACATAAGAACCGCCGGCCGCGCTTCCATAAAGAATAAGAGAAATCAGATCTTTACCAAATACTTTCTTATAATCCTCAGTTAAAGGAACAAAAACATCCTGTGGTTTATCCGGTATTTTTGACATTTTATTCACCCTGAAATTATATTAAAAACCACGGCCGGCACCGCCGCCGCCGCTCATTCCTCCGCCGAAACCGCCAAATCCTCCGCCGAAACCGCCAAATCCTCCGCCGCCTCCGCCGCGGCCACCACTCAAAAATAAAAGTAATATCCAGGGAAGCATTTCCCTGCCTTTTCTTGTACCTAAAAGCAGAACCGCCGCGATGAAGAAAAAAATAAGCCCGAAAACGTTAACACCTTTTTGCTGCGCACGTTTGTGCGGACGATACGGCGCCGGAGAACCGGTCAATTGAACATTTGCATCCTGGGCAACGTAGGCGGAACAGGCATACATCGCATTATAAAGTCCTTTTCCGTAATTACCCTCTTTAAGAAACGGCACAACATACTTATCCAATATCTCACCGACCAGTCCGTCGGGAAGAATTCCTTCCACGCCGTAGCCGGTTTCGATACGTATTTTTCTTTCCTTAACGGTAAAGAAAATTAAAACGCCCTTATCCTCGCCTTTTTTACCGATTCCCCATGTTTTGTAAAGTTCATTGGCATAAAGATTGTAATCTTGATTCTCTCCAATTGAAGGTACAGTTACCACGACAACCGCTGTGCCCGTCTTTTCCAAAACTTCTCTCGCCAAAGCTTCCATTTTTGAGAAGTTTTCCTGATCAATGACATTGGCAAAATCATTGACCGCCGTGTCCCGTGGCACCGGATATTTTTCGGCAGTAAAAACATTGCCGGCAGTCAGCAGCACAAATAGTGCAACAACCAGCAAACTTATTTGTTTAACTTTATTACCCAAAGATTTAATCTTCACGAATTACCAGAGTTTGCCTTCTTTTTTAAACTATGCAGCCAGCATAATCATTTATTAAGAAAAAGCAAGGCCACAGATAAAAGTAACTTCTCCGCATTACTTATCAATATAGTTTCTTTAATTATTTCAATTATCTTTACTGAAAAAATAATGTCCGCTTTTATGCTTTGTGACTATTGCGTAAAGATTGACACCTGTCAAGCGGCAAAAAGTGAATGCCACGGGAAAAACGAATTTTCTCTTTAAGCAATACCATTTTTAAATCAAAGATGATATTGAGGCGGCTAGGCGGAGGCGACGAGGCGTATTGTACATACTCGAGAAAGCCGACAACGACGCCAACAAATATAACGCTTTGATTTAAAATTGGTAAATTATGTCACCAAAAATTATTCTCATCCATCCGCCGATTGCCAAATGTTCGGAGCCGCCAGCAGGTATTGCCCGGTTATCCGGCTGTTTGAAAGCAAATAATATTCAACATGAAATAATTGATGCTAACATGGAAGGAATCTTTTTTTTACTCCAAAATGTTTCTTTATAAACAAACCTTCACAGACCGATGGACAACACGCTCGATAAAAAATCTGGAACACAATCTTGCTGCATTAAAAAGCTTAAACACTTGGATGTTTCTCAAGTTACCGGCGAGTTGCAAAAACTGACCACTCAAATCAATCCTGCACTCATTCATCTTTTAGACAGTTCTATTTCTCCATCGCTGCTTGCAGCTCTGGCCCAAAAACCGACGGCTGCACCCTGGTATGGTTTTGCAAGAGTTACGAAGCATTTAACGAACGAGGATTTCTGTTTATCACTAAAGAATAGCGGCTGTACAATGCTCAAGCTGGGAATTGAATCCGGCGATCAGCAGGCGCTTGATCAACTGAATAAAGGCATTGATTTGCCAACGGCTTCGTCAGTTTTAAAAAAAAACGAACGCCGGAATATTTCACCTCCAATCACGCACCGTTTTTTGCTTTAAACAAACATTAATTCTTTTATTTTCAACGACATAGGTACGGCAGAGATTAATTGACAAAAGACCATTAATATTATAGACATCTTGCACAATTCATTTAATGTTGTTTTTCTGAACTCAGAACGTAATTTTTCAGGTTACAGACAAAGCTTTAACAATAAATCCTAATGATGTAATGACTATATCTAATGACATTTGATAATATAACAGTTTCTCAAATAATAATTCTTTTTACAATTTACTCTTTTATGGGATGGGTTATTGAAGGAGTATACAGGTCCATCTCTCAACGTCAATTCATTAATGCCGGTTTTTTATACGGTCCCTTTCTTCCAATTTACGGGTCCGGCGCCGCTTTCATAATCGGGCTGCAATATTTTATTCATCCATGGCCTCTGCTCGTTCAATTGGTCGTTTACGGTATTATTTTAACTCTAATAGAATATTTTACGGGATTTGCTTTTGAAAAAATATTCAAATTAAAATTGTGGGACTATTCAGAACATAAATTTAATATTCAGGGAAGGGTTTGCCTGCTTTTTTCACTTTTTTGGACAATAATGGCTCTGGCTTTTGTCACCTTCATCCATCCTGCTGTTTTACGCTACGTGCGCTCACTCGACGAAACTTTGCTTCGTATTCTCTCAATTGTTATTGTGATTTACGTCTTCACGGATTTTGTTTTCTCCATCGTTTCACTTACAGCCTTTAAAAATAAAATATCCTATCTGTATTCGGAATATTTTAATCTGAGCGATGCTGAAATTGAAAAGATATTCAGTTCTTTTAAACGGCTGCGCACCGCATATCCCGACCTGAGAAGGTATATCAATAACAACATTAACACAGGAATTAAAAACAGGATGAGTACATTTTTAAAATCCATTCAGGAAAAAATTATTCTTAACATGGAAGGACGGAAACCATTTGAAAATGAATTCTATGACATAATTAACGACATTCATACCCATGACGAATTTTTGAAACTTAAACTGTATTACCATCATAATTCTTCGATCTACGATCACGTAATGGATGTGTCTTATTTTTCATACAGGGCGTGCAAATTTTTCAAGCTTGATTACCGATCTGCTGCCCGCGGTGCACTTCTTCATGATTTTTTTCTTTACGACTGGAGAAATCACGATGTTCCGGATCTTCCCGCGGAGAAAAACCACGGCATCGAACATCCAAAAATCGCTCTGGCCAATGCCAGAAAACATTTTATGCTGAATGAAATAGAAGAAGATATTATCAGAAAGCATATGTGGCCTCTTACGCTTGTCCCGCCGAAATACAAGGAATCCTTCATAGTATCTTTCGCGGATACCTATCTCGCTTCCAAGGAATTCGTCAGCAACTTTAAGCGCAATAAAACCATTAAACGTGAAAAGAAGCAGGCTGATAAACATAAGAAAAAAAACAAACGAAGAAACTGATTTGTATTTTTCAGAATATTACGGTGTCAAAAGAACGGATGAAACCTTTACGCTAATCAGAAATCCTCTTGTGAACGTAATTGCCCCTCCCACGGGCAGATTAATCGGTGAACGCGATGCTTATGCCGTGGACATGGAAACAGTATTTAAAGAAGCTGCAAAATATGACGTTGCGATGGAAATAAACGCCTATCCGCTCAGGCTTGATTTAAATGATCTTCACATTAAAATGGCCGGTAAAATGGGCGTTTTTTTGTTATCTGCACCGATGCCCATATTACAAGTCAATACGATTACATGAAATACGGTATTGCCATGGCCAGGCGGGGATGGTTAGAAAAGAAAAACGTGTTGAATACGTTACCGCTTGAGCAACTTATAAAGAAACTAAAATCTTGCCGGGTGGAAAAGATGAAGATGAAACGACAACTTCGTTCTTAATGTCTCTCTAAAAAATCGCAAATTTTTATTGCAATGAGTTAACTACTGCGCTAGTTTTCCAACATGCATATATTTCGTTTTTTGTTTTTTTTATCACTGATTATCATATCATTAGCTGCCTGTGATAATAATCCTGCGGCAGATAATCGCCGGCGCCTAACCGCAAAACAACCTGCTTATGGCGATATACTGGTCAGAGGTGAAATCGGCGATGCCAGTAATCTGATTCCGCTGCTGGCTTCTGATTCAGCATCTCACAGTATTGCAGGCATGGTTTATAACGGTCTGGTTAAATACGACAAAAACATGAACATCATTGGGAACCTGGCCGAATCATGGGATATAACCGGCAATGGTTTGGTTATTACTTTTCATCTGCGCAAAGATGTGAAGTGGCATGACGGTCAGCCATTTACCGCATCCGATGTTTTATATACCTACCAGATAACCGTTGACCCCCAAACACCCACGGCTTATGCGGAAGATTTTAAAATGGTTAAAAAGGCCGAAGTTTTGGATGATTACACTTTTCGTGTGACTTACGATAAACCTTTTGCCCCGGCTTTAATAAGTTGGAGCAGCTCAATCTTACCAAGACATTTATTATCGGGAAAAGATATTACCAAAAGTCCGTTGGCGCGCCATCCCATTGGCACCGGTCCATACAAATTTAAGGAATGGCTGACCGGGCAGAAAATCGTTCTTGTTTCCAATCACGATTATTTTGAAGGGCGTCCCTACATTGACGGTCAGATCACACGGATTATTCCCGATACTGCCACTATGTTTCTGGAATTGCGCGCTCAAAATCTCGGTATGATGGGTCTAACACCCATGCAATACAAGCGGCAAACGGAAAACAATTTGTTCAAAAACAACTTTAACAAGTATCGGTACCTCAGTTTTGCATACACCTACCTTGGATACAATTTGAAAAATCCGCTTTTTACCGACAAAAGAGTGCGGCAGGCAATTTCGTATGCAATAAATAAAGATGAAATTATTAGTGGTGTGCTACTCGGATTGGGTAAACCGGCAACCGGGCCTTACAAACCTGGCACCTGGGCATATAATAATAAGGTTAGAGTCTACAATTACAACCCCCAAAAGGCACGTGAACTCCTGCGCGAAGCAGGATGGACAAAATTGAACAAAGATGGCGCTTTAGAAAAGGACGGTAAGCCTTTTATTTTTGAAATAGTTACCAATCAAGGAAATGAGACACGTCAGAAATGCGCGGAAATTATTCAACGGCAGCTTGCAGAAGTCGGGATTAAAGTAAAAATACGCATACTCGAATGGTCGGCGCTTGTAACGGACTTCATCAACAAACGGCGTTTTGATTCAGTGATTATGGGCTGGACTATTCCACTTGATCCCGACGCTTATGATGTCTGGCACTCAAGTAAAACTAAACCGGAAGAACTAAACTTCATTTCTTATAATAATCCTGAAGCAGATAAAATGCTGGAAAAAGGCCGCAGCACCTTCGATAAAAAGGAAAGAAAAAAATATTATGATCGTTTTCAGGAAATTCTTGCTGAGGATCAGCCTTATACTTTTCTCTATGTCCCGGATGCTCTGATTATTATACATAACCGTTTTCGGGGTATTGAACCTGCAACTATCGGGTTGGAATACAATTTCATCAAATGGTACGTCCCCAAGGATGAACAGAAATACACCATGACCAGATAATGATAGGTCAAGAACATCTTATTAAAAAAAGAGCATATACGCACTTCATGTGTGATTATTCATATAGTTGATTAGTTAAAAACTAAAAATTCAGAGATGCGATGAATTCTCTCTCAAAATCGGGATGACGAGCAAGATCGACCTCTTGAACTCTATCACGCAACATATATGCCTTGGTTAGGAAATCCTTATCAAAGCAGGCTCTTTCGGCAGCTTTTAAACTAGTATTGCCTAAAAAAATAATATATTGCCGAAGGAAAATCCGGAACAAAATTCAGAAACCGAAAATTAACAGGATCAATATTTTGACCGAAAGCACCGGCAATTATTACGCGTTCAATATCTTCAGGCGGTAGCCCAGATGATCTTTTTGCACTGTGACTTCTATATTAGTCTTTTCCGAAAGTTGTCCGTCTACTTTAACTTTGCATCTGCCGCAAATTCCTTTACCTCCGCACGGCATCGGCAAAGAAACACCTGCATCTATCAGGGCATCTGCAAGCGCCAAGTCTTCTGGCAAGCAACGGTTTGATTCACGAACAGATGATTAGAGTTTTAAGTTCAAAGGCGTAAGTTTTAACTAGCCGTTGCCCAAACATTTTTTCGCTTGCCGGAAAGCATTTTGAATAAATCTAAGGCTCGCTTCAGGCAATGACAAAACTCGCCTTCGGCTCAAACAGTTGTCATTGCTGATTTTTCACTTCGCCAAGATTTATATGTCAAAACGCTTTTAACGGCCGCTATTTTACTTAAAGCTTAACGCCTGAATTCAGCGGCGGCGCGTAGCGCCGTCCGCTGGAATGATTGGTTATGCGTTTTTTGCCTTCAAGGGAAATCTTTCGGGATGTTCGATTATCTCAATGGTAAGGTCTATATCTAGATCCGGCCAGTAAAAATGTCCTTCCTGTGGCTCCTCAACGTTAAGAATTTTGCCGACCGGGGCATCTTTAAACCACGGGAAATCTTCATAGGACATAAACAATTCTTTGTCCTCGGTCAGAAGCCATACTCCATTGCCGGAAATGTGTGTAATCTCAACCGCCGAGATGCTTTCTCCAAGCGCTTTTGAACTCATCATAATGCACCTCAATTAAGCTTTCGATTTCCTTCAATTGAACCAGTGACAATTTGTGATTTTTCGCCAATTCGATATCAGGTTCTAACCAATACTTCGCTTCTCCGTCAGGGCACGTGATGTGAATGTGGATACGAGACTCCTCACGGGAGAAGAAAAAGAAACGATAATCTTTTTCCCTTAAAATCGTCGGACTCATGTATTTATTTTAACGTTTAACGCATAACATTGTTTATACGGATCGGTTATAATATTGTAAACGCCGACGCTTCTGTCGACATAAACCCCATCAACAAAAACTGCAATTTTAAACATAATAGCTTAATATTAAACATTAATCAACATGATTTCTGTTTTTTCATTTGGAATATTACGCCGATCCGTATAATATCCCAACTCACTTAATAAATCCTCTACGCTCATTAAGGATTACCGATTAAAAGAAAACATGTATGAAAAGTTTTGGCATGGTTGTCAATAGAAGACCTGGAATAATAACCCTCCATTTATGAACATTAAGCTCCGGTTTTGTTACCCCTTTAAATCATCTTTTTTTTAGTAAAACACTACTGGCGGCTCCGTGGAGAAATTATACGTCTGCGAATCAAAATGCGAATCAAAATGTCTTGACAAATAATTATCATTATGCTTTTTATAACGCATGTTCGATATAATATAAAAAGAAATCTCTCATACGGAAAATTGGCAACCATATCTTTAAAGGACGCCATAATAAACAAAGACTTCTGTATTGGCTGCGGCGTTTGCGCTCCAGCATGCCCTACAAATGCAATGAAACTCGTTCAACGTGAAAAACGTGTTATTACACCTGAAACAACCTTCGCAAGGATTGTCCTGCAGGCGCTCAAAGCAGGTAATTTACAAAATCATATTTTTGACAATCCCCAGAGCAAAACACAGGATTTCATGCGCGGGTTTGTAGGAGGATTCCTGAGAATACCTTCTGTTAAAAAAGCTCTCTTAAGTGATGCCCTTCGTTCAACTTTTCTGGCCACTATGAAGGCAGGCATACATTTGCAAGGGAAAGGATGGCTGACAAAACTATAATAAACTAAAATGCGCCGTTAAGTCGTTGTATCTTTAAAGGCAATTTGGTGAAGAGCTTATGTATTTAAGAATTGACACGTTCAAAAAAGATTTGTTAGTTGAAAATATCAGATGAAATTATTTTCCAGCGCGCTGATATCTACAGAACCTTTATCGTTGACATTTGCTTTAAATTGTTGAATTCCTAACAACACTTCTTTAAAATGATTAGGAGGAGCGACCAGACAACAATTGATGCTGGAGATTTTTTCTATATCCGTCGATATAAAATCAAATATTCCTGTAATCATTGCTTCCACAATATTCGCAATGACAAGGCCGGTCCGACCTTCCCCACAAAGAACAAATGCAAGGCTATGCCTGGACATTCCATAAACGGCTTCCGCAATAAGGTAGGCGGCATTATAAATTTTATCGTAATTAATATCTGATATATTTCCTAAACCAAACAGGAAAAGAATCTCGGCGCCAATTCGCCCAGGAAATGGAATAACCGTTTTTTCTGCGAATGTTCCATTGATTCTTCCCTCTTTTATTTCCCTGGAAATCATACCGTTAAGGCGCCAATCAATTAAACCGTTTGTTCCACGGGGTGGTTTTTCATCCGCAAAAATGCCCAGAACAAGACATTCATGTTTGGGAAGGTCAGGATTTTCTGTCGAGATGGTCAGCTGCATTTTTAGTATTTAATTGCAGGTTAAGAGCATCCAATATACCGTTGATAAAAGAGCCGGAATTTTCCGAACCGAAAGTTTTTCCCAAATCGACAGCTTCATTCAAAGTAACTTTCGGAGGAATATCCTCGCAATAGAGAAACTCAAAAACTGCCAGACGTAAAATATTTATATCCACTCTGGACATGCGTCCCAGAGACCAGTTATCCGAACAGCCGGCAATAAGCTTATCCAGTTCCTCCTTGTGTTCGCATATGCCCTGAACCAGAAAAGCTGCAAATTCCTTAGCAGCTTTTGGAGCAACAAAATTACCCCAGAATAGATCTAAAGCCTCCTGCGCATCAATATTCACAAAATTAAGACCGTAAAGAACCTGCAAGGCAATTTCACGTGCCTTTCTACGCCCGTGCATTTAATTATCAAACCTCGGAAAACTTATCACAATCCAACATTATTTTGATGCTTTTGTCGCAACCAATGGAATTTTAATTTTAAATTTTTTTGAATAAATCAACTATTTCTATTGCCGTCAAAGCCGCATCGGCGCCTTTGTTTCCCGATTTTGTACCGGCACGTTCAATTGCCTGTTCAATTGTATCAGTTGTCAATACCCCGAAAACTACAGGAACGCCTGTTTCCAAACCAACGCCGGCAATCCCTTTGGATACCTCGGCGCTTATATACTCAAAATGTGGAGTTGCGCCGCGAATTATGGCGCCCAGACATATTATGGCATCAAAACGGCCGCTCTTGGCCAGTTTCTTCGCTGTTAACGGCAATTCAAAAGAACCGGGGACTTTATAAATAGAAATATCTTTATCTTCCGTTCCCGCTCTCATCAAAGCGTCAATGGTTCCTTCAATCAACCTGCTGCAAATAAAATCGTTAAAACGGCTGGCTACGATGCCAAACTTCATTCCTTTCGCGAGGATTTTTCCTTCAATTACTTTCGGCATTGTTTATTACCATCCTTGTATTTGATTTTTATAACCCCTAAAAAAACAATTTTTGTCTATTAATATTAAAACCGGATTCCCGCTGTTTACTCCGGCGTATGCCGGATGCGCGGGGATGACAGCTGAAGAAAATTTTATATTTTCAAAAGATGTCCCATCTTCTTTTTCTTTGTTTCCATGTAATGCATGTTTTTTTCGTTTGGGTCTATTTCTATCGGAACACGTTCCGTAATTTCTATATCATACCCTTCCAATCCGACTATCTTTTTGGGATTATTGGTCAACAACCTCATCTTGTGTACTCCCAGATCAACAAGAATTTGTGCTCCGATCCCGTATTCTCTTAAATCCGCTTTAAATCCAAGCTCGATATTGGCTTCAACTGTATCCCTGCCTTCTTCCTGCAGAGCGTAGGCTTTGATTTTATTGACCAGACCGATACCCCGACCTTCCTGACGCATATATACGATAACACCTTTTCCTTCTTTTTCCACCATGCTCATCGCCCGATGGAGCTGATCGCCGCAATCACATCTTTGAGAACCGAAAATATCACCGGTGAAGCATTCTGAATGTACGCGTACCAGCACTTCATCGTCTTCTTTAATTTCACCTTTAACCAAAGCAATATGCTGCCAATCATCAACATCGTTTTCGTAAACGATCATCTTGAAATCGCCGCCGTAGCGGGTTGGAATTGTCGCCTCAGCCATGCGCCTGATCAGCGATTCATTCTGCATACGATAATCAATAAGATCGGCAATAGTAACTATTTTTAAATGATGATCCCTGGCAAAAACTTCCAGATCCGGCATTCTGGCCATTGTACCGTCATCTTTCATGATTTCACAAATCACACCAGCCGGTAACAAACCGGCCAACCGGCATAAATCCACAGACCCTTCTGTCTGACCTGTGCGCACTAAAACACCGCCATTTTTTGCACGAATAGGAAATACATGTCCGGGACTGACCAAATCTTCCGGCTGCGCTTTCGGATTTACGGCAGCCTGAATTGTGGTCGCCCTGTCCGCAGCGGAAATTCCTGTTGTTATCCCGTGGCGCGCTTCAATGGAGACAGTAAATGCTGTCCCGAAACGAGCCTGATTGTCCTGTACCATCGGTTTCAAATTAAGTTTATCTGCAGTTTCTTCATTCAAGGTTAAACATATCAACCCGCGCCCATAGCGGGCCATAAAATTGATTGTTTTTGCTGTTGCAAACTGAGCTGCCATGCAGAGATCACCTTCGTTTTCGCGACCTTCATCATCAACAAGAATTATCATTTTTCCGTTTTTGATATCTTCAATTGCCTCTTTGATAGTGCTGATTGCCATTATATTCCCTTTACTTATCTAAAAAACCATGCTCGGCCAGAAAATTTTTATCTATTCCCCGCGGAGACTGTAATAATTTTTCAACATATTTACCTAGAATGTCCGTTTCTATATTCACCGGATCGGCTTCTTTTTTCATCACCAGCGTGGTGTTGGCCGCCGTGTGGGGAATTATATTAACATAAAACCGGCTTTTTTCAAGTTTGTTCACGGTAAGACTGATTCCATCCAGGGCCACCGAACCTTTTTCCACAATATAACGGGAGATGTTTTCATTCATTTCCACAGCCAGAATCAGAGAACCGGACTTCTTGGTCTGGGAAAGAATTCTACCGGTTGCATCAATATGACCTAAAACGAAATGACCGCCGACAAAACCGCCAACTCTCAGTGATTTTTCGAGATTAACCTTGTGTCCGGCCTTTAATAATTTGAGTGTTGTTCTGGAAAGCGTTTCAGCAGAAACATCAGCCTGAAAAATTTGTCGATCTTTTGAGATAACTGTAAGACAGGCACCGTTTACGGCGATACTGTCTCCGATGGAAACATCCGTAAGATTTATATCGGTTTCAATTTCAATGATGGCATCAGCGTCTTTTGCTGTCAGACGTTTTATCCTGCCTATACCTTCCACAATTCCGGTAAACATAATTTATTTTTTACCTTTGCTTAATAAATCCTTTAACTCGGACATGAATTCACCGACATCGCGAAATTGCCGGTACACAGAAGCAAACCGGACATAGGCAACACCATCGAAATTTTTTAACTCACTCATTATTTTTTCACCGATAAGCGTGGAAGAAATTTCTTCTGTTTGCAGTTCCTGACAGGCCTGTTCCACATTTTCAACAAGTCTATCTATCGACTCCATGCTGATCGGACGCTTCTCACAGGCCTTTTTTATACCGTTTATTATTTTTTGCCGGTCAAATTGTTCACGGCGACCGTCTTTCTTTACAACCATCGGCAGAACATCTTCCACATATTCATATGTGGTAAAGCGTTTTGTACACCCCAGACATTCACGGCGACGACGCACTGCCTTGCCGTCTTTGCTTATGCGCGAATCAATAACCTTATTTTCAGTATGACCACAAAACGGACACTTCATTATTCTAATTGACTTGCTTTTTTCTTAAGTTTAGATCTGTTCCACACTTATTCCTGCCTCTTTCAACATCTCGGCAGCCAGTTTGTCGTGATAGCCGTCGCGAATTACTATGCGGATAATTCCGGCATTGATAATCATTTTCGCGCAGATAACACATGGATGATTGGTACAGTAAAGCGTTGCTCCCCTGGTGCTGACTCCATGGAAAGCTGCCTGAATAATCGCATTTTGTTCCGCATGCAGTCCGCGGCATAATTCATGACGTTCACCGGAAGGAACTTTAAGCTGTTCACGAAGACAACCGATATCAAGGCAATGCGGCAAATGTGATGGAGCGCCATTATAGCCGGTAGCCAGAATTCTGCTGTCTCTTACCAGTCCGGCGCCAACTGATCTGCGACAACAGGTGCTGCGTTTGGAAACAAGCTCGACAATATCCAAAAAGTAATTATCCCAATCGGGCCTTTTTTTATTTTTCCCCGGTGAACCTTCGGGAAATGATTTTTTAGTGGCCATAATTGCACGCTTTTCAGAAATTGTTTTACATTTTTTATAGGCTTTTAATTCTGTGCTGATAAAGGGGAAACTGGTTGCAAAGTATTTTTACCTTTTCAGCGACAGCTTTAATTTTTTGCTCATTATTAATGTCTTTAATTACATCGGCAATATAGGAAGCAATTAAGCGCATTTCATTTTCCTTCATACCTCTGGTCGTCACCGCCGGAGCGCCTACTCTTATCCCGCTGGTTACCTGAGGACTTTTGGCATCAAAAGGAATGCCGTTTTTATTGACGGTGATAAAGGCGCGATCCAGCGCTTCCTGGGCGTCTTTTCCGGTAACATTTTTATCGGTTAAATCAACCAGCATCAAATGATTGTCGGTTCCTCCGGAAACAAGCCTGAATCCCTGGTTTTTCAATTCATCCGCCATGGCCTGCGCGTTTTTGATTATCTGTTTCTGATATTCCTTGAATTCCGGCTGAAGCGCTTCTTTGAAAGCAACTGCTTTGGCGGCAATGACATGCATCAACGGACCGCCCTGCATACCGGGGAAAACTCTACTGTTGAGAATCCTGGCGTACGCTTCCTTGCACATAACCACGCCACCGCGCGGACCGCGTAAAGTTTTATGCGTTGTGGTCGTAACATATTCGCAAACGGGAACCGGCGAAGGATGCAGTCCCGTGCAGACAAGTCCAGCGATATGAGCGATATCCGCCATAATCACCGTACCGACTTCATCGGCAATATCGCGGAACTTCTGAAAATCAATTGTTCGTGGATAAGCGCTGGCGCCGACAATAATCATTTTTGGTTTATGTTCCTTGGCGAGCTTTTCGACTTCATCAAAATCAATTGTCTCTGTCTCTTTGCTGACGCCATAAGGAACAATTTTATAAAATTTACCGGAAAAATTGGCCGGACTGCCATGAGAGAGATGGCCTCCATGAGAAAGATTCATTCCCAGAATCGTATCTCCGGGCTGTGCCACAGCAAAATATACAGCCATATTCGCCTGCGTTCCCGAATGCGGCTGAACATTCACATGATCGGCTCCAAAAAGTTGTATACAACGGTCAATCGCCAGATTTTCGACAATATCAACATACTCACAGCCGCCGTAATAACGTTTCCCCGGATAACCCTCCGCGTATTTATTGGTCATAACGGAGCCTTGAGCTTCCAGCACCGCTTCACTGACAAAATTTTCTGAAGCTATGAGTTCAATTTTACCGGCCTGCCGTCGTGTTTCCAGATCAATGGCACGGTTCACTTCCCCATCGACTTTTTCTAAAAAAGACATGAAAAGTATTCTCTCTTTCGTTCTTAAATTCTACTTTAATTTTTTTTCAAAATCCCCATTCGCTTCGTTCAGGGGATAGTTTGTCCAACAAATTTCAGCGCACTACTCTTCTGAAACCGGGGACTCACTATACTTCTTAAATAATAAAACGGCATTCACACCGCCAAAACCAAAAGTGTTGGACATGGCAGTATTTATTTCTTTACGTCGGGAAACGTTAGGCACATAATCAAGATTACATTCTTCGCCGGGATTATCCAGATTAATCGTGGGCGGAATGATATTCTCATGCAAAGATTTGACTGCAAAGATTGCTTCCACTCCTCCTGTCGCTCCCAGCATATGACCGGTCATGGATTTTGTGGAACTGACCATGAGCTTTTTGACATGTTCTCCAAAGAGAAAGTTTATGGCCTGAGTTTCATATAAATCATTGAGCGGCGTTGAGGTGCCGTGAGCATTGATATAATCAATATCTTCAGGATTTAAACCGGCTTCTTTTATGGCAATTCGCATACTGCGGGCAGCGCCTTCATGACCAGGCGGTGGAGCCGCCACGTGATAAGCATCGGATGTGCATCCGTAACCGACAAGCTCCGCGTATATTCGAGCGCCCCTGTTCAGAGCGACGGATAATTCCTCCAGAATAATTATACCACAACCCTCTGCAATAACAAAACCATCACGGTCTTTATCAAACGGGCGACTGGCTTTTTGCGGTTCATCATTTCTCTGCGAAAGCGCCCGCATCGCGGAAAAGCCGCCCACAGCCATTCTGGTTATTGCTGCTTCGACCCCACCGGTAATCATTATATCGGCATCCCCATAGACAATCGTTTTATAAGCATCGCCTATGGCCGATGTTCCCGCAGCACAGGCTGTAACCGCACAATTGATCGGACCCTTTGCTCCAAACCTTATGGAAACGTTGCCTGAAGCTGAATTGGCAAGAATTGCCGGAACCATAAAAGTGGGAATTTTGCGGGGATTATTATGATTAAGCAAAAGTTCAATTTCTTCTTCTATCGTTGCCAAACCGCCTATCGCTGAACCAATTATCACACCGGTTCGCTCGGAGAGTTCCGGACCGATTGTCAATTTGGCATCCGCCATGGCCATTTCCGAAGATGCTATGGCATAAAGAATAAAATCATCGTAGCGACGAATTTCCTGCTTATTAACAAATTGCGCCGGATCGAAATTTTTTATTTCGCCGGCAATTTGGGATTTATAAGAACTACTATCAAATTTTGTGATCGGGCCGATACCGGATTTACCAGTAACTGCGCTTTCCCATGTCTGGTTAACTGAATTTCCCAAAGGAGTCAGCGCCCCAAGACCTGTTACAACAACACGCCTTTTCATTGGTTAAAATCCTGTATGGCAAATTAATTGACGCCCTTTTGCTTAAGAAAATCAATTACATCTTTAATTGTAACAATTTTTTCGAGCTCTTCGTCTTTTATCTCCACACCAAAAGCTTCTTCCATTTCCATGAGTAATTCAACAATATCCAAAGAGTCCGCCCCTAAATCGTCAATAAAAGAAGCTTCCAAAACACATTGTTCTTTGGTTACATCCAGTTGGTCCACAATGAGTTTAATGACTTTTTCTTCTAATGTCATGCAAATTCCTCCTCCAGCCTATATTAATGAAACTGCAATTCTGAAAATACCGCAAACGTTTTTTTACCGCAAAAATACCCGGCTTACAGTTGAGATTAACTGTCGCGACTTGATAAATTTTTCTCAATCGCAAATTCCGACACTGAGTAATTGCCGATAATTACAGCATTGCGTGCATCGCTATGCACTATACACACACTGCCCTCAAAATACTATTATTCTTTATAATGCCAGGCATTCTTTTCTGCTTTTCTGTATTCTCTACCCTTATATGTTTCACACGTCGGGCAAATGCGATGAGGCAGTTTCGGCTCATTGCATTGGGGACATAAAGACAATGAAGGCGACTTTAAGAAATCATTCGCTCTTCTTTGATTACGCCTGGTTTTGGAATGTCTCTTTACCGGATTTGGCATAAATTATCCTTCTTTAATAATTATTTTTTTATTCTAAAATTTTTTAACACAGCAATACGATCGTTAACAACATTTAATTTACAATTACAAGAAGAAGTGTTCAGGTTTACGCCGCAATTAGGGCACAATCCCTTACATTCCTCACTACAAAGCGCTTTCATCGGTATCTGTAAAATTATCTGTTCAAAAATAATAGGCGTTAAATCAATAAAATCACCTTGATAATAACTTGTTTCCAGTTCTTCCGGCGTAAGTTCCAAGTCTTCCCTTGTTTCAGCTTTCGCGGGAATCAACGTATAAGTAAAATCGCTGCCAATCGGCAGTTTTGCGCGCTCCAAACAACGGCTACAACAAATATCAATCAGTGCGGAAAACGAACCTTTAATAAAAACCGTGCCCGAAGTCACTGTTATCAGACAATCTACATCAATCTTTTCCAGGAAGAAACCAGGCTTTTCGTCATCCCTGAAGCGCCCCTGAAACCATGCGTCCCCTTCCGAAAATACGAAACGCTGCCCCTCTTCCGGAACAAGAAATACGTTAATTTTCAAAGAATTAGCCATTTAATATCTACTTACTATAAAAAACTTTGCCTGATAATTAATCGGTGAAGTAAATTATAATTTTCCCACCTTGTCAAGCATAATTTGCTAACTCCAAAAATCATGTTGCTTGACAAAAACCCAATCTAAATCCTATAAGGCTACAAAAAATAAGGGAAATAAGATAATGAAAAAAATCAGAACCCGTTTCGCCCCTTCACCGACCGGCTATTTACATATCGGCGGAGCGCGAACCGCTCTTTTTAACTGGCTTTATACCCGTCATCATGGCGGAGAATTTATTTTAAGGATCGAAGACACCGATCAGCAACGTTCCACTGACGAATCAACAAAGGCTATTCTTGATGCAATGACCTGGCTGGGATTAAATTGGGACGAAGGTCCTTATTTTCAGGCACAACGTGTTGAATTACACAGGGAAATGGTGCAAAAATTAATCAAAGAAGGAAAAGCATATTATTGCACCTGCACTCCTGAAGAACTGGAAGAAAAAAGAAAACAAGCCCTGGCGACAGGTAAAAAACCAAAATATGACGGCATGTGCCGTGACAAAAATTTAAAAAAAACAAGCGGCAGTGTTGTGCGTTTCCGCAGTGAGCAGACAGGTTCAACTGTCGTGGAAGATCTCATCAAAGGCCAAATTGTCTTTAACAATGAAGAACTTGACGATTTGATAATCGAACGAAGTGACGGATATCCCACATATAACTTTGCCGTTGTCATTGATGATGCTCTTATGAACATCACCCATGTCATTCGTGGTGACGATCATGTCAACAATACTCCGCGACAAATTTTAATGTACCAAGCGTTGGGGTTTGATGTTCCCCAATTCGCCCACGTTCCCATGATTCTGGGAAGCGACAAAACACGCCTCAGCAAACGCCACGGTGCAACATCAGTCATGGCCTATAAGGAAATGGGATATCTGCCGGAAGCGCTGGTCAATTATCTGGTACGTCTGGGTTGGGCACATGGGGATCAGGAAATATTTTCACAGAAAGATTTAATTGAACTATTTGATCTGGATGCCGTCGGTAAATCACCGGCCGTTTTCAATCCGGAAAAACTTCTCTGGCTTAACGCATATTATATAAAGGAATCTTCTCCTGAACGGTTAAGAGAAGAAATGAAATCTTTGTGGCCTGCCGGAATTAATACAGACGATACCGACTTTACACAAAAAGTAATTGCCGATTTACAACCGCGGGTAAAAACACTTGCAGAACTTGCCGATATGGCGGATTTCTATTTTGCCGACGAGATTAAATATGAAGAACAGGCCGCTAAAAAATTCCTGACAGCCGACGTCTCGCCCTATTTGAAGGCGCTGATTGAAACTATTCTTTCCGTTCAGAATTTTAGTAAAAAAGTCCTAGAAGAATTTTTAATGAATTTTACCAAGGAGAAAAACATAAAGTTCAAGATAATCGCACAACCTCTGCGTGTTGCATTAACCGGAAAAACCGTAAGTCCAGGCATTGACGAAATAATGGTTACCTTAGGAAAGGAACGCGTATACAGAAGGCTTCAGAAAGCAATCAATTATATCGAAAAGCAAAATTAATTCTTCATTTTTCGACAGCTCTGCAATTTCAATTTTGCCTTGACTTTTATAGTCTGATTAAATAGATATTCAACCCTCAAATATGACCGGCAGAAATGCAACCGGTCAGTAATCCACGGTCCCATCGTCTAGTGGTTAGGACGCCGGCCTCTCACGCCGGAAACCGGGGTTCAAGTCCCCGTGGGACTACCAAATTGAATTAGTCGCCTTGCTCGGGGCGAAGTCTACCCCGCATACAGCCTTAAAAGTATCTGATTTAACGGGCATGACAGATTAAGAACGTCGTTCTCATCTTTAACATATTTTGATGCCGCTGTCTTCTGCCGCACCTTGATTCACATCAGGAATTTCTCCGTCGCTAATTACGATTTTATACCCACACCTTGGGCATTTCCGGACCTCAACCGATCCGACAGTGTGTCACCCGCCCGTACCGACAAAGATATAATCGGTATGATCTTT
This sequence comes from Smithella sp. M82, assembly GCA_001683985.1. Lineage (GTDB taxonomy): Bacteria > Desulfobacterota > Syntrophia > Syntrophales > Smithellaceae > Smithella. Next base: position 27,655 of record MAEO01000234.1, read on the forward strand.
TTTGAACTTACAGTTTTTGCAAATCACTTCCATGCTCTTCACCATCATAAGAATATAAACGTATTTTTTATAAACTTTTCTTAATTTTAGAAAGGCTGCTTCACCTTGTCAAGGGATATTTTTTATCAGAAGATTTTTCAAAAAGATTCTAAAGCAAAATTTTTTTGAAACAGCTCATTGACCAATATTTCCTTGATTTTGCGGACATTTATAAAGTAATAATATAATCATGGATAAACTTTACATTGTCATGCCCGCCTATAACGAAGAGCGTATGATAGCCAATGCTGTGAATGAATGGCATAACATAATTGAAAGAATCGGACATGACAGCAAACTGGTAATATTCAATGATGGAAGCAAAGATAACACGTTAAGAGTTTTAAAAAGCATCCGCAGCAGATATCCAAGCCTCGTAGTAGTTAATAAAGAAAACGCCGGACATGGGCCAACATGCACCTCTGCTTACAAATATGCCATAGCCGAAAATACTGACTGGATTTTTCAAACAGATTCTGATGGTCAAACGAAATCCGGTGATTTTTGGCAATTCTGGGAAAAGCGGAATAATTATGATTTTATTATCGGCTATCGACCTAAACGCGGTGACGGCTTGGTTCGACGCTTTATTTCACAAACACTTAAGGTAGTAATACTTATAATATTTAAGGTTATTGTAAAAGATGCGAATACACCTTTTCGCCTGATGAAAGCTGAATGCCTGCGTAAATATATGCCGGCAATACCCGATGATTTTTTTCTTCCCAATACACTTTTATCGGTAATGATTACAAAAAATAAGGAGAAGATTTTTTGGCAGAAAATTACTTTTACTGAGCGTCCTTCCGGTATTTCTTCTATTTCTCCGGCAAAAATCGGCAGACTCGGAATAACATTAGTAAAGCAATTATATAAATTGAGAAATGTAAAAGCCTGAGATGAAAATTGCGTTGGTAAGACCAAATTATAAAAGTCACATAATAACACCTCCGCTGGGATTGGGTTATCTTTCGTCATATCTAAAAAAGTCCGGAACAGATACCGTAATTATTGACGGGTTAAAGGAAAGTCTAAAACTGAACCAAATGGTCGGTAAGATTTTAAGATTAAAACCTGATGCTGTGGCAATAACCTGTCTTACCGCTTTCTATAGAGAGGCTGTCTTATTATCCAAAGAATTAAAAAGAAATAAAATTACAACTATTATCGGCGGCCCGCACCCTACTTTTTTGCCGTATCAAACACTGATTGATTCGCAAGCCGATTATGTGGTGTGCGGTGAGGGAGAACTATCGTTTCTTGAATTAGTCAAGAGAAATTTTCAAAACGACAATATTCAAGGTGTTTACTCTTTAAAGAATTTAAAAGACGAACGACAGGTGATAGTAAAATCACCGACAGCGGAAAATCTTGATGAAATTCCATTTCCTGACTGGGAACAAATGAATCCGAGTAGCTACCCCCGAGCTCCACACGGGGCTCTGATAAAGGGATTTCCCGTTGGCGTGATTATTACCAGCCGCGGCTGTCCCTATGAATGTACATTCTGCGCCAGTCCTCAATTTTTCGACAGAAAAATAAGATTCAGAACTCCGGAAAACGTTGTTGCGGAAATCGAATATCTGGTTAAAACCTTTAAAGTAAAAGAAATACATTTCGAAGACGATAATTTTACTTTAAAAAGAGACAACGTAGAAAAAATATGCCGTTTATTAATAGAAAGAAAAATAAATGTTAATTGGGCTTGTCCCAACGGAATACGCGCCGACGAAGTGAATGAGGAAATTATCCAATTAATGAAGGACAGCGGATGTTATTATTTTGCCTATGGCATTGAATCAGCCAATCCTCAGATCTTAAAAAATACTAAAAAAAGAGAATCGATAGACGCCATTGAAAGAGCAATTGAAATAGCCGACAAGGTCGGCATTGCCTGTCAGGGTTTTTTTATTTTCGGCTTACCGGGGGAAACTACATCCACCATTGAAGAAAGTATAAATTTTGCTGTCAGATCAAAATTATCGCGGGCGCAATTTATAATTCTGGATGTTTTGCCCGGTTCCGAATTATGGGAAACACTAAAAGGCAAATTTGTTCCGAACTGGAATAAAGAAAGCTATAAAGAACCGGAATGGATACCCGATGGTATGACAGGAAAACAATTACTGTCCGCGCAATCAACTGCCTTTAGAAAATTTTATTTAAGGCCTAAAATATTCTTAAGATTATTAAAACTGGTCGATCACAGACAGATTCTTTATCTTATTAGAAGATTGAAAGACTACAGGTTGTTAAAAATCAATTTATGAACAAATTCAGATTCTAATTGGCAGATTTGATTTTCAGTTTATTCCCGGTAACACTTGCTAAAGAAGCATTATCAAGAAAGCATCTTACGGTTAATCCATCCTGAATCGTAAAGCTATCTGTCAGTGTCATATTGGCCAGAACATATTTGGTAATCGGATCATCGGAGGGAAAAGAAATTTCTTTGCCTTGCCATAAACGCATCGATTCTTTCAATGTAACAGGTTGCAGAGCAGGCATTGCTTCAAACACGTAAACCAGTTTAGGATCGCGTCCCCGATTTTTCATAAATTCCACTGATGCACTAAAATAATCTTGCGGTATTATCATAAAAAAAAGGAACGATTCATCCAGAGCAGGTCTTCGTCGGGCAATCATATGCACCATAGGAGAAGAGACATAAGAAATTATATAATCATCTTTTCCGGAATAAGCTTGTGATGTCGCGCTGATCCACTCATATAAGTTTTTATAAACCTGATTGGTCTTGATACCCTTGCCGAATCCGGTTTCTATTTCAGCGCTTGCCTGTTCAGGAGCCACATCAAAAAGGGTAAATTTCCAATCGGACCACGCCGTCGTGTAGTAAAAAGGAAAAAAAAACAAAATTAAAATAGCCAATTGGACGAGATAGATTTTTTTCTTAATTGTTTCCATGGATAAAATCACGCATGTCATTGCCGCGACAGCAGGGATGGAAGAATGAAGCGCCGCCAGAAATCCCAAAGCGGAAAAAATGCTGCTGTCGACAGCCATTATTATACTGGAGATAAAGAGAACAAGAGCAAGCAATTCAAAGTTGTTCCACGGTTTTTTCTTAACAATCTTGAACACGAAACAACAGACAAACAAAAAATATGCCGATGTCAGTAAAGCGGCAAACCACATGGGACGGCTATACCAGCCGTTATAATACCCGTGATAATAAGGTTTTATTAATCCGAATAAATCCGTATCAATAGCCATGAACATCATTACTGCCAGTATTAATAAGACGATTATTAAAGGAATTATCCTCGTTATTTTAGCGCTCCCTAAAAAGGCCACTATAAAAACCATTGTAATGATGACATATTTAAAGGTATTCCAATCGATGTTAATTAACGAACCGGCCGGGTAAAGAGAAGTATTAAGTATCCAGTGAATCGATGAAATGACATTCTGAATATAAGCTTGCCCGTAAATACTGATAAAAATAATCCACAACAACACAACCGGCAGCAAAACAAAACATAGATCCGTCAAAGTAAATCCCGTTAGACCTCGGCCTAAAGACCGGGGCTTTCTCGATTGCTTTAATTTCATTTCCCATTCATCCCCGCTTTGAAAAGCGGGGCTTTCCGGGTCTAACGGGGTAAAATCAAGAAATTTTAATTGGAATTTTTTGACAACAATAAACAATATGGCCGCCGAAATGACGACAAGACTCAAATGGAGCAGACTGAAACTTATCAGCCATAAAAATATCCCTGCCGTTACATATAAGATTCTTTTCAACAGAACCGATTGCTGCTGCAATCCCAGGATGAAAAAGGCCAGGTAGAGTGTAATAAACATATGGGGATAAGTATAATAGTTAAGATTCGAGATCGCGCCCATAGGCTCAAGTCCTGTAAACGCGAACAGAGAAAATACAATCGGCTGAAACCAGAACTCTTTGCTGACTTTATACAGAGCGAAACTAAAGAACAACAGCGAAACAATAGTAAGATAAAATTGCAATTCCCGAAAACCTAACAATGTTATATCGGGATAAAACTTAAAAATGAGAAAATTAATCAGCGTTACACATTTGATTGCGCCTGTAAAATGGTCACGGAAAAAGTCGTCGCCGGCGGCAAGCCGCCAGGCTTCTGTCATGTGCCAGCCTTCATCGGTAAAATTAAAACCATAGCGCAATTTGAACCATCCGAATATGGCTGACGCAACAAAAATGCCACACGATATAAAAAAAGGCAGCAGCCGGCCGGATTTTATTTTATCTTTCATAATGAGACCTCAGTGTTCAACATGAGTTTCATGAAGTTTCCTCAAAATTTCACGATAGGCCTTTGTATTTTCGATGTTATCAAGATCACCGCCTTTTTGCACAAGACCCCCTTGAGTTAATTAAATTTCGGATTAGCCGGATTAGTGTTCAGTTTATGTTTCAATACACCAGGCATGGACGAATTATCAATAAAACATCTGACGGCCAAATCTTCAGCAAGCGGGAAACTGTCAATTTGTGTCATATTGGCCAGAACGTACCGGGTAATCGGATCATTGGAAGGAAAAGAAATTTGTCTGTCTTGCCATAAACGCAGAGACTCTTTCAGATCAATAGGCTGCAGGGCCGGTATCGCTTCAAACACATAAACCAGTTTCGGATTACGTCCACGACTTTTCATAAACTCTATTGATTTATTATAATAATCTTCGGGATACTCGGCAAAATGAATATGGGATTCATCGAGGGCCGGTCTGCGCCGGGCGATCATATGCACCATCGGTGATACAATATAAGAAATCACATAATCATCCTTATTCGAATATGCTTGCGACGTTGCACTGATCCACTCGTATAAATTTTTATAAATCTGATTGGTTTTAATACCCCGACCGAATCCTGTTTCTATCTCGGCATTCATCTGTTCAGGAGCCACATCAAAAAAAGTAAATTTCCAGTCGGACCATGCCGTGGAATAGTAAAAAGGAGCAAAAAACAAAGTTATCACAGCCAATTGCACAAGGTATGTTCTTCTTTTGATGGTATCCATGGACAAGATCATGTATGTTACCGCCGCCACAGCCGTGATAGAAGAGTAGAGTGCTGTCCCCATGCCCAGATTGGAAAGAATGTTGCTGTTAATTGCGGCTATAATACAGGGAATAAACAGGACAAGAGCAACTAATTCAAATTTGCTCCATGGTTTTTTCTTAACTGTTTTGAATATGAGGCAACAAACGAATAAAAAATATGATGCCGCCAGTAAAGCGGCAAACCACAGAGGACGATTTGACCAGCCATCAAGGACACCACGATGATAACGTGTTATTAAGCCGAAAAAAGTCGTATCAATAATCACAAACATCAATATTGCAAATACCGACAAAACTCCCAGTAAAGGAAATGTCTTTGTTATTTTTGTGCTCCATAAAAATGCAACCATAAACAAAAGTACAATGATGGCATACTTTAAAGTTTCCCAATTAATGTAAATCAGCGAACCAGATGAGGGATTCAACGGCGAAAGAATCACTTGAACCGATGAAATGACATTCTGAATATATGCATTCCCGTAAATACCGATGAAAATCATCCATAACAATATAACCGGCAATAGAACAAAACATAAGTCTTTTAAAGTAAACCCCGTTAGACCTCGGCCTAAAGGCCGGGGCTTTCCTGATTGCTTTAATTTCATTTTCCATTCATCTCCGCTTTGAAAAGCGGGATTTTCCGGGTCAAACGGGGTAAAGTCAAAAGGCTCTAACTTTATTTTTATGATAACGACAAACAATATAATTACCGAAATGACGACAAAACTCATATGGAGCATACTGAAACTTATCAGCCACAAAAATACTCCCGCTACAGCATATAAAATCTTTTTCAACAGAACCGATTGCTGCTGCAATGCCAGGATAAAGAATGCCGAAAAGAAAGTGATAAACAGATGAAGATAAGTATAATAGTTAAGATTCGAAATTGCGCCCATCGGCTCAAGTCCCGTAAAAGCAAACAAAGAAAAAACAATCGGTTGAAACCAGAATGCTTTGCTGACTTTAAACAGAGCAAAACTAAAGAATAATAACGAAACAATAGTAAGAAAAAATTGCAGTTCCCGAAAACCGAGCAATGTTATTTCCGGGCAGAACTTAAAAACAAGAAAATTTATAAACAGCGCAGACCTGAGCGCGCCGGTAAATTTGTCATGGGAAAAGTCATCGCCGGCGGCAAGTCGCCAGGCTTCTGTCATGTTCCAGCCTTCATCGGTAAAATTAAAGCCGTATCGCAGTTTGAACCATCCGAATACTGCGGCCGCAATGAAAAAGCTGCAAGAAATAACAAAGGGGAAAAGTTGGCTGGAATTTATATTCTTTTTCATAATGACGGCACTTTAAAAAAGTTAAGAAAGGCAGACGTAAGTTTCAAAACATGTTTCTTTATTTGATAATGCATTCATATCAAAATTGTTTTAGAAATACAAACGAATACAAAAAAATTTCAACCATGTGAACCAACAACTTAAAAACAACTCATATACATTTTTATTCTAACAGAAGCTAAAAAAGCAATTGACTATTATTATAACGGGCATTATAAATTCACCGTTCGGATGACATAAAATACAAAAT
>MAEO01000234.1:34312-34590 GCA_001683985.1 Smithella sp. M82
TTAAAAGAAGCTAAAAACAGAAGCTAAAAAAGCAATTGACTATTATTATAACGGGCATTATAAATTCACCGTTCGGATGACATAAAATACAAAATAGAATTCCTCAGGATGAGAAGCAAATTTCTTAAAATCCTTAAAGCAAAGATTAGAGAAGGCGATCTGTTGTGGTTTCCCCGAAACGCGGTCCGCATGGCCGGCGTTGTCGCTTCCGCATATCTTCAAAAAAATATTGTCGGCCCGGTAAATGTTACATTTGTGCCGTCATGGCGATGTAATTC
>MAEO01000234.1:34600-53704 GCA_001683985.1 Smithella sp. M82
AAAACGCGGTCCGCATGGCCGGTGTTGTCGCTTCCGCATATCTTCAAAAAAATATTGTCGGCCCGGTAAATGTTACATTTGTGCCGTCATGGCGATGTAATTCTTTTTGCAAGATGTGTGATGTGACAAGAAGGTCATCAACGGAAGAAATGGATATTGATGAGTTCAGGCGAATTACAGATGAACTTGCCGACCTGGGCGCGTCAGTTTTTTCTTTTATGGGCGGAGAGCCTTTTATGAGGGAAGATATATTGGAGATGATTTCTTATGTCAAATCGAAGCGTCTGATTACGCAAGTCAGCACAAACGGCATAATTCTTTCAGACAAGAATCTCGCCCGGAAATTAATTGAAACTAATTGTGACATAATAACTCTCTCTCTGGATTGCATGGATCCCTTGACATACAAGCAAATAAGGGGCGTTGACAAATTTAATGAAGCCGTCGAAGGAATCAAGAACATCGTCTATTTCAGAAATTTATTGAAAAAGAACATCATCGTCACTGTAAATTTTATTCTGATGAACGAAAATATTGATAATGCCATGGGGATAATTGACTTCATTAAAAGCATGAACGTAGATCTCGTAGCCACTTACCCTGTCCTCGAGTACGGTAACATCAAAAATTACCGAAGCGAAGAATTCGATGCAAAGATGGTTGATCTTTTCAGAAAATTTAAAAAGCTCAAAGGCCGCAACAAAATTTTGGATATTTCAACTGAATATCTTGATTATATGATTGAAAGAAGCGCCAATAAAAGGTTAAGGATAAAATGCTTCTCGCCTATCTCGGACATAGGTATCGATCCATTAGGTAATGTGTTTCCGTGCATGTATTTATTAGCTGAAGAAAAGGCAATAGGTAATATCCGCGGCAAGTCCATCAAGGAATTCTGGTATAGCAAAAACTACGCCCGGATAAGAAGGCAGCTTGCCGACTGCAACCAATGTGATGCCTTTTGTAGTGTAGAACCTGCACTATTCTTTAACAAGTTCTGGTTCAGAAGTGATATCGGAAAATTATAAAAACAGCACAATCGGCAATCTGTCTCAAATATTTTATTTGGTTATGTATTAACTGAAAACACCTTTCGAAGCCCTTTTGAAAAATTCAGGGATATAAGTCGGGATTCTTCGCCTCTGAGGGAAATCTCTCAGAATCCGGAATATCCTGGAAGGATTCATGTGAAAATCCCTGTTTGCCTTTCTCTGATAGTAAAACAACATCTCATCGGGAACATCTGAAAAATTGTGCTTCATATGCGAATATTCATTATCATCATAATTGATGTTTTTGAGCTTCTCCGGATTATTTTTCATGGCAATATCGTACACTTTTGTGTTCGGAAAAGGAGTCAGCGTATAGAAGGATGCGGCGTGAAGTTTTGACTGACAGGCAACATCCAGTGTTTGTTTCAAATCGCTTTCGGTTTCGGTTGGAAATCCCATCATCACGAATCCATAGGTAAATATTTTTTTGGACGCCGTATATTCCACATTCTCCAGATATCTCCGGATATTGAGATTTTTCCCGATCACCTTTTGAATCCGAGGAGATCCCGATTCTAAAGGGCAGGAACAGTAATACATTCCTGCGTCAGTAAGAGCGTCGATTATGTTGTCGCTTAGTTCATCAACCCTCAGTCCGTTGGGAAAAGATAACCCCACTTTGTTTTCCAGTTTCCCGATGAGTTCGCAAATTTCAAACACTCTTTTTTTATCATGATTGAAAATATCGTCGATAATTTCAAAACTATTAACGCCGTATTTTTTCATATAAAATTTCATTTCTTCAAAAATTCTCTGCGCCGAATGAATACGCAATTTGTCCCCGAAAATCCTGTGACAGTAAATACATTTAAAAGGACAACCGCGGCTGCTGAAAAAAGAGACGTATTTCTTGTGTGTCAAAGCCGTCATGGCATTGATTTTCCAGTATGCATGGAGATCAATAAGATCGTAAGCGGGAAACGGCAGCGTATCAATATCTTCCACAAATGGAGTAATTCCCGGATTGGCAACTATTCCGTCCTTAGTGCGCCTGAATATACCGGTTACACCGGATATGTCACCATTTCCGGAATAAGCGTTAAGCAACGATTCGAAAGTAAGTTCTCCCTCGTACGGCACCGCTACATCGGCCAGGTTTCCTTCCAGCGATTTTTCTTTAAAAGCCGAAACATGCGGACCACCGATAACTATCAATGCATCAGGAAGCGAGGCTTTTAAATTTTTTGTAATATAAGGAAGACTGTATGCGTTGGTGGTCAGCATACTCAACCCGACTATATCGGCTCTGAATTCCTTAGCCTGTTTTACGATCTCATCATCCGGCGTGTTATTCACTTTTTGATTAATAATACGTATCTCAACATTGAACTTCTGTCTGATATAAGCCGCGATATACATTAGCCCGAGAGGCGGTGTCGTGCCTAAAACTGACTTTCGAAATCCAAGGCCGGCAAAGAATATTTTTAAAGGCCGCATAGAAAACCTGCTTGATTTCTTTGATAATAATTTTCTTTTAGAGGCTGAAGTCTAGGTGAATTGCTGCTGTATGTCAATGCAATAGTAACTGAAAATCAATGATTTGCTTTTGAAAGGAAAGGGAAAAGTATCAATGCTCCTAATAGATGCCCTGCGAAATCCTTTTAAAAAATTCAGGAATATAAGTGGGAAGTCTGTGTGTTTGGGGAAAGTCCCTCAGAATACGAAACACCCTGTTGGCATTCAGATAAAAATTCCTGTTTGCCTTTCTCTGATAGTAAAACAGCATTCCATCCGAAACATCCGAAAAATTGTGTTTCATATTTAAGTATTCTTTATCATCATAGCAGATATTCCTTAGTTTTTCAGGATGTCTTTTTAAGACAATATCATATACTTCTGTATTAGGGAAAGGAGTAAGAATGAAGACTGTTGCAACGTGAAGCCGCGACTGACAGGCAACATCCATTGTTTGTTTTAAATCCTCTTCTGTTTCAGATGGAAATCCCATCATTACAAAGCCTTGAGTAAATATTTTTTTCGATGCTATATATTCCACATTCTCCAGGTATTTTTGTATATCAAGACGTTTTCCCATAAACTTTTGAATTCGCGGCGATCCCGATTCCAGCGGACAGGCACAGTAGCGCATACCTGCATCAGCAAGAGAGTCAATTGAATTTTTGTTCAGTTCATCCATCCGCAGCCCATTGGGAAAAAACAACTTGACCTTATTTTCAAGTTTTCCGATAAGTCCGCAAACTTCAAACATCCTTTTTCTGTCATGATTGAAAATATCATCGTAGATCTCAAAACTATCGGCGCCATATCTTTTGATGTAAAATTTCATTTCTTCAAAAATTCTCTGCGCCGAATGAACACGAAATCTGTCTCCGAAAATCCTGTGACAGTAAATGCATTTAAAAGGACATCCTCTGCTGCTGAAAAGAGGGGCATACTTCATATGCATTATAGGCGTCATGGCGTTGACCTTCCAGTATGCTTTAAGATCGATAAGATCGTATGCCGGAAACGGCAGCGTATCGATATCTTCCACTAATGGAATAACTCCGGGATTGGCGACTATGCCGTCTTCAGTACGCCTGAATATACCGGGCACTTCGGATATGTCGCCTCCTTCGAAATAGGCATTGATCAATGCCTCAAAAGTAAGTTCTCCCTCGTACGGCACCGCCACATCGGCCAGGTTATCCTCCAGTGATTTTTTTCCAAAAGCGGAAGCATGCGGGCCACCCAAAACTACTAATGCAGCGGGAAGCGTGGCTTTTAGATTTCTTGTAATATATGGAAGACTATACGCGTTGGTGGTCAGCATACTCAACCCGACTACATCAGCTTCAAATTCTTCAGCCTGTTTTACGATTTCATCGTCGGATATATTATTTAATTTCTGATTAATAATCCGTATCTCGACATTAAATTTCTGCCGGATGTAAGCCGCAACGTACATTATCCCGAGGGGCGGTGTGGCACCCAAAACCGATTTTCTGAATCCCAGACTGGCAAGGAATATTTTTAAAGGCCGCATAGTATACTTGTTTGATTTTTTAATAAAGACTACCTTTGATACAGGAGTCTAGGTGAATTGTTATTGCATGTCAATTCAATAGTGAAATCTACCTAAGACAGAAAAACAGGATCTTGCAGCAGTATGATTTCTATTATATTTATCATAACTCAAGTAACTTCTCAAATGCAGGATCTATAGCAGCGCCCATTCTCCGCGCAGTCAGCACATCCTGTTTTGCTTCGGCAAGGCGCCCTAAACTGTAATACGCATAAGCCCTGTTTAAATAGTTGATGGGATTGAGTGGTTTTAATCTGATGGCCAGTTCAAAGTCAACCACAGCTTTTTCGTATAGTCCCTTTTTAGAATAAATCACCCCCCTGTTACCTAGTACGTCCGAGACAAGCGGATTGGGAACATTACCATTAATATAGAAAGGAGGCAGGAATCCAAGATAGCTATTGTAATCCTGTAATACTTTTTCGATATCGTTCCTATCTAAATAGACGGAGCTGCGGTCCAGATAGGCTAACGGATACTCGGGATCTATCTCAATAGCCGTATTGAAATCGTTAAGAGCTTTATCGGACTGGTTGTTTTTATAAAAATAATGTCCCCTGTTGAGATAGGCGATCGCTATTTTACCGGGATATTTTTCGATTATATATGTCCACAGAGTCTCACTATTTTTCCATACGGGAATATACTTTATTGTTAATGCACAAAAAATGATCAACAGGATCATAGCAAGTCCGTTTGCAATAAATCGTTTTGGAACTTTTTCCGATAATTGCTGCAAACCCATGGCAACAACGAAAAACAGACCGACATAGGCAATATAAGTATAATGGTCATTAAGGAAGGCGGACTCGTTCGCTAAAAATGGCATAAGAAGCAAGAAAATATTAAAGGTAAAGAATAACACACCGAAAGTTACGAAACGACACTTTCGCCAGACGGCTAAAGCGCCAAAAAATATAACGACTGCGATTGCCGCTCCTGCCCAGTGTTTTATATGAAACGCAGTTGGTAACGGATACAATGCCGATGTAGCATAAGGAAAAACCGACTTCAATATGTACACGGTATAGGCATATCCACCCAAGATAATCTGTTCCAGAAAGTTAAACGCATTTACAATGGCTCTGCTGTCGGTTGTAATGTAAACATTTTTTATAAAAAATGTACTGCCCATAAGACCAGTTATCAGAGAAACCGTAAAGAAAACCACCTTCTCCATTATAGCTTTCCGGTCAATCTTTCTTTTAAAATACCAGTCCAGCAAAATCAGAGCAAAAGGTAATGATACAGCCTGCCCTTTGGAAAGAAGAGACAACACAAAAAAGATAAAGACAAGCAACAGTTGTTTGTTTTTCCCCGAAACAATGTAGTGAATATAGGTAAGCAGCGCTGCCAGGCAGAAGAATCCGTAGAGCAGATCCTTGCGTTCGGTAACCCATGCCACGGATTCCACCCGCATGGGATGGATACCGAAAAGCAGGGCTGCAAAGCCGCTCCACAAGATAGAAAGACCCATGCGGTGGAAAAACAATAGAGCCAATAACGTACAGAGCAAGTGCAATAACAAGTTATCCAGGTGATAAAGAAAAGGCGCATCCTTTACCAGCTTCCATTCCAACGCGAAAGAAATAATCACCAGCGGATTATAGGTATTATAATCGGCAGGTTTTGTGAAAATCTCATTGATTGTTCCCTCTTTTACCAAACGGTTCTCGTAAATTAACAAATCATCGTCCCAGTTGGTCCAATCAAGCGCCAGGCTGCCGGAAAAAACAAGAGCAGTAACGATAAGTACAAGAAAGATTACGAGACAGTCGTGTTTTTTCTTACGACCGCAATCCTCTGTTGCTTTTTCTTGAATGAGAATTTCATTATTCACGGCAAAAGTATATGAAGAACGGGTTTGTGTGTCAAAGAAATATTTATTCTGAAATATTGAGTCCCTATTCGACTGTCATTAAGATACGTATTAATGATTGCGCAAATCAAAGTTTCCAAACGGTGCAGGAACATCATTGGCGCAATGCTTTGGCGCATAAATGAACAAATAATCACTTTCCATCCATGGTATTTCAGCGGGCCATTTTTTATTAAAAATGATCTTATAATCCGGCAAATGTAATGCCTTATAGCAAAGTATGACAGCCTGATTCCGGTCTACTATTTCCGCCTGTTTGGAAACATCATCCAGCCATTTGAAATATATCGGTGCGCTCTGTATGCGCGGCAAATCGTTGATTAAAAAAGCGATCACATCTGATGTATAATTAAGAATGTAACACGACTTCTTATAAGGCGCGATTGCATCAAACACTTCCTGATAGAAATCATTATACTCCTTGGATAAAAGCTTGCCTTTGAATATCGCAATATTTTTATTGGTTACTCCATTGTTGAACAAAACGTCCATTTTCCAGGGATAATACGACGAAGTGGTTTTAACAAAAAACATGGTAGCTGATAAATATAAACACAGCAGAACACCGGAAAGGACAATCAAATACTTTACCGGTTTTATGGTCTGAGAGAAAAAATTATAAAGGACGAAAACAACTATACCAATTCCCAAAGAAGCTCCGTTGACCAACCGGAATGTCTCATAGACGTGCAATGAATTAAAATATCCGAAGACTGTTACCAGGCATACCGCGGCGATATTGTAATGTGCGTATGCCGACATTACAGGTTGATAGAATATTTTTCTAATGCCTTCACGAAAAATTATGAATAAACAGACTATCAATATTAATGTGAAGAATTTACCCCGAAGATCAGAGGCATAACTCTCATTGATTTGGAGCATAGAAGCTATAAAATTCAAATAGGTGTCAACGCTGCCGACTTTGCCCCATACTTTGGATGTTATCCCCATCTGATAAAAGAAATTACCCAGTGCGGAATTCATTGCCAAATACACGGCAAATATTATTAAAGGAACGATAAGTCCTGCACCCACGATCGCGATTTTTTCGATGATGCGTTTTTTTGTGCCCTGAACGGTAAAAAATTCCCAACCGAGTAAAACTATAAATGGCGGAAGAATGGCGATAAACGAAGAGTACCTCGAAAGTAACGATATACTGATAAAAATTCCTGCCAGAAAACCGTTAAACCGATTTTCGGAATACTTTAAGCAAAAAATCAGCGCCAGCAACTGAAATGTGTACATGAAATAATTAGGAGCCGGATAAAAAACATACGGATGAATCAGAAAAATGAACAGTACCGCAATAAAACTTAAGTGTTTAGGCATGAACCGGAGAAAAACCCGATAAGATAAGAATAATGTAAGAGAATAAAATAGCCCTGTTATAATTCCCACACTCATCAATCTTTCCCCGAACACGGTTAACGCAATGCTGTGAAACCATGTCTGGAAAAATCCATAGAAAATGAGTGCCTGCGAATGCGGGATAGCTCCTCTCTTTAAATCCAGTGCGCAAAGATAAGCGCTGCCCCAATGAAGATTGTCATAATTAACAATGGATTCAATCCAGCTGCAGCAGAAACTCGCCGCACAGAGCAGTGCTACTAATAAATCAAAACCATTCCATCTGTTGAAGAAAAGAAAAAATCTTTGAAGAGGTGATGCTTCGGATAATTCGTGCTTATTAACTGATAATTCCCGTAATGCCATAATCTTTATTAATCAATTTTTCTATAATCTTGATTGAACAGCGTATTTCGCATTACAACAGCGCCACAACCTAATATTTGCAGTTTTTCTTGTAAAGTAATATTTTAAGCTATAAATCAACCCTTAATCATTATTTCAGTTGAATTGAGTCAAATAAAAGTTACTTTAAAAAATCGAGAATTGCATTGCATCCTTATATGAGTATAATGTCAACACTAAGCCTTTGGAAGGAGAGTACAACATCAAAGAAACAATATCTGACAAAGACAAAGTAAAGCATTCCTTGCTGCTGTTATCCGAACGCTATAACTATAACCGCTGGATATACAATAATATTAAAAATTTTATCGGTAACAATATCCTGGAAGTTGGCGCGGGAATCGGAAATATTACCGACTTTATTATTTTTAAAAATAAGTTGACCCTCATCGATATCGAACAAAGCTATATTGATTATTTAAATGCCAAGTATTCATTTCGCGATAAACAAAATTTCAACGTCTTCAGGGCAGATATCCAGAATATTGATTCATCTCCCTTCACTGCAACTATGTATGACACTATCATTTGCTTAAACATCCTCGAGCATCTGAAAAATGACCGTAAAGCTGTTGAAAACATGATTTCTCTTTTACAACCGGGCGGACGACTAATAATTCTTGTGCCGGCATTAAGTACACTTCATGGTTCAATGGATGTTTCATTTGGACATTACCGGCGATACAACAAAAAGCAATTAAAAATACTTATGCAGGGGAAAAATCTGGATATAGTTAAATTCTATTATTTAAATTTCCTGGGTTTATTCGGCTGGTTTATCAATGGCCGAATATTTAAAAATGAAGAGTTGCCTGAAAACCAGACGAAAATATTTGATAAGTTAGTGCCTTTTTTAGGATTTGCTGAAAAAATAATCAAACCACCATTAGGGCAGTCACTTATCCTTATTGCCCGGAAAAAACAATTAACAGGCTGCTGAAAACACAGAAACCGTTTAAACTAAACACAGGTTGTTAATTAATTAAATAAATGAATTTTGTTTTTATTAATCCGCCGCGGAAAATTTCCGCAAATAACATATGGAGGATAATTAATCCCGAGAATCCTCCATTAGGCATAGCTTTACTATCGGCAATATGGGATAAACAAGGACATACTTCACAAATAATAGATGCCGCTGTCTTACAATTAGAGATCCCGGAAATTATTTCCATGATTAATCCTGCTGCGGATTTTGTCGGCATTACGGCAACCACCCCGCAAATCACCTGTGCTATAATTATTGCGAAGAAGGTACGTGAAGCTTTTCCCTGCATCAAAATAATAATGGGCGGCGCGCATCCTACTGTATTTCACAAAGAGCTTGTTCGTGACAAGATTTGCGACATGGTTGTTCGAAATGAAGGGGAAATTCCAGTTACAGAATTAGCCAAAGAAAGTCCTTATAATCTTATTCCCAATCTGACCTGGAGAAAATCCGACAACGAAGTTGTTGTCAATCCCGATGCCGAAACATACATGGATTTGAATAGTTTACCTCTGCCGGCATATAATAAGCTGCCGATGAGGTTGTATCATTCTGCTTTAGGAGCGGCAAAAAATGAACCTTCCATCGGTATGGTAACTTCCCGAGGCTGTCCCGGCAAGTGTAACTTTTGTTTTTCAAAAATGTTCGGCTTGAAAATCAGGTTTATGTCCGCGTTAAATATTATCGAGCACATTGAACACCTCCAAAAAAATTATGGTATCAGAGAAATATCTTTCTATGACGACACTTTCACCGCCGACAAAAAAAATGTTGCCGAATTATGTCGGTTAATTCTTGCAAAAGAAATAAAGTTATCCTGGTCTTGTTTTTCACGGGTGGACAGCGTTACACCGGAATTACTTTTGCTGATGAAGAAAGCCGGATGCCATCAAATTATGTACGGTTTTGAATCTATCGATGAGAAAATCCTGAAAAACATCAACAAGGGAACCGATTCAGCCCAATTTCAGAAAGTTGTTGACTGGACCAAAGCGGCAAAAATCAATATCCGTGGGGCTTTTATGTTGGGCAATCCAGGAGAAACACCGGACAGCATGGAAAGAACTCTTGCTTTCGCCAAAAATTCCGGAATTCAATTTGCTGTTTTCAATATTACCACCCCATATCCGGGAACTGCTCTGTATCAGGACTTTTTACGGAAAGATTTGCTTTTACACCAGAAATGGGATCTTTATAATTTGGATCAACCAATTCTAAAACTGGGCACTGTATCTACTCAAGATATCAGAAAATATTACTTTAAAGCCTACCGTGTATTCTATTTGCGTCCCGGTTTTATTCTGCGTCATATTTTTTCCAAACACACTTTCGCTGAACTGTTGTTTTATGCTAAAGTTGCGTCAGGAATAACGGGCTTCCTATTCAGAAGCATTTTTACAAGCAAAACTTATAAGGAGGAATAATTGATTACTGACAATCACGCAAAAAATAACTATTCTTTCTTCTGCCCCGCTTATTATGATGAAAAAAACATAGCGACCGTTGTAGAAAAAGCTGTAAACCTGTTTTCCTCAATAGCCCGGGATTATGAAATAATCATAATCAACGACGGAAGTCCTGATGATACAGGTAAAGTATGTGAAGAACTATCTGAAAAATACGAAAAAGTAAAAGTAATTCACCATAAAACAAATCTTGGATACGGAATTGCATTAAAGGACGGCTTTTTAAACGCCAATAAATTTGAATATGTCTGCTTTACGGATGGCGATAATCAGTATGATGTTTACGACTTAAAAAAAATGATACCACTGTTGCCCGAATACGACATGGTCATAGGTTTGAGAGAATTCAATGCCAACAGCAATCTTAGAAAGGCCATCTCCTTTTTCTACAATGCTTCCATAAGATTATTGTTCGGAACAAAATTCAGAGATATGGGCGCTGCCTTGAGAATAGTCAAGAAAAGCGTCATCAGCAATATCAGCCTTATTTGTGAGGGATCGTTCGCGCCCGCTGAAATAATAATTAAACTTCACAAACTGGGCTATAAAATAGGCGCCATTCCGATTTCGTCTTATCCGAGGCTTTACGGAAAATCAACTTCATTATCACCTAAAAACTTCGTAAAAACAATTCTGGAAATGTTAAAAGTCCTGATTAATGTAAGACTGAAAAGATTTTAAGATGAATCTAGAGAAAAGAAATATTGCCGGCGGCTTGTTAACAATTTATCGGGCAAAAATTAACAGACTTGTTAATAAACCGATTAAACCGAAAGTAATCGCATATAGCGTTACCTGGAGGTGTAACGCCTGCTGTCCAATGTGCGGTTTGTCAAAGATGGATAACTCTTTGAAAGATGTTAAGCAGGAGCTGACCGCCGATCAGATAGGAAATGCTTTTAGCGATAAGAATCTCCATTCCTTGGATTTGATCAGATTTACCGGTGGAGAGCCTTTTCTAAAAGATGATTTCATTCAAATAGTTCATCAGATTTGGGAAAAGGCAAAACCGAAATTGTTTTATATTACGACAAACGGAACATTCACGGACAGGATAAAAGACTTTGTAAAATCTTTTCAAGGAAAGAATATAAAGTTGAGCATTCAGGTATCACTGGATGGCGTAAGCGATACTCACGATAAAATAAGGGGTGTCCCGGGAACGGCGGACAGGGCAATCGAAACACTGGAGATGCTTACATCTTTTAAAAAAACAGCGCCGGTAACCATTGGCATCAATCAGACAATTATAAAGGAAAATATAAATGAAATAGACCCCGTAAACCAATTGGCAAAAAAAATGGGAATTGAACATAAAATTTATGTCGCGGTTACTCCTCATGAAAGCGAGATACTTTCTGCGGGAGAAAAACAGCCGGAAATAAAACTTGTTTCTCATTACACGAAAGACGAAAAACAACAACTTTATGAAAAAATAGAAACCATTATGGAGGGAGGTCAGGAATCCAAAGACTTTTCGAATATAAATTATATATGGCGTTTGGTGGAAAAGTTTCTCCGGGAAGGCGAAAGAAAGAGAATATTAAGAGAACCGGGAATAGTAAATTTGCCGTGTCTGGCAGGATTTCTTTATTTCCGACTTTTGCCTAACGGAGACATAATGCCCTGCACAATACTTTCGGAAACCATGGGCAATATTAAAGAGAATTCATTCTCCGAAATATGGCATTCTAAAAAAGCTGATTTTATCAGGAAACAAGTTAAAAGATGTCGTGGCTGCTGGGTGGAATGCGATATCGTTTCTAATTTCGTCTATTCGGATTATATATTAAAATATTTTGTCCGACACATGCGGGAAAAATCTTTGCCCTGATTTAGAATTGGTATAACTTAAAAATGGCCAAAGTTCTACTAATACAGCCGCGAATAGGAGAATGGGACGAGACAAGATCTCATTTGTGCGTACCGGTCGCGATTCTTGCCGCGGCAACTTTAGCGGCAAATGAATTTGAAACGGTTTTGATAGATTCAAGGCTTCCAGGATGGAAGGAAAAGCTGCTTCAGGAATTGAGAAAAAAACCGCTGTGCGCAGGACTGACATCAATTACCGGCAGCCAGATAAAATATTCTCTCGAAATCTCAAAATTTATCAAAGCCCATTCCGATGTGCCTGTAGTTTGGGGAGGCATTCAGCCCACTATATTGCCGGAAGAAACACTGTCCAACAACAACATCGATATAATAGTTATGAATGAAGGCGAAACAAGCTTTCTGGAACTGGTCAGAAAACTTGACAAAAAAGAATCTTTACATGGTGTAAAAGGAATCCGGTTTAAAGAAAACGATAACGTAATACAAAACGAAGAGAGAGAATATCTTGATCTCAACCGGATTCCGAATCTTCCCTATGACCTGATAGACATAAAACACTATCTTCCTCTTTTTAAGGGCAGAAGAACTTTGTACATGGAAACATCAAGAGGATGTGTCGGTAAGTGTGCTTTTTGTTCCAACATCGTTTACAACAAACGCCAATGGCGGGCAATGTCTGCGGAAACCGTACTGGAACGGATAAAATCTGTTTATAACAAATACGGAATAAACAGTTTTTATTTCATAGACGATAATTTTTTTGTCGATTTAAAAAGGGCAAGAAAGATATCGGAGATGATCATCGAGCAGTCCCTTGATATCATCTTTGAAGTTCAGGGGATAAGATATGATTCCGCGCTGCAAATCGACGAAGACTTTTTGGGACTTTTATACAAAAGCGGTTTAAGAAAAGTTCATTTCGGCGCGGAATCCGGCTCGCAAAGAATACTTGATATGGTTGGCAAGGGAATAACCATTGATGACATAATAAATGTCAACAGACGATGGGCAAAATATGATATCGTAGTCCAGCATAATTTTATGGCAGGATTTCCTACCGAAACAATTGATGATATCAAGGCCACCATCAACCTCATTTACAAATTAAAAAATGAAAATCCACACGCCATGACTTCGCCGATATGTCCGTATACGCCTTACCCGGGCACGGCTCTTTATCAGAAAGCTTTGGATAACGGATTTACAAAAAGAAAAACACTGGAGGACTGGATTGAAGCGGATTACGGAGATTCGATATGGATATCGCCATCAAGAGGCAATTTACTAAAGAAGATATTCTTTGTGACGCTGTTTCTGGAATCGGAAAGAGAAAAAGATATGCTTTCTTCCCCTTTTTTAAAACTGGGATTTGGAATATACAGGAAATTAGCCCACTTCCGATTAAAAAATTTCTTTTTTGCTTTCATGGCGGAGATGACTATAAAAAACATTATCTCTTATTTCTATCTAAAAATGAGAAAGTTCCGCAGAGTGGAGGATAGTTAATTTGTTTTTGTTGACAGATATGGGCCATTTACCTATGCTTCTTTCTGAAAAAATATTTTTTTCAACCAATCAAAACTTATCAGGAGAAGAATATGGCAGGACGCATCAGGCAGCGTCAACACCCTGCAAGGATCCGGCAACACCATCACCGCTGCAACAACTAATACAATAACCGGCGGCACAGGCAATACTGTCACGGCAACTACCGGTAATAACGTAATCACCGCTACACTTACGTTGAACGATTATGGAGCAACATTCAGCAATGCTGCCGGCGGTCCTGCCCGCGTAACAGGAGTTGCCGATGGCGTAAGCGATGGGGATGCCGTCAACTACAGACTCTATTTGAGTCTTTCCTGAAGCGCTTCGAATTGTTTCCTGAGTCTTTCCGGCAGGCGGTCACCAAACTGAGCGAAGTGTTTTTCAATATCGGGAATCTCCGCTCTCCATGCCTCTACATCAACATGCAGAAGAGCCTTAATATCCTGCTTATCAATTTTAAGCCCCTTCAAATCCAGGCTGTCAATTGTCGGCAACAATCCAATAGGAGTTTTAACCGCTTCAGTTTTTTCTTCAATTCGTTCGCACATCCATTTCAACACGCGGCTGTTTTCGCCGAAACCGGGCCACAACCATCGGCCATCCTGACTCTTACGGAACCAGTTAACGTAAAAGATCCGGGGAGCTTTATCCCCGAGCCTGTCACCCATATCGAACCAATGCTGAAAATAATCGCCCATGTTATAGCCGCAGAACGGCTGCATGGCAAAAGGATCGCGCCTTAAGTTTCCCACTGCGCCGATATTAGCTGCTGTGGTCTCCGAAGAAGCGGTCGCGCCCAGGAATACGCCATGATCAAAGTTAAAAGCCTCGTTGACTAGCGGAACAACTCCTGCACGACGTCCGCCAAACACAAAAATATCAATTGGAACACCTTCGGGCTTTTCCCAGTCCGGGCAAATAACCGGACACTGCGAAGCAGGCGCTGTAAAGCGCGCATTGGGATTGGCAGCAGGTTCCTTCCTCTCCGTAGGCCAATCAAGACCTTTCCAGTCAATGGCATGTTTTGGTGGGGAGCCATCCATACCCTCCCACCAGATGTCGCCGTCGTCGGTCAGGGCACAGTTGGTGAAAATTGTGTTCTCCTTGATTGATTCCATCGCCATGGGATTGGAATCATAGGATGTGCCCGGCGCCACTCCAAAAAATCCCGATTCGGGATTGATCGCATAGAGCCGGCCGTCAGGACCGATTTTCATCCAGGCAATATCATCACCGACACATTCACATTTCCAGCCGTCAATGGTGGGTTGCAGCATTGCCAGATTGGTTTTACCGCACGCCGAAGGAAAAGCGCCGGTAATGTGATACTGTTTGCCTGAAGGAGAAGTCAGCCTCAAAATCAGCATATGTTCCGCCATCCAACCTTCACGCCTGGCTATCGCCGAAGCTATGCGCAGCGCCAGACATTTCTTACCCAGCAAAGCATTCCCTCCATAACCTGAACCATAAGACCAGATTAAATTTTCATCCGGAAAATGACTGATATATTTTTTCTCCATGGGTGCACAGGGCCATGGAACATCTTTCTGTCCCTTTGCAAGAGGAGCGCCTACAGAATGAAGACAAGGTATAAATTCGCCTTCCTTTCCCAGTTTTTTAATAACTTTCTTCCCTACCCGGGTCATGATATGCATATTACAGACAACATAGATACTGTCCGTAATTTCTATGCCTATTTTCGCAATCGGCGAGTCAATCGGACCCATAGAGAAAGGAATCACATACATTGTGCGCCCTTTCATGCAGCCCGAATAAAGTGACTTCATCGTTGCCTTTAATTCATCAGGCGCAACCCAATTATTAGTGGGCCCGGCATCAATTTGCGAGGGATAGCTTATATAAGTTCTGTTCTCCACTCTTGCCACATCGGAAGGATGGGAACAAAACAAAAAACTGTTTTTTCGTTTTTTAAGTTTTACAGCAGAACCGCTTTTTACTGCCTGCGCCATTAATTCGTTATATTCTTTCTTGGAGCCGTCACACCAATGCACTTTATCAGGTGTGCACATTTGCTCAATTTCGTTAACCCACTTTTTCAATTTTTCATTTTTTACGATCATTTCCATAAGATAACATTTCCTTATTTATTAATTGTCTCATAATAGTCTATACATTGGTCATTCCGGCGGAAGCCGGAATCCAGAATTATTTAAGCTGGACCCCGGCCTCCGCCGGGGTGACGACTGTAGTGGTCACGCGCCCAATGTCGTTACTATTGTTGGACTGTTACTAATTAATCTGAGCGCCGGATCTTCGTAATCCGGCGCTCTTTTGTTAATTATTTACGAGCCTTTACTTTTGCTTTTGCCTTTGTTTGGGGCTTTACTTTTGGCTTTGGCAAACTTTTTTCTTCTACCACCGCTTGAGCAGCCGCCAGACGCGCTATCGGCACACGATAGGGCGAACAACTGACGTAGTCCATACCTACACGGTGGCAGAACATAACACTGGACGGTTCACCGCCGTGCTCACCGCAGATACCGACCTTCAGGCCAGGCCGTGTTTTGCGTCCGCGTTCTACACCAAACTGTATCAACTGGCCGACACCGATCTGATCAAGAATCTGGAAAGGATCGGCCGGAAGAATCTTTTTCTCCAGATATTCCGGCACAAACGCGCCGACATCGTCACGGCTGAAGCCGTAAGTCATTTGTGTCAGATCGTTTGTTCCGAAGCTGAAAAATTCCGCCGCCTCGGCAATCCGGTCGGCCAACAGCGCCGCCCGCGGAATCTCGATCATCGTGCCCACCATGTAAGGCATCTTTTTCAGACCGTATTTGGCGCAAACTTCCGGATAAATCTTTTTAACCAGCATTCCCTGATTCTTTAATTCATTTACACCGCAGACGACCGGTATCATAATCTCAGGAAATGCTTTTTTACCTTCTTTTATAAGCTCCGCCGCTCCTTCCAGAATGGCGCGAATCTGCATTTCGCTTACTTCGGGATAGGTAATTCCCAAACGCACGCCGCGATGCCCCATCATCGGATTGGTTTCATGCAATTTTTCCGCACGGCTGTTAAGTTTTTCTATCGAAATACCCAGACTTTCGGCAAGACGTTGTCTTTCTTCAGTGTTCTCCGGAACAAATTCATGCAGCGGAGGATCCAGAAGACGAATGGTTACCGGCCTTCCGGCCATGACTTCAATGGTCTTTTTAATATCACTCTTGACATAGGGAAATAAATCATTCAGTGCCGCACGGCGTTGTTCTTCATTATCCGAGAGAATCATCTTACGCAGATAGAACAACGGCTGTTCACTGTTTTCACCATAGAACATGTGCTCGGTGCGGAACAGGCCGATGCCTTCAGCGCCGAAATGTATTGCCTTGGCTGCATCTTTCGGTGTTTCGGCATTGGCACGGATTTTAAGGCGCCGTACCGAATCGCATATTTTCATAAAATCCATAAAGTTCTTATCATCTTCAGCGCCACTAATCATCGGCAGCGCTCCTCGATATACACGACCCTTGGTTCCGTTGAGCGTGATGACTTCACCCTCGCGAATTTCTTTGCCGGCAGCGGTCATAGTCTTTTTCTGAAAATCAACATGCAGGGCTCCGGCACCGACGATACAACATTTACCCCAGCCGCGGGCAACCAGCGCCGCATGCGAGGTCATGCCGCCGCGAGCGGTCAGAATTCCCTGTGCAGCGCGCATTCCTTCCACATCTTCAGGATTGGTTTCTTCCCGCACAAGAATTACTTTTTTACCTTCTTTGGCCAGATTCACGGCTTCTTCTGCAGTAAATACCACCTGTCCCACTGCGCCGCCGGGACCGGCAGGCAAACCCTTAACCAGAAAATCCGCCGAAGCTTCCGCATTAGGATCAACCATCGGGTGAAGCATTTCATCAAGCTGAGCAGGCGTCACGCGCGACACCGCTTCTGCGGCACTGATCATCTTCTTTTTATACATTTCTACGGCCATGCGCACCGCGGCAGGACCGTTGCGTTTGCCGGTGCGCGTCTGCAGCATCCAGACACGTCCTTCCTGAATGGTGAATTCCAGATCCTGCATATCTTTGAAATGAGCTTCCAGTTTATTGCGGATGGCCTTGATTTGAGCATAGGCTTTGGGCATGGCCTTCTCGAGGGAAGGATGTCCTTCGGTATCATCAGTCTGACGGGTTTCCTCATTAATCGGATTGGGAGTTCGGATTCCCGCGACAACATCTTCTCCCTGTGCATTGGGCAGCCACTCACCATAGAATTTGTTTTCACCGGTGGCCGGATTGCGCGTGAAGGCCACACCGGTAGCGGAATTATCGCCCATGTTGCCGAAAACCATCGCCTGTACATTGACCGCCGTACCCCAATCATCGGGAATACCTTCAATGCGGCGATAGGCAACAGCGCGTTTGCCGTTCCAGCTCTTAAAGACCGCGCCGATAGCGCCCCATAACTGTTCGTTGGCGTCATCAGGGAATGGTTTCCCTAAAACTTCCCGCACTTTGGCTTTATAGATTTCGGCTAATTCGGCAAGATCGAGCTCCGTAAGATCAAGATCCGATTTAGCGTTGCGGCGTTGTTTCATAGCGGCAAGCTCTTTTTCCAACTGCTGGCGCACACCCATGCCTTCTTCCGGTTCTATACCTTCGGCTTTTTCCATCACGACATCAGAATACATCTGTATCAAACGGCGATAAGAATCCCAGACAAAACGGGGATTTTTGGTTTTTTCAATCATACCTGGAATTGTTTTCGAGGTAAGACCGATGTTCAATACTGTTTCCATCATGCCGGGCATGCTCTTACGCGCTCCCGAACGGGCTGAACATAAAAGAGGATTTTGCGGATCACCGAATTTCATTCCCGTATCTTTTTCCATTTTCTGCAGGGCCTTGGCAACCTGTTCCTTTAATCCCTGAGGATAACGGCCTTTATTTGCGTAGAATGCCGTGCAAACTTCCGTTGTAATTGTAAAGCCGGGAGGAATAGGAATTTTGAGATGCGCCATCTCCGCAAGTCCGACTCCCTTACCTCCCAAGAGATTTTTACTTTTTCCATATCCTTCCGAGAAGGAGTATACATATTTAGCCATAACTTTGCTTTTCAACCTCCTTGGTTAATCCTGTAAATTTTAATGCGCTATATCGTCATACGACCATGCTAATTGTCAAGATAAAATTGCACAAGTGCACCAAGGGGAACAACTCCTTAAATAACTATACATAACGACGTAATTATTTGCACATCCGTCACCCTTCGACAAGCTTAGGGTGACCGGTCATAGTGAGCCTGTCGAACCATGTATTGGGTGTTTTCTCTCGACAATGATAGTCATGCGCAATTATTTATGACGTTGTATATAATTATTTAAATATGTTTTATTGATTTTTCAGCACACAAACCTTTGTTCTTACGCTATAAAATTTCCTCTGAAAATGCACATCTAAGTTATTGTTTATATTGTTATTTAAAAACTATCCTCATCAAATCCCCCTCAATCCCCCTTTTCTAAACTAACTATGTCCCATATCTTTTTGCTGGACACAGGGGGGAATTAATGATATCGTGTCCGCATGAAG
>MAEO01000063.1 GCA_001683985.1 Smithella sp. M82
CTTAAAACCATGATCTATATCCTTACAGGAAAACTGGACTATACAAAAGTTGGCTTACCCACTTGAAATGAGAAAGAACCCTACTTAATTACTTAAAACTATTTTTTAGCGTTACTTAAATCTGTCTTTTCTTAACATTGAACATAGAACGTAGAACTTTGTACGGTTTTTTTCTTCACCCTTTACACTTCGAAACTATTTTGGTAACCTTACACAAGAAGGAAAAGTAGTAAATTATCAACAAGATTGAACGACATTAAGAGGTATTACTATGGAACACACTGCTGTAAAAGATTATGTCAAGATACCAAAACAGGAATATAGCCTGCTCAAGGAAGTATACCGAACTGTTAAGCGCCAGGCATTTCTTGTACGACTTGATGAATCTGAACGGAATCTTGCTGCGGGAAAGACCAAAGCAATTTCCGTCAAAGATTTTATCAACACCATATAAACTGAATGAAACCTAAATCAATCCATTATGACAATGTTTTCGAGAAGCGTTGGCATAAGTATTTGACTGGGCTTACGGAGAAACAGAAAGAACAGTTGAGAGAGCGCCTTGCCATCTTTAAGGAAGACATTTTCGATAAGCGACTTAAGACCCATCGATTGAAAGGGAATCTAAAAGAATATTACGCTTTCTCAATAAGTTATTCTGACAGAATTGTTTTCAAAATAATTGAAGACAATTCTGTATATTTCATTGAAGTTGGCAGTCACGACGTTTGTTACTAAAGATTCTTTACCTCTTAACAAACCATAACCATAAAACTTAAATCTTAATTACTTTGTTACTTACGTTTCACTTTTCGCCATTCATTGGTTTTGAACTTTGAACTGTTGTATCCTCCGCTGGCGGAGGTGTCCCGATGTAAAATCGGGACGGAGGTGGAAATATCATTGTCATTCCCGAGTGAGCCACAATATGTCATCCCCGAGTGGGCCTGTCGGGGATCCATAACATTCCTGGATTCCGGCCAGGACCACGCCGGAATGACGCCGGGCGCTAATGTAGGGCGCATTCCCCGAATGCGCCGCTTGCCCGATCAGGGACAGAGTAGGGCGCATTCCCCGAATGCGCCGCTTGCCTG
>MAEO01000235.1:0-10845 GCA_001683985.1 Smithella sp. M82
TAAATTTTCCACTTGGTCCTCCTCATTTTTTACTCCCAAGTGTAACTTAGCACACTGTCCAAATTTCGGGGTCCATTATAGAGAATATTAATCTCCTTGCCAGGGGAGGTTGTTTAAAAATCGGACATTCTGCTAATGCGCTGAATATGGTGGAGATGTATTTGGCAGGCGAAGAGATAGCACGAGCCTGTCCTTCGACTTACCTGAGCTCACGTGCAAGCGCCTTTTTTTGCGCAGGAGCAATAAAGCTCTTCGGAAGCAAAGAACAACAGGATCAATATATCAACGCAATTCTTAACGGCGACAAAGTCGGCGCCTTTGCCTATTCGGAGGAGCAGGCCGGAACAGATATTGCCGGAATAACAACCGTAGCAAAAAAAGAAGGTAATAAATGGATATTGAACGGAAAGAAGGACATTGTTGTGAACGCGCCGATTGCCGATGTCTTTGTAGTTCTTGCATATAGCGATAAGAATGCGGGGAAAGATAAGGGAATGAGCATGTTCATCCTTGATAAAAGTGCATCGGGGATGAGCATCGGCACTCCGATAGAGACTCTGGGCCTTCGCGGTTGCCCGATTGCTTCTGTATTGATGAACGGATGTGCTGCTGAGTTATTAGGCAAGGAACCGGGCAAGGGACATGAGGAACTCGAAAAATTGTTGAGTATCGGCGCCATTGGAATCGCTGCGCTTTGCGTTGGAATAGGGCGTGCCTGCATGGAAGGCGCGAACGCTTATGCGAAAACGAGGATGGCATTCGGTAAGCGCATCGGGGTTTTCCAGGACGTGGGTTTTAGATTAGCCGATATGTTCACATACAATGACTTGGGAAGGATGCTTGCCCTCAGGGCTGCGTGGGGAATCAATCAGTCGGAGAAGAATGCGCCGCTGCTGTCCGCCTGCGCGAAACTTTTCGCGAGCGAGGCCGTAACAAAGATCGTCAACTGGGGAATGCAAATATTCGCCGGTCATGGGTATCTTTCCGGAAGCGATATCGAGCGTTATTACCGCGACGCGAAGTTCGGCGAGATATGCGAAGGCACATCGGAGATGCAACGCGCGTTTATCTCGAAGTATGATCTGGAGAGAATGGCGTAGATATTTGCATTTGAAGATTCTTAAATAATTCGAATGAATAATCGTTAATGAATATAAGCTGATTCCTGGGGGGTGCGCTATTATGGATATCATAGAAACTAAAGTCGATACAAAATCAGATGAGTATAAAAAGAATTATGAGGCGATGGAAGCTTTGGTATCCGACCTGAAAAAGGAACTGAAAAAAGCCAGGGAGGAACGCCCGCAAAAGACCATCGATCGTTTGGCTGCGCAAGGCAAACTCATGATACGCAAAAAGCTTGATATGCTTCTGGATAAAAATACGCCGTTTCTGGAGATCGCTCCGCTTGCGGCCAAGGGCATGTATGACGGCAATGTGCACAGCGCCGGCAATGTGGTCGGTATCGGTATCGTCGAAGGACGCGAAGTTATTGTATCGGGAAGCGATGCTACAATAAAAGGCGGCGCCGTCTATCCGATGGGTGTAAAGAAAACTCTGCGCTGTCAGACCATAGCTATGGAAAACCACCTGCCCATGATAACTTTTGTCGATTCGGCCGGCGCGTATCTGCCGCTCCAATCAGAAGTATTCCCGGACGTCGATGACGGCGGCAGAGTATTCTACAATCAGGCAATAGCCTCGAAGATGGGCATACCTCAAATAACGGCCGTAATGGGACTATGTACCGCGGGCGCCGCTTATTTCCCGGCAATGTCGGATGACGTTGTGCACGTCAAGGGAACCGGTGCGATATTCCTGGGGGGACCGCCGCTTGTTCTGGCGGCCACGGGCGAAGAAGTGACCGCAGAACAGCTCGGCGGAGCGATGGTGCATTGCACGGAGTCAGGTGTCTCCGATTATTTTGCTGAGGACGAAGCGCACGCGATAACAATTGTCAGAAATATCGTCAAAATGTTGCCGAAAAAAGAAAAAACCAAACTCACGATGACGGATGTGAAGCCGCCTCTGTACGATTCCAAAGAGTTGTACGGAATCGTGAGCCGCGACCTCAGAGTACCGTATGATTGCCGCGAGGTGATTGCGCGCCTGGTGGACGGCAGCGAATTTCTCGAATTTAAGGAACTCTACGGACAAACACTCGTGTGCGGTTTTGCTCATATCCATGGTTATCCCGTCGGCATATTGGGAAACAACGGCATTTTGTTTTCAAATAGCGCATTAAAGGCCACTCAATTTATTCAGCTTTGCGACAAGCGCGGAATACCTCTGTTGTTTCTGCAAAATATAAACGGTTTTATTATCGGAAGTCAGTATGAAAAGCTCGGTATCACAAAGGATGGGCACAAGATGGTCAATGCCGTATCCACCTGCACCGTGCCGAAGTTCACGGTCATTGTGGGCGCGTCATTTGGGGCGGGCAACTATGGAATGTGCGGCAGGGCGTACTCTCCGCGTTTTCTGTGGATGTGGCCGAATGCGCAGATCGGAGTAATGGGAGGTGAGCAGGCGGCGGACGTTCTTGTGACCCTCAGGAATGATCAGAACGCTAAGGCTGGTTTGCCCCCTCTGACGCCGGAAGAAGTTGATTTTATCAGAAAGCCGATCGTCGATACGGCACGCAGTGAAATGAACGCCTATCACAGCACGGCGAACTTGTGGGATGACGGTATACTCGATCCCGCCGAAACACGTGATGTGCTTGGTCTGGCAATTTCGGCCTCGCTCAACGCACCGTTGCGTCATGATGTCTTCGGTTACGGTATCTATAGAATGTGACGGGTGGAATTTGTAAGAGGTTTAATAAAATTATCGGATCGAAACTAAACAAAAGGTGAACATATATGTTCGATAAAATTCTTATTGCAAATCGTGGAGAGATAGCCGTTCGCATTATCGCTACGTGCCGGGAAATGGGAATAAAGACCGTAGCGGTATATTCCGAAGTCGACAAAGATTCGCTTCATGTCCTCGAGGCGGATCAGGCTGTATGCCTCGGAAGCGCAGAGCCTGCGGAGAGCTATCTCAACATGGATAAGCTCATCGCTGCATGCCGCAAAACCGAGGCGCAGGCGATTCATCCCGGTTATGGATTTTTGGCGGAGAATGCGGGCTTTGCCGCGAGATGTAAAAAAGAAGACATCGTTTTTATCGGCCCGTCACCTCAGGCAATAGAAGATCTGGGCGACAAGACTGTGGCGCGTCGCATCATGAGTAAAAGCGGCGTACCTGTTATTCCCGGCATGATGCAACCGGAGGCCGATCCGAATGTATTATCAAAAGAAGCCGAAAAGATAGGATACCCGGTTTTCATTAAAGCCGCGGCCGGTGGCGGCGGCAAGGGCATGAGAATTGTCAGGAACAAAAACGATTTTCTTGAGGCCTGCGATGCCGCATCAAGAGAAGCAAAGAACGCCTTCGGAAACGGCGCGATTTATCTTGAGAAATTTATTGAAAAACCCAGACATGTCGAGTTCCAGATTTTAGCAGATGGCCACGGAAATGTAATACATCTATTGGAGCGCGAATGCTCAATACAACGCAGGCATCAGAAGATCATTGAAGAGACGCCATCAACCGCTCTTACACCGAAGCTCAGAAAGGAGATGGGAAAGGCCGCCGTTGCCGCGGCGAAGGCCTCCGGTTATGTGAACGCAGGCACGGTGGAATTTATTCTCGATGAGGACGGCAAATTTTACTTCCTTGAGGTAAACACCCGCCTTCAGGTCGAGCACCCTGTCACCGAGATGATAACCGGCATCGATCTCGTTCGCCGGCAGTTGGAGATAGCTGCCGGCGGCAAGTTAAATATAAAACAGTCGGATGTAGCAGGGCGCGGACATGCCATCGAGTGCCGGATTTACGCGGAGAATCCGCTTGAGGCATTCATGCCTTCACCGGGCAAGATTCATTTCGTTAGGGAACCGCGCGGTCCCGGCATCAGGAACGATTGCGGCGTGTACTCCGGTTTTACCGTTCCAATGGAATACGATCCGATCCTTGCCAAGCTCATCGTTTACGCCGAGACAAGGAAAGACTGCATCAGCAGAATGATAAGAGCTCTTAACGAGTACGTAATTCTTGGTGTAATGACGCCTATCCCATTCCTTATCGATATATTGAAAACGCAGGCTTTTCAAGACGGTGAGACATATACTGATTTTATCGATAAGCACTTTGCTGATTGGAGTCCGGTTCTTTCCGGAAAGGACATGGCGGCCATTGCCTTTATAGTAGACGCTCTTTCCAGCCGCAGAAGGTCTGTCACAGTAACAACAGCAGATGCTGAGGCAAATTCTCCATGGAAGACATTGGGAAATTTCAGGCCATAAAAAGTGTTCTAACAGTCTGAGAGGTAGAAACCATATGAACTACACGTTGAGAATAGCAGGACAGGATATTCCGATAGAAGCAAACCGTGTGGACGATGAGACGATATCGGCGGCAGTTAACGACAAAAATGTTACTGTTCGGTATAGAAATGTATCTGCCAATCAGCTTTATCTGGAGGTAAACGGCGAAGCGGTAAATGCTTTTATATCCGATGACGGCACCGGCAAGATCGTTCACGTGGACGGTATCGCGTATCTTGTTCAGGATGCGGAAGAGTTGGCCAGATCGGCAGGACGCAAAAAAGGCGGCAAGGACATGCCTCAGGAGATTACACCTCCAATGCCGTCGGTTGTCGTAAGCGTAATGGTATCGGAGGGTGATGAGGTAGAGAAAGGACAATCCGTGGTGGTCGTTTCCGCCATGAAGATGGAAACCACTCTATCCGCGCCTTTTAAAGGAAAGGTAACTAAAATCAATGTTAAAGAAGGGCAAAAGGTAATGCCGGGTGAGATACTGGTAGACATTGAAAAGTGTGCCGAAGAAGAGATTAAAGCATTATAGAGGATTGCAAAATATAGTGTCCGGGAAGGGGCAGGATTACCTGTTAGAAATATAAAAAAAGAAATGTTTTTTATTAGACCGGAGGTTGCGTTATGTCTGAGGAACTTCTCTATAAAGTCGAAAATAGTGCGGCGTATATAACAATCAACCGCGAAAAACAGCGTAATACCATCTCCCCTGCAGTCATAAAATTATTTCATGAATATCTGGACGCAGCGGAAAAGGACACGAATGTGCGCGCTCTCCTGATAACGGGCGCCGGAAATAAGTGTTTTAGCGCGGGCGCGCAACTGGCCGGTAGCGCGCCGGAAGAGGGAATGGATGTATTCGCCAAGTACGCCGAGCTTCTCAAACGCCTTGCTTCTTTTCCCAAGCCGACGGTTGCGCGTGTTAAGGGATATTGTCTGGCCGGCGGCATGGGATTCATGCTTGCTTGCGATATAGTTATCGCCGGTGATGATTCGCAGTTCGGCACGCCTGAGGTAAACGTCGGCCTTTGGCCGATGATGATCGGCGCTCTGATATTCCGAAATGTTCCCATGAAAAAAGCCATGGAAATGATTCTGCTCGGCGAGAAGATTTCGGCAAAAGACGCGCTGGCCATGGGTTTGGTTACCAGAATTGTTCCTACCGATCAGTTGGACGGCACGGTTAATGCGATATTAAAGAGCCTGATATTAAAAAGCCCGATCGGCATAAAAATCGGAAAGGAAGCATTCCATAATGCAGCGTCCATGTCGCTTGATGACGCGCTTGAATTTCTATCAGGCAAGTTGATGGAGGTGGCCGCCACAGAGGACGCGAAGGAGGGGATCGCCGCTTTTATCGAGAAACGGGAACCGAAATTCACCGGTAAATGACAGGGCATTAGACAGTGAATTGTTCATAAATACAATGGGGGACTTTCATGGGAAATAGAAATAATGACAAGGTTATCATAGCAAATTGCAGCGGATTTTACGGCGACAGATTAAGCGCCGCGAAAGAGATGGTGCAGGGCGGACCGATTGACTTTCTCACCGGTGATTATCTTGCAGAACTCACCATGGCGATACTTTTCAGAACGAAGATGAAACATCCCAACGGTGGATACGTCCAGACTTTTCTCACTCAGATGGAAGAGGTTATGGGCGAGTGCCTCGATAAAAAGATAAAGATAGTCTCCAATGCCGGAGGACTTAATCCCAAAGGATTGGCCGCGGAGCTGGAAGCTTTATCCGCCAGGCTTGGACTGCATCCCAAGATTGCCTACATTGACGGAGATGACCTTCTGCCGCGGCTGGCTGAGCTTCAAGGTATGGGAGAAGAACTTATTCACATGGATAAAAATATACCGCTGAAAGATGCCAAGGGTATGGTGCTGACGGCAAACGCCTACTTCGGATGCTGGGGCATTGTGAAGGCTCTGGAGGAAGGGGCTGATATCATTGTGGGAGGGAGAATTGCCGACGCCTCTGTTGTTGCCGGTCCGGCCGCCTGGTGGTATGGCTGGAAGGAAAATGAGTGGGATAAACTTGCCGGAGCATATACGGCCGGCCATATCATAGAGTGCGGAGCGCAGGCGACCGGTGGAAATTATTCCTTCATCGACGATGTGCCGGATTTCAGGAAGGTAGGATTTCCCATTGCCGAGGTGCATCCGGACGGTTCATTCATTATCACGAAACATCCCGATACCGGCGGCCTTGTTTCTGTCGATACGGTAAAGGCTCAGCTCATGTATGAGATCAGCACTCCGAGCTATCTTACACCGGATGTAGTCGCGCGCTTTGATACTATCGATATTTCCCAAAGCGGGCCGGATAGAGTTCTTGTAAAAAGCGTCAAGGGCGAGCCGCCGACCGATACAACAAAGGTTTGTATCAATACTCTCGGCGGATACCGCAATTCATCGGTTGTCGTGCTCACCGGCCTTGATATAGAGAAGAAAGCGAAAATCGTGGAAGATGCTCTGTTTGACGCTATCGGCGGCAAGGACCAATTCCAGGTGTGCGATGTTCAGCTTGTCCGTTCGAATAGTGAAAATCCCGCGAACAACGAAGAAGCTTTTGCGTATCTGCGCCTGTCCGTGATCGATAATGACCAAAAGAAGGTGGATAAATTCTCTGCCAGAGTAGTTGAGCTGGCGTTGGCGAACATTCCGGGCTTTACTTTGACAGCTATGCCCGCGAAGGGAACCCCGGCGCTCATATACTGGCCGGCTCTTATGTCAACAAAGCACATCAACCAGCATGTCGTTGTCGGCGGAAATGAGTTTAATATAGAATTTGTAAAACCGGTTCCGGGCTATTCCTCTCCCGCTCCGCTTAAAATGAAAATTCCGAAAGTCTCGGAAGGCAAAACGGTCAAGGCACCTCTGGGCCGAGTGTTCGCGAGCCGTTCCGGTGATAAAGGCGGCAATGCGAATCTCGGCGTTTGGGCAAAGACACCGGAAGGTTACGCATGGCTGGAAAAGCATTTAATTCCTGAAAAGCTAAAAGAAATCATGAGGGATTTGAAGAGTTTTGAGATTGAGCGTTATGAACTGCCGAATCTTCTCGCTGTCAATTTCTACATCAGAGGAATTCTCGGAGACGGTGTTGCATCTTCTCTCCGTATGGATCCCCAGGCGAAAACACTTGGCGAATATTTTCGCGCCAAGATCGTTGAAATGCCGGAGAACATTGTACAGCGTTAGATTATATTGATGATCGGCAATAATGGAATTGATTAAAAGCTGTTGGTTCAAAATATGAGAACCTTATCGTCAGAGTTGCCGGATACTCTGCATATTTCATCGACCTTGACAACAAGATTCAGGATGAAATTATCAAGAGAACGGAGCAATCTTTTAGTTGTTAAGTAAATATTTTATCTGAAAGGTTTAATCTCACCCCGGCCGATAGGCTAGGATGAGATCACAATACCCCCAAAAAGAAGGGTCGCAAGCTTCTTTAAAACTTGCAACCCCTTGATTTCGATGGTGGGTCAGGGCAGAATTGAACTGCCGACACTCGGATTTTCAGTCCGATGCTCTACCGACTGAGCTACCGACCCACATACTTAATTAATCCGGTAAAACAAGGCAATCGTCTATAGAAGAAGGGTTCTTTTGTCAAGGTTTTTTTAGTTGCCTGCATTTGTTATTTTAAGTCTAATTATCAGTTATTTCAATGTTTCTCCTTGTTCTTGGCTATTTTACGAGGTTGGTATATTAATTAGAATTATCGGAAATTGATATACCTACGGTATTATTTTGCTGTTCCCTGATAATAACTACCGTTCCGGCTATTTTATCGTGCCAGCCCTGCTTTTTTTTATCAAACGCAGCCCAGATAAAACCAAATGGAAAAGTAAATAATAAACTTGAAATCAAATAGCCGACTGCTCTCAAAAAAGCAGTACCGAAAGAAATCGGTGTTCCATCGGTAGAAACAACCTGTAATCCAAGAAGCATTTTGCCCGGCGTGCGGCCCGTAATGCCATGAAAATAAGTAAAATAAGTAAGCATAATAAAGATATAAAACAGGAAAGACATAAACATTAACGAAAGAGAAGATGTGGGATCAGTTATATCGACAATCCAAGCGTCACTATTTCCGGAAATCGCTCCCCATACATATGCCATGGCAGCAATTATGCACAAAATGGAAAAAATAATAGTGACGATTGTGTTGTCAATCATAAACGCTATCAGGCGACGCCAAAAACCGGCAAATTTGTAAATGGTCATTTTTTTACCTACAGCAGTCTATTGCTGAAAATCCCTTTTTCGTATTGAATTATTGATATTATTGCCGATGTTGCCGTTTCCACCTTTAAAATTTGTTTGCCAAGGCTAACCGAAATAAAGCCGTTTTCTTTGGCCATGCATATCTCGTCTTTCGAAAAACCGCCTTCCGGCCCGATAACGACAAAAAAGTTTCTTATGGCAATAAAAGCTTTATCAGTCAATACATCCTTAATTGATTTTTGTGATTCTTCTTCCCAGAAGATTAATTTCAACGTATCCCCGGAAACAATTGTCAGCATATCAACAAAAGACAAAACTTTCGAGATTTTTGTTACATAACTGCTGTGGCTTGATCGTGCCGCTTCTGCAGCTATCTTTTGCCAGCGTGCTACTTTTAGAGAACTTTTTTCGCCGGCGATACAGCCGATTGATCGTGCGGCATTAAAAGGGATAATTACGTCAGTTCCCAGTTCCGCGGCGCTTTTCACAATAGTATCCATCTTGCCGGCTTTGGGAATTGCCTGAGCCAGCGTGACGCAGATTTCTTTCTCTGCTGTTGGAATTTTTTGACCTAATTCTATCAAAACGGATTTTGCATAAAACTCTTTGATTACGGCTTCAAACTCAAGACCAAAACCATCGAAAATTCTGATCCTGTCACCTTGTTTAAGGCGCATTACCTGCTTTAAATATTTTAGATTGTCCGCTTCTAATTCGCAGTTTGTTTTATTTTCCAGAGACTCCGGGCTGTATATTCGGGGAATAGTCAAGGTTTAAATTTCCTCAAGTTTTTGATGTTTCAGCAGTAAGAATGTTACGGTTAAGCGCCGGCGGCCTTCTTTTTGAGAATGCAGCAAACCCATTCTTTTTCCGTAATTACTTGATATATGGTAAGCGTATCGGCGATAAATTGTTCCTCGATAATTTTAATATCCTGTTCAATTATACCTGAAATAATCATGTATCCTTCCGGCAATAGCAATTGAATAAGGTTTGGACGGAGAGTCAAAAGCAGTTTTGCAGTAAGATTGGCAATGATTAAGTTGCGTGGTTTGTCGATGGCAACAACATTTTTATTTAGAATGCGCAAGGAAGATTTTACATTATTAATGGCCGCGTTTTCAGCGGCAATTTCCACAGCCTTTTTATCGATATCCACGCAAATAACATCCTGGGCGCCCATTTTAGCGGCGGTAATACCGAGAATACCTGTGCCGCAGCCGACATCCAGAACTTTCCATTCTTTAATAGAACGGTCTTTCATTATTATATTTTCAATCGCCTCCATACACATTCTGGTAGATGGGTGCTGGCCGGTGCCAAAAGCCATTCCAGGATCGATTTCAATGACGATATCGCGGCCGGAAGGCGTATATCGTTCCCACGTCGGCTTGACGATAATATTGTTGCTTACCCTTATGGGTTTAAAATATTTTTTCCACTGCTCTCCCCAGTCGGGATCGGAAATATTTTCAAGGGTGAACGAAGGTTTTTCGGATTCAGGAAATATTTCATGCAAACTGTCGATGTATTTTTCCAATGCCGCCAATCTTTTTTCAGTGCGACTGTCCTGCGGGAAATAGGCTTTGAGTATCTCTTCAATTATCGGTTCCGGAAAATCACCGGGTGTTTGAGGTGTCAATGATTCCTGAAACACACCCTGAGCGCCGGTTTCGGTGAGAAAATTTCCCAACGCGTCCATCAGCTCTGAAGGAGCCGATATCTCAACTTTCAGCCATTTCTCCTGTTCTTTCTCTGTCATGAATAATCCTGCTGAAGATTTAAAACATTTATATATTCTTTTGAGTAATATTTCAAGCACGCATAATAAACGCATAATAAACATAAAATAAAAACAAGGATATTTTTATGGTAATATGTTTATAATATGAAACATTCATGAGCCACTGGCTCACAAAGAATGATGAAAATTGCAGTCAGGACAGCCGGGACGACTGTCCTGCCATGAGTGGTGATTTTATATAACCAGTAGGACAGGCGTCTCGCCTGTCAAAAGGGGATTTTCGAGTGAAATCAATATATTAGAGGTGCATTTTCGAGTGAAACCCACATGACGGCACGCCGTCACAAAGGAGCATGAAAATCTCCCCTAACCCCTCTTTGCCGAAGAGGGGAACTTCCCCCTTTAGAAAACTAACTATGTCCCATATCTTTTTGCTGGACACAGGGGGGAATTAATGATATCGTGTCCGCATGAA
>MAEO01000235.1:10968-47451 GCA_001683985.1 Smithella sp. M82
GTTTCCCTTGTAAAAATTGGCCGGAAACTGATAAAATACATTTAATTATATCCACTATAAACATTATTAAGGTATTTTAATTTTCAAAATTTCGGAGAGTAAAAATTATGAAAATGAAAATAGCGGTATTGACTGGCGGGGGAGATTGCCCCGGATTAAACGGAGCAATCAAATGGGTTACAAAAAGCGCGCTTGATCCCAGAATGG
The DNA here is from genome assembly GCA_001683985.1 of Smithella sp. M82. GTDB lineage: Bacteria > Desulfobacterota > Syntrophia > Syntrophales > Smithellaceae > Smithella. The sequence goes on from MAEO01000235.1 coordinate 11,176, forward strand.
CAGCGAACCGTTCCATATCCTTTGAAGTCATTGGTATTACTGATGGCTGGAAAGGCATGGTCGAGGTTGATCCTGATGATCAAAAAAGCTGTGCGAAGTATATAAAACCTCTTGACGAAGAAGTTGTTCGAACTTGGGATCGCTATGGCGGAACGAATCTGGGAACATCGCGAACAAATCCCTTTAATCCGAAAAATGATCGTTCGGGAAAGTTAATTGAAAACGTAAAGAAACTGGGCATTGATGCCATTGTCGCTATCGGGGGAGAAGATACTCTGGGCGTTGCTTATAAATTGCATAAGCTGGGCATTAAGACAGTAGGAATACCCAAAACGATAGATATGGATCTCGCGGGCACAGAGTATTCTCTGGGTTTTGACACAGCGATTAACATTATTATGGAAGAAATCGACCGCTTAAGAACGACTGCCGGTTCTCACGGACGTATTTTTGTTGTGGAAACAATGGGACGCAGTGCAGGCTGGCTTGCTTTACGTGGCGGTGAGAGCAGCGGAGCTTATATCATCCTTATACCGGAATATCCTTTTGATATGGATAAAGTATGTGAGCTCTTGCAGGAGAGGCAGGGCCGGGAAATTAAATACTCTATTCTTGTAGCGGCGGAAGGGGCTAAACCTTTAGGACAGCAGGAATTTGTAAAAGACAGTTATGTAGATGATTTTGGTCATGTTTCAATGGGCGGAATAGCTGCTTATATTGCCAATGAAATTCAGAATAAAACAGGATTGGAATCACGTCATATTATTTTGAGTCATCTCCAACGTGGCGGGACACCTTCAGCCCATGATCGCCTGATGGCCAGATGGTTCGGTATTGCCGCCGTTGATATGATTGTCAAAGGAGATTTCGGACGTATGGTAAGTTTGCAGCACGGAGAAATTGCCACTGCGCCTCTGGAAGGGGTTATCAATAAGTTGCAATTAATTGACGTGAAAAAATATTACGATACCGAAAGATACAACGGAAGAAGAACAATACTTTAATGACCCTCGTTGAGAGCACGCGTAGCGCCGTGGTAAAACGAGCGGAGCAAAACAGGATTGGCGCACTTAATTGACACGTAGTGATTTTTTTAGTACAAAAATATTAAAATTAATCTTTGCCGAAGAAATTATGGTTCATAAAAGCCTTTCTTTGAATATCAACGGAATTAAAAAAAAATTGTCTAAGCCGGCCTTCAATCTTTCAGTTATGGCCGTTAATTTTTCTGTTATTCCCAGGGATGATCCCCAGCAGGCTTTTCGTCTCCGTCGCTTTTTTGTGGCATTCGCCATATACATATTTAATATTTCAATTTCTTATTTTGCATATCTGGCAGGTATTGTGGATCTTCGGGCACTATACGGGTTGGGGATTATTGTTCTGACGATTAACGTTGTTTTATTTATAGTCTTTCGCAGCGATCTCAATCTGCGAATGTCGGATCCCAGCCTCACTACAATTCAGATGTGCGCTGCCATCCTGGTTGTTATGTACGCACTGTATTATGGTTATAAGATGCAGAGCATTCTTCTCTCGATGTATATTCTTATCCTTTTGTTCGGTACTTTTCGCCTCTATACCAGCCAGTTTTTGTTCATTAGCGGTTTTGCCCTGCTGACTTATGGGATAGATATTGTTTTGCTGAAGATTTTTCGTCCGCTAGATATCGATCTTAAAATAGAGCTTTTTCAATGGTTCGGACTGGCGGTAATTCTGATTTCTGTTTCTTTCATAGGAGGCAAGATCAGTTCTCTTCGCCGTGAACTGAGCGTCAGCCGGAGAAAGCTTCAGTCTTCTTTATCAGTCATTCGGGAAATGGCTATTCACGATGACCTGACAGGTTTCTTCAATCGTACCCATCTGATGGATCTCATCGAAACTGAGATTAATCGCTCAATTCGTACCGGGGATGTTTTTTCTTTGGCCATGATAGATATAGATAAATTCAAAAATATCAACGATACATATGGACATCAAACAGGCGACTATGTATTGAAAACGTTTGCTTCCGTTCTCCGCAGTGTTTTACGTAAGACGGATTTTTGCGGACGTTATGGCGGCGAGGAATTTTTAGTTGTGCTTACCCAGACGGATCTTCAGGCAGCGCAAATATTTGCCGAGCGTATCCGTGATTGTGTGGAGAAGAGCTTGTTCCCGAGTTTGGGTCCTGATTCCAAAGTTACAGTTTCCATAGGTTTGACGGCGTATAAAATGCAGGAAAACATTGAAAGAACCATTGCACGTGCCGACGAAGCTTTATATAGGGCAAAAAACGGCGGGCGCAATCGCGTGGAAGTCTCAGCGTAAATATTCAACAAAATAAAATTCTTCTATTTAATCGGTAATTTCGACAATGATTTGCCGTAATAACCCATCTTGAAATTTGATCATCTTCGTGATAGCTTTCTAAGCGGATTTAATACCGTTTTGCTTTCAAAGGATAATTACAAGGAACTGTAGTTCGAACCTTTAGGTTCGCGTGTTCAACGGTTCTGAAGAACCGTACTACGGATTAATACCGGCGGCGAAATGGTATTTTTAGAATTAAAGGAAGGCAGATATTGAAATATTATCCGATTTTTCTGGACATCAGGGATAAGAAGTGTGTCATCGTCGGCGGCGGTGAAGTTGCCGCAAGAAAAGCAGAAAGACTTATAGATTGCGGCGCCGATGTTTTTGTAATCAGTCCGCGGCTTTCACCAGAGCTTGCCGAATCGGATAAGAAAGATATGATTTGTCATATTGCCGCTGAATATACGGATTATTTTATTAATGGCGCTGCATTAGTCATCGGTGCAACCGACGACGAAAAGATCAACGCCCGGGTAGCGGATGATGCCCGCACCAAAGGTATTCCCGTAAATATTGTTGATGATCCTAAAAGATGCGATTTTATTTTACCAGCGCTGGTTAAAAGAGGAGATTTGGCGATTGCTATAGGTACCGGTGGTAAAAGTCCCGCTTTGGCACGTCACCTGCGACAAGAGCTGGAAAATAAATATGGCAAGGAATATGAAATCCTGTTGAATATTTTGGGAAACCTGCGCGCTAAGATGGAAAAGAACGCCGGAGTAGGCAAGGATTGGTTTAGTTCTCTAATGGCAGAAGGCATTCTGGAATCAATCAAAGCCATGGATTTTAAAAAAGTAAAAGAGATCGTTAAAAAAATAACCGGGGAGGAAGTGGAAATTGATTTTAACTAATCTGGAAATAATTTCGTTCAATATTGCTTTTACCCTCTCTACATTAAGCGCTGCGGGTTATCTATCTTCACTTCTTGTTAAAAGAGTGAAGTTGGCCAAAATATCCACGTGGATTCTGGCCTTTGCTTTCGGTTCTCTTACGGTTAATTTACTTTTTGCTCTCATCAATTCTTCTGTGCTGATTAATCCCGGCTCACGTGATTTTCTGTCTCTTTGCGCATGGTCGGTATGCGCGGTTTATCTTGCCCTGCAATTTAAAACTAAGACCAGAGTGCTTGGGGCTTTCATTTCTCCTTTTATCTTGTTGTTCATGATCGCCGCTGCCGGAGAGGCTTCAGGTAAATCGCTTCTTCCTCAAAATCTACAGAACTGGCTGACTACCATGCATTTATTTTGCGTCATTATGGGTGAAGCGCTGTTTGTGATCGCGTCTTGTGCCGGATTGATGTTCATCATGCAGAACTCTCTTTTGAAAAACAAAAAATTAAGCAGGACGAGCAGACTGCTGCCGTCGCTTAGTGATCTGGACAGAATTAATCACATTTGTCTTTTGGGGGGATTTCCGGTTTTGAGCCTGGGCATTATTGCCGGGGCTGTTTTCGCAGGAATAAGTTGGCAGTCCGGTTGGCTGACGGATCCGAAAGTTATCTGGACTTTTGCCGGCTGGGTTATCTACGGATTTCTTCTGCATCAGCGGCTGGCCATCGGCTGGAAAGGTTACAGGATGGCCGTATTTTCCGGTGTTGCTTTTGTTTTTCTACTGCTTTCCTACGGAAGCGTAAGATTGTGTTTCTCAACTTTGCATAACTTTATTTAAAAATGATTGTACTGACCGGCTTAAATCATAAAACAGCATCCGTCGCTGTCCGGGAAAAGATATTTGCCGGATGCCGGGAGAAAAAGGACTTGCTTCCCGCTCTTATGGCCATCAACGGCGTGGAAGAAGCGCTGTATCTTTCCACCTGCAACCGCGTGGAGATTATTGCCAGCGTCGCGGAAGATAGCGATGCCTTAAAAGATGTAAAAGATTTTCTGGCGCAAAACGGCGGCCTGAACCAGTCCGAAGCGGCAGACAGATTTTACGAATATCGCGGTGAAGAAGCTGTCCGGCATATTTTCCGAGTGGCGTCGAGCCTTGATTCAATGGTCATGGGCGAGGCGCAGATTCTCGGACAGGTGAAAGAAGCCTATCGCGAAGCTCTGGAAAAATATGCAACCGGCGTTGTTTTGAATCGTCTGATGCATTGCTCTTTCCGCACGGCCAAACGTGTCCGTTCGGAAACCGGCATTGCCGTCAATCCCGTATCGGTCAGCCATGCCGCCGTGGAACTGGCCAAAAAAATCTTCGGCTCGCTGGAAGGCAAAATAATTCTGCTCATCGGTGCCGGAGAAATGGCCGAACTGACAGGTCAGCAATTGATTAAAAGAGGTGCGCAGTCCATCATCATCGCCAACAGGTCTCTCGCGCAGGCGGAGCTTCTGGCTGAAAAATTCCACGGCGAAGCGGCGCTGCTGGACACTCTGGAGAAAAAACTCATCGAAGCGGATATCGTCATCAGCTCCACCGGTTCGACGGGGTTTATCGTAACCGCCAATATGCTCGAAAAAATTCATCACCAGCGCAAAAACCGCCTGCTGTTTTTGATTGATATCGCCGTACCGCGTGATATTGAGCCTGCGGCAAGCGAACTGGAAAATGTTTATCTTTACAACATCGACAACCTTCAGGACATCGTTGATGAAAATATGCATGTCCGCAAAAAGGAAGCGATAAAGGCCGAAGCGATAATTGATGAGGAAGTGGTCAGATACATGAACTGGCAGAAGGAGCTCGAATCGGTGCCGACAATAGTCTCTTTGCGGAACAAGGCTGGAGAGATTGTGCAGGCGGAAATGGAGAAGGCCGCGGGCTGGTTGGGTAGTCTGACCAAAGAGAATCAGGAAAAAGTTGAGATTCTGGTTAATTCCATCGTAAACAAGGTGCTGCATTCTCCGGTGACGGTTTTAAAGGAGGAAAGCTCGGAATTCAGCTCCCGCGATATTGTGGCGGCAGTCCGGAGACTTTTTCAGTTGGATTGAAGCAGTGAAAGGTGAAACCCACATGACGGTATCCGTCACAAAGGAGGATGAAAATCCCCCCTCACCCCCCTTTAGAAAAGGGGGGAACTCAAGTTCTGCCCTCTTCGCCGAAGAGGGGAACATCCCCCTTTAGAAAAGGGGGATGGAGGGGGATTTGATGAGGATAGTTTTTAAATAATAATATAAACAATAACTTAGATGTGTATTTTCAGAGGAAAGGTGAATGGTGAATATTAAAGTGGGCACACGCGGCAGCAAACTGGCATTGACACAGACAAATTTTGCTGCTGAAGAATTGAAGAAAACAATACCGAATGCGGGCATTGAAATCTGCATTATTAAAACCAGCGGCGACATCATGCAGGATGTGTCGCTTTTGACCATCGGCGGACAGGGAGTTTTCGTCAAGGAAATTGAAGAAGCTCTGCTTTCCAAAAAGATTGATCTGGCCGTGCACAGCATGAAGGATGTTCCGGGTGAGATTCCGGAAGGGTTGATGTTTGCGGCAATTCTGCCGCGTGAAGATGTTCGCGATGTGCTGGTAGCGCGTGACAACATCAAAATGGAATTCATGCCCAAAGGCGCGAAAATCGGCACCGGTTCACAGCGGCGCGGCGCACAGATCAAAGCCATTCTTCCTGATATTAATATTATTCCCCTCAGGGGTAATATTCAAACAAGGATAAGCAAGATTGAAACAGAAAATCTGACGGGAGTAATACTTGCAGCGGCAGGTATGAAGAGAATGGGATTGGTTGAAAAGATCACGCAGTTTCTGCCGGTGGAAACAATGCTTCCCTCAGTCGGTCAGGGCGCGCTGGGTCTGCAGATTCGCAAGGATGATGTTGAATTGGCCAATACCTGTGCAGCATTGAATGACGCGACGACCGCGGTGGAAGTTACCGCCGAACGCGCGTTTCTGCGGGCGCTGGGCGGGGGATGCCGCCTGCCGATCGCAGCGCTGGGAAAACTGGATGGCCAAATGCTGACGCTGGAAGGTATGATCGCGGCGCCGAACGGTTCCACGATGATTCGTGAAAAAATAAGCGGTACGATAAATGACGCGGAAGAAATGGGGGAAAAACTGGCGGAAATTGTTCTGGACAAGGGTGGTCGAAGACTGATGGATTTGATGTGCTGAAAATATGAACAATATTTTTTTGTCATTTCCGCGCAGGCGGGAATCCGGGATTTTATGAAACAATGTTACGTTTATATTATCGGTGCCGGCCCTGGCGATGCGGGGCTGATTACGCTCAAAGGCATTGAATGTCTTAAAGAAGCAGATGTCGTCGTGTACGATTATCTGGTCAGCAAGGAGTTGTTAAAATACGCAAAGAGCGATGCCCGATTTGTTTACGCGGGGAAACAGGGCGGCTCTCATACACTGTCGCAGTGGCAGATCAATGACCTTCTGGTGAAGGAAGCAAAAGCCGGAAACATTGTTGTGCGTCTAAAAGGAGGCGATCCGTTTATTTTCGGCCGTGGCGGGGAAGAGGCAGAAAAGCTTGCCGCCAACAAGATTCCTTTTGAAATTATTCCCGGCGTCACGTCCGCGATTGCCGTTCCCGCTTATGCCGGAATTCCGCTCACGCACCGCGGTCTGACGTCCACGGTGGCGTTTGTCACCGGCCATGAAGATCCGACCAAGGAAAAGAGCGACATCGACTGGCAAGCGCTCGCCCGCATCGGGACGCTGGTTTTTCTAATGGGAGTGAAGAATATCGAAAAAATCGTTCAGGAGTTAAAAGACAACGGACGATCGCCCAAAACTCCTGCTGCGCTGATTCGCTGGGGCACCACACCCAGGCAGGAATTTCTTAAGGGCAATCTTTCCAACATTGTCAAACTAGCGAGGGAGCGCAAGTTCGCGCCGCCGGCAATTCTTGTTGTGGGCGAGGTCGTTGCCCTGCGCGATACGTTGCAGTGGTTTGATTCCAAATCGCTTTTCGGCAAAGGCGTGGTCATCACGCGGCCGGAAAAACAGGCGGACGATCTGGCAAAACTCCTGATTAAGGAAGGCGCCCATCCCCTTCATTTCCCTACCATTAAAATTGTTCCTCCGCCAAACTGGCGCGAACTGGATAAGGCGATAAAGAACCTGGAAGAATATGAGTGGCTGATATTCACCAGCGCCAATGGCGTGGCGTTCTTCTTTGAAAGGTTATTTGCGAAAAAGAAGGATATCCGCGATTTGAAGGGTATCAAGATTTGCTGTATCGGCCCGGCGACCGCCCAGCAGGTAGCCAACAAAGGAATCAAGGTTGATCTTGTTCCCCAAAAATTTATCTCCGAAGGAATTCTGGAATCCTTTTCCCGCAAAAATCTGAAAGGAAAGAAAATCCTTCTCGCCAGGGCGGCCGAGGCGCGCGATGTTCTTCCCGAAGGCTTGAAAAAGCTTGGCGCGAGCGTTGATGTAGTCACTGCCTACGTTACGGTCAATTCGGGGAAAAAGAAAAAAGAGCTGGAAAAACTGTTTGAAGAAAATCAGGTGGATGTGATTACCTTTACAAGTTCATCCACAGTGTATAACTTTGCTAAAATAGCAGGAAACGGTTTTAAGCTGCCCAAGAATGTGAAAATCGCCTGCATCGGGCCGGTGACGGCCGCAGCAGCGAAAAAGGCCGGATTTCCCGTTGCTATTCATCAGGAAGAATATACAATGGAAGGACTTGTCGGAGCATTGATTAATTACTTTGAGAAAAAACCGGCCATACGAAAAAGAGGCAAAAGTAAATGATAGGAATTTCCAAATTATATTGCGGGGCGGTTGAGCCTTCCGATGTTCTGCGTTACAACCGCAAATCAGTGGATTTGCCTTCGCACCTGCTGCAATTTTCGGCAGACAAAAAACCGGTGGTTGTCTGGAACATGACGCGCCGCTGCAATTTGAAATGCATTCACTGCTATTCCAATTCCGCCGATATTGATTATCCCGACGAACTGACCGCCGAAGAGGGGAAAAAACTGATTGATGATCTGGCGGCCTTCGGCTCTCCGGTGATTCTTTTCTCCGGCGGCGAACCGCTGATGCGCAAAGATTTGTCGGATCTGGCCCAGTACGCCAGAGACAAAGGCATGCGGGCGGTTATTTCCACCAACGGCACGCTGATCACCAAGGAAATCGCGGCCAAACTTCAAAAGGTCGGCCTTTCTTATGTCGGTGTGAGCCTCGACGGTCTGGAAAAAACGCACGATCGATTCCGCGGGAAGAAAGGCGCGTTTGCCGCGGCCATCAAGGGAATCCGGAACTGCCGCGAGGCGGGAATCAAAGTCGGCATCCGTTTTACAGTCAACAAGCATAATCTGGCCGATGTCAAAGACATGTTTGATTTGCTGAGAAAAGAAAAGATTGAAAGGCTCTGCTTCTATCATCTGGTGTACACCGGCCGCGGCTCCAAGCTGCGTGAAGAAGATCTGACACATAAAGAAACCCGCGGATTGATTGATTTGATTGCCGCGGAAACCAAAAAGATGTTTGACGAAGGCCTGTCACCCGAAATCCTGACGGTGGATAATCACGCCGATGGTCCCTATCTTTATCTGAAAATGAAAAAAGAAAATCCCGGGCGTGCCAAAGAAATTCTGGAGTTGTTGGAAATGAACGAAGGGAATTCGTCCGGCGTCGGCATCGGCTGCGTGAGCTGGGACGGCGAGGTTTATCCCGATCAGTTCTGGCGCAACCAGTCTCTGGGCAATGTGCGTAGGACACCTTTCAGCGAAATCTGGATGGATGAAAAAAACGAGCTCTTGAGGAAACTTAAAGATAAAAAGAAATATGTGCATGGCCGCTGTGCAGGATGTTTATGGCTGAATGTCTGCGGCGGCAATTTCCGTGCCCGGGCAGAATCGGCAGGAGATATTTGGGGACCCGACCCCGCCTGTTATCTGACGGATGAAGAAATACATAAAAGGGAGGACTAAAGAAAATGCAATTTCCGGAATATCGTGCCCGCAGGTTGAGAAAAAATGAAAACTTCCGGCGCCTCATTCGCGAAACAAAATTAAGCGTCGACGATCTGGTCTGTCCGCTTTTTGCCGTGCCCGGAAAAAATTTCAAAAAACCTATTTCATCCATGCCCGGCCAGTTTCAGCTATCCGTCGATAATCTTGCCAAAGAAGCGCAGAAAGCGCGCGATCTGGCCATTCCGGCGGTTCTGCTCTTTGGAATTCCTCCAAAAAAAGACGCAATGGCCACCGGCGCGTTTGCCAAAGAAGGCATTGTCCAGCAGGCCGTCAAGAAAATTAAAAATGAAGTGCCCGACATTCTGGTGATTACGGATGTTTGCCTTTGTGAATACACGAGCCACGGCCACTGCGGCATGCTGGAAAAAGACAATGTGCAAAATGACGAGACACTGGAGGTGCTTGCGGAAACCGCTTTATCGCACGCGATGGCCGGAGCCGATATGGTGGCGCCTTCGGCGATGATGGACGGACAGGTGGCGGCAATTCGCGAAGCGCTGGATGAGAACGCTTTTGAGGATGTACCCATCATGGCTTACGCGGCAAAATACGCTTCATCTTTTTACGGGCCTTTCCGCGAGGCCGCCGAAAGCGCGCCGCAGTTCGGCGACAGGAAAGCTTACCAGATGGATCCGGCCAATGCTGATGAAGCGATACGGGAAATTTCACTGGACGTCGGTGAGGGGGCGGATATCATCATGGTGAAACCGGCGCTGGCTTACCTGGATATTATCTGTCGCGCGAAACAGGAATTCGATCTGCCGGTGGCGGCGTATAATGTCAGTGGCGAATATTCGATGATTAAAGCGGCAGCGCAGGTCGGCTGGCTAGATGAAGAAAAAGCTATGATAGAGTCGCTGACTTCCATCAAGCGCGCCGGTGCGGATATTATTATCACTTATTTCGCACCGCAGATTGCGAAATTGCTGAATAAGTAATTTTAATATTATCTTTGTCATACCGGCGCAGGAGACTGTGTCGTAATTAATTATGCTTTATAGTCGAAAAAAATGGCTCGTTAAAATTGCTTACAACAAACTTTTTCGAAATTTTAGAGGTAAAACCATTCCTAAAAATGAACATTTTTTCTCGTTTTGCTAATTGTGACACAGTCTCGCAGGCCGGTATCCATATATATGAATGCAAATAAAACAACCAGCTGTATATATCTTGGCAAGTAAGAAAAATGGTGCTCTTTATACGGGAGTTACTTCCGATCTGGTTAAAAGAATATGGGAACATAAGAACGATTTTGTTAAAGGATTTACGAAACGATACAAAGTTCATAATTTGGTCTGGTACGAGCTGCATAACAGTATGGACACTGCTATTGAGCGGGAAAAGAATATAAAAGAATGGAAAAGAGCCTGGAAGGTCAGACTAATTGAAGAAAATAATTCGAATTGGAATGATTTATATGATTCAATTGTTTAACTGGATTCCGGCCTTCGCCGGAATGACAGAATTATAAGATAAATTATGGAATCATTGCTTGACAATAAACCCCGCATGATCGCATGGGAAGTAACACGCAGCTGCAATCTGAACTGTGCGCATTGCCGGGCGGCAGCCAGTTGCAGGCATTATCGGGGTGAACTTTCTACCAAGAAATGCTTGAATCTTATTGATGAAATTGCTGCTGTATCCTCACCGGTGATTATTCTTACTGGAGGCGAACCGCTTTTGCGTCCGGATATTTTCAAAATTGCTGCTTATGGAACAAATAAAGGCTTGCGGATGGTCATGGCGACAAACGGTACCTTGGTTACGCCGGCAGTTGCACAGAAGATGATTCAAAGCGGTATCAAAAGGGTCAGCATCAGTATTGATGGAAAAGACGCGCATAGTCATGACAATTTCCGCCAACAAAAAGGAGCTTTTGCCGGTGCGATGCAAGGCATTGAAGCGCTCAAAATTGCAGGGATGGAATTTCAAATCAATACGACCATCACAACCAATAATCTGGAGCAGATTAAAGACATTTTAAAATTGGCAAAAGATATCGGGGCGGCAGCACATCATATTTTCCTTTTGGTGCCGACAGGCCGTGGCAAAGACCTGGCCTCTCAGGCAATAACAGCCGCTGATTACGAAGAGACGCTTAAGTGGTTTTATCGGGAAAGCCTTAAGTGTGAAATTCAGCTTAAAGCCACCTGCGCACCACATTACTTCCGTATCATGCATCAAAACAAACCAAAAGGGGAAGAGCCGGTAAAGAAAGCGGGAAGTCACTTTCATGAATCGACAAGGGGATGTCTTGGCGGAATCACTTTTTGTTTTATTTCCCATATCGGTCAGGTTCAGCCCTGCGGTTATCTGGAACTGAATTGTGGTAACGTAAAGAAAAAAAGTTTTGCGTCTATATGGGAAAAATCGGAAGTGTTCCGCAATCTACGCGATTACAGTAAATACGGCGGCAAATGCGGACGCTGCGAATTTATCAAAGTTTGCGGCGGTTGCCGTGCGCGGGCGTATGAGGCGACAGGGGATTATTTAGCAGAAGAACCGCTATGCCTGTACGAGCCCAAAAATTAACATGATTTTTTGTCATTCCGAATCCGCCGCAGGCGTGTGAGTAATCTTAAACTTGTGCCAATAAAGATTTCTCGTCGTTCTGATGCATCAGAATTCCTCGAAATGACATGGGTAAATATAACGGCCAGAGTTTATCCCGCGTATGCGGGGCCGGTATGACGAAATAATTTATGGATGAAATCGATAAAAAAATATTAAACATTCTGCAGAAGGAATTTCCGCTTGAGGAACAGCCGTATTTAATTGTCGGCGAGCGCTGTGGCATCAGCGAGGATGAAGTGATCAGGCGCGTCCAGAGAATGAAAGACGAAGGGATTATCCGCCGGATTGGCGCCGTATTCGACGGCACGAAACTGGGGCGCGTCAGCACACTTTGCGCAGCTCGTGTGCCGGAAGAACAAATAGATAATTTTGTTGCGGTAGTGAACGCCAATAAAAATGTGACACATAATTACAGGCGCAATAACGAATACAATATCTGGTTTACCGTCAGCGCGGCGAGTGCCGATGAGCTGGAGAATTTTCTAAGGGAAATCAAAGAAAAAACCGGTGTAACGGATATTCTGGATATGCGGGCAATAAGGACTTTTAAGATCAACGCGTCCTTCGATCTGTAAAAATATTGACGCGTCTTTGTTTGCATACTTCCTTCGAAATAGGAAACATAATTTATGACAGTAGAAAATAAAACCCCTCTCGTAGCTCTTGTTGACGGCAGCAATTATATATATCGAGCTTTCTATGGATTACCCCTTCTGACAAACTCCAAAGGTTTTCCTACCAATGCCATTTATGGATTTACCAATATGCTCCTGAAACTCAAGCGTGAGCTTCAGCCGGACTATATCGTCGTGATATTTGATCTTAAAGGTCCGACAACGCGTCATGAAGAATTTGAAAATTACAAAGCGACGCGCAAGCCCATGCCGGATGATCTTATTCCTCAAATTCCATTTATCAAGAATGTCGTCCGTGGTTTTTCCATTTGTGTTCTGGAGAAACAGGGTACCGAGGCTGATGATATTATCGGAACGCTGACGGTTCGGGCAAACCAAAAAGGTTGGAAGACAGCCATAATTTCCGGTGACAAGGATTTGATGCAACTTATTAATGAAAATGTTTCGATGATCGATACAATGAAGGATAAAATCTATGATGAAGCGGCGGTCAAGGAGAAATTCGGCGTCGGGCCGGACAAAGTCGTGGAGATTCTGGGACTGATGGGCGATACATCCGATAATATTCCCGGCGTGCCCGGCATTGGTCCCAAGACAGCGCAGCGGTTAATAGAGGAATACGGTTCTGTCGAGGAAGTAATAAAGAATTCGGGAAATTTGCGGAACGTCAAGCTGCGCGAAAGTTTCCACCAGTATGCCCAACAGGCAAGACTCAGCCGGCAACTTGCCAGTATTCGAAAAGACATTGAAATCGATTTTGATTTTCAGGATGCCACGGTTAAGGAACCTGACAAAGAAGTCCTCTCAAAACTTTTCAGTGAATTTGAATTTTCTTCACTGCTGCAGGAAATTAAACAGGATAGAGCGAAGACAACAAAAGAATACAAGCAAATCATGAATAAAGAATCGCTTGATGATTTTATCGCTTCTCTGAAAAAAAGCCATGAAATATCCATGGAAATAATTTTTGAGAAAACTCAGCCGGCGGATTTGATAGGCATTGCTATTAGTGCCGGTAAAGATGCCTGCTATATTCCGCTTGGTCATACCAATGTTTTAAATCAATTACCGGTAAAAGAAGTGCTTTCCGCGCTTGCGCCTGTTTTGCAAAATACCGGAATAAAAAAATATGTCTACGATTTGAAAACAGCACTGGTGGTTATTACAGACTTTGAAGTCCAATCAGGCGAAGATTTGCAGCTGGCCGCTTATCTGCTCAATCCGGCAAAGAATTCCTATGAACTTGATGAAGTTGTCTGGGAATATCTTCATGAACGTGTATCATCTCCTAATGAAGTTGCCGGAGGCAAGGGGAAAACTTATCCGCTGGCGTTGGTACCGCTGGATAAAATGACCGCATATGCTGGTCAACGCGCTGATGCCATTCATGAACTTGCTCCGGTGGTAATTACGCAGCTGAAGAAAATAGATGCGATTGAGCTTTACCGCAAAGTGGAGCTGCCGCTTTTGCACGTTCTGGCAGAAATGGAGAAAAAAGGAGTACGGGTGGATATTCCCCTCTTAAAACAGATGTCGGCAGAGCTTACACAATTGCTGTCTATATCCGAGGAAAAGATTCATCGTTTAGCCGGAGAAAAATTTAACATCAATTCGCCAAAGCAGTTGCAGAGTATTTTATTTGAAAAACTCAAACTACCGGCCGGCAGGAAAACAAAGGAAGGTTATTCCACTGATGTGGAAGTGCTTACCGAACTTGCCCGCAGCCATGAACTGCCCGCGGAGATTCTGGCTTACCGGTCTTTAGCCAAACTAAAATCAACATACGTAGATGCGCTACCTGCTTTAATCAATCCGCAAACCGGCAGAATTCACACATCCTATAATCAGACGGTAACGGCAACAGGAAGGCTTTCCAGCTCCAATCCCAACTTGCAGAATATTCCCATTCGGACACTGGAGGGAAAAAGAATCCGCCAGGCTTTTATCGCTAATTCCGGATGTCTTCTGATTTCAGCCGACTATTCGCAAATCGAGCTGAGGGTGCTGGCGCATTTATCGGAAGACGAAGCGCTAATTGATGCCTTTGCCTCTGACGAAGATATTCATACCCATACTGCGTCGGATGTTTTTGGGGTCTTTCCGCAGATGGTTAATGCCGACATGCGTCGACAGGCTAAAGTGATTAATTTTGGAGTTCTTTACGGGATGAGTGCTTTCGGACTGTCCAAAGAACTGGGTATTCCTGTGAAAATGGCGCAGGAATACATTGAAGGATATTTTAAGCGCTATAAAAAGGTACGAATCTATCTGGACGGAATTCTGGAAGGCGCGCGGCGTGACGGCTTTGTCTGCACGCTGCTCAACCGTCGCCGCTACTTGCCGGAGCTGAAAAGCAAGATTCCTTCCGTGCGCCAATTTGCCGAACGCATGGCTATAAATACTCCCATTCAGGGGACTGCTGCCGATCTTATCAAGGTGGCGATGGTCAATATTGCTGATTTATTTTTGAAGAAAAAACTTTTTGCCCGATTGATTATGCAAGTGCATGACGAACTTGTGGTCGAGGCTCCGGCAGAAGAGAAAGAAGAAGTAATGGCTCTTGTCAAAAAAGAAATGGAAGAAGTTATTAAACTGAATGTACCGTTGAAAGTTGAGATTGCAGCAGGGAAGAACTGGGACGAAGCACACTGACGGGCTGTTGATAAGTACCGATCTACGTTGTTGCGCTGCGTATCCCATCGCTCAACGTATTAAAATATACGCCTCGCGATGTGATTCTTGCGCGCCTGGCATCTCGGCACTTTTGAACAGCCCATTATAATATTTGGATTTTTGCATTTGGGCATTTTTGAAAAGCTCTGAAAACGGAGGAATCCGCCGCGGTATCCATCTGAATACGGCTATCCTTTTTCCAAAGAAGGAAATGTAAATTTAAGAAAGTTAATCACGCAGTAATAGTCAAATATTCATATTTTCGATTTTATGATAGGTTACAATCGATAATAATAAAAAAATCTTCGTTAAATGTGTCAGATAGTAAAGGAGGAGATTTCCATGGACAAGGAAAGATTGACCATTGCCGTTACAAAAGATGAATCCGTATCGGCAATTTTAACCATGCCATCGGTTAAAACATTAAGAACAGGAGTAATCACGGCTCATGGCATGGGCAACGATATGGAGAATGAACTCCTCGTTGCCTTTGCGGATGGCTTGGCTGAGGCAGGTTATCCGACGTTGCGATTTAATTTTCCTTACAAGGAAAAGGGACTGAAGTCACCCGATAGTCAGAAGAAACTGAAAGATACATGGACAGCAGTTTGTCGTCATTTTCAGGATGATAAGATCGTTAATGTAAATCATATAATAGCAGCCGGTAAGTCTATGGGCGGACGTGTAGCTTCCCAATTGGTTGCCGAAAAAAAACTGCCGGTAGAAGGTCTGATATTTCTGGGTTATCCGCTGCATCCGGCAGATGACCATTCAAAAACACGTGATGCTCACTTATATCAGGTAGAATTGCCAATGCTTTTTTTTACAGGCACAAGGGACTCTCTGTGCAATATAAAAAGACTGCAAAATGTACTGAGCAATTTGTCTGCTCCATGGGAGTTGGAAATAATCGATGGCGGCGACCATTCGTTCCATGTTCCTAAGTCCATTAAGGCAACTGAAAAAGAAATTTACGGACGGATTGTAAAAACGTCCCGGCAATGGATTGAAAAACTTTTACCCGATTGAGTGAGGAGAAAAATGAAATCATACAGGAAAGAACTCTGGTTTAATATTCCGCAAAGAAGAGCTTTTATCAATATCACGCCGCAGGTTGAGGACTGTTTAAAAGAAAGCAGTGTTCAGGAAGGTTTGATATTGGTCAACGCTATGCATATCACGGCATCTGTATTTATCAATGATGATGAATTGGGTTTGCATAAGGACTATGAAGAGTGGTTGGAGAGACTTGCACCGCATGACCCAATTGCAAATTATCACCATAACAAGACGGGCGAAGATAACGGAGATGCTCACTTAAAGAGACAGATTATGGGTCGAGAGGTTGTTGTCGCTGTTACCAAAGGCAATCTTGATTTCGGACCGTGGGAGCAGATTTTTTATGGTGAGTTTGACGGCAGACGTAAGAAAAGGGTTCTGGTGAAAATAATCGGAGAGTAATTTTTTATTTAAGTAGGAAACATCGGAATGACCGTTATTCGTTCTTTTTTATAAATAATCAAAAATAGCTGAACTCTGACTCAACATGTGGTACAAATCTCCATTATGCAGAGCAACAGTACTTTGAAAAAGGTTTTATATCCTGCTTATTTGGCGCGGGTGCTTTTGTTTTTTACGGCATGTTATATGGTTTTGGGGGTTGTTACGCATCTGTCCTGGTGGTTTCTAATCGAAAAGGCCGGGATTGAAATTAAAAAACTCAGTCCACAGTACTGGCCGGCATTCATTTTTGTTTTCGTTTTTTTCTTCTTACCGTGTCTCTATTTTTTTTGCAGTTGGGCAGCGAAAAGATTTTTGACCATTAATTATTCGAAGCTGGCGCTTTATATGGGATGCACTTTCTTCGGCGCGATGTGGTATGAAATAATCCTCGATACTCTTTTTGTAAAATTTGTTGGTCAACCAGGCTGGCTTTATAAAATTTGGCCTATCCACTACGGATACACCTCCGGCGTGGGTATGTTTATGTGGCCACTGTATGGATTTTTTGTCTTTTGCATGAACAGCGCCATTGAAATTAATCCTAAACTGGCTGATATTAACAACGGTGCGGCAAAAACTTATTTATTCGCACTTGACGCAATGGCACTTGAAATTCTGGCTAATATATTTTCAATTTCACTTTTCCATACTTTCCTGTTCTATTATCTTCCCGGTGACCTGCTGCACTTCACGACAATACAGATTTTTGTTCCTTACCTGTTTGCCTGCGGTTTGGGAGCAATTACCTCGCTGTTTCTTGAACGGTTGAAAAGGAATCATTTTATCATCGGCTTTATTTTCTATTTTGCGGGCGTAATAAGTCTGTTCCGGCTTGCTTAAAAAGCAAGCCGGATTTTTTTTAACAGACATTTAAAAGGTATAAACCTGCTGTAAAAGCGGTTTTGGATTTTTACTTCCCGATGAAATTACCGTCTCTCTTTTCCAAAAACGAGATAACCGCTTCCGTTGCATCATGACTCGGAATGCAGATTTCCTGCATATACAGCTCCAGATCCTGGTTTATGCAAAAATTACCGCTCAAAGCATGGTCAACGGCTGCTTTGGACATGGAAAGCGCCAGAGGAGCCCTTTTAGCGAGTTTGGTTGCCAAAGCCATAGCTTCGTCCATTAACTTGTCGTCCGGAACAACCTTGGTGACCATTCCTATCTCATAGGCTCTTTTAGCGTCGATTCTCTCGCCGGTAAGAATGAGTTCTTTGGCCTTTGACGGACCGATAAGTTTTGTAAGCCTGTAAGTTCCGCCCGCATCCGGCACCAATCCTAATGTGGTGTAAGCCATGGCGAATTTAGCGGTTTCCGAGGCAATGATAAAATCGCTGGCCACAGCTATATCGCAGCCGTTGCCGACAGCGTGTCCCCTGACCGCCGATATTACGGGTTGTCTCATTTTTTCAAATGAAAAAGTAACTTGGACTTTTTTGATAAACCATCGCATCCATGCCGGGCTGGCGTCTTTCAAAGAGGCTGCAAAACTCAGGTTGATTCCGGCACAAAATGAGTCTCCCGCTCCTGTAATGATGAGTACGTTGATATCCTCGTCCTTGTCTATCTGAGGTATGATTTCGAAGAGTTCATCGTACGTCCGTGCATCTAGCGAATTCTTTGTCTCCGGTCTGTTAAAAGTCAGGATTCCAATTTTGTTTTCTTTTGTAAATATCAGATTTTCCATAGGGACTCTCCTTTTTTTGTTGTTGAGAATAGCGTGATTTGGAATGCAGCATACCTACCATTTACACAGCAATTAGCGTAAAAAATAAAAACATGATAAAACTAAACATATTGCGCTTAAATGTCAAGGTTCGATTAGACAAGAAAAAATTCTTGGGAAACAGATAAAAAGAATTGTCAAGAAAATTATGATAATGATGTAAAAAAAGAATAATTTTTAGCAAAGGTGGTTTTTAATGAATAATATTCTTATTCTGTTTGCCCATCCGCGTTTTGAGAAATCTAAAACAAATCGCGCGCTGCTAAAAAATATCGATAGAATCAATGGTGTTACTTTAAACGATTTGTATGAAAAATATCCTGATTTCAATATAGATATCGATCGTGAGAAAAAACTTCTCCTGAATCATCAAATCATTATATGGCAGCACCCTTTTTACATGTACAGTGCCCCGGCTCTGCTCAAGCAGTGGATTGATCTTCTTATGGAGCATGGATGGGCTCATGGTAGAGGTGGCACTAATCTCAATAATAAGATTATGTCATTACTGCTTCTGCGTTTTATAGCCCGTATTCATCTGCGAGAGCTGTTTACGGCGGCATCTCTTTTTATTATTATCGGCGCTGCCTGTATCATGATGCCGGTAGGTTTAAGCCCTGCGCCGGGCACATTTCTGGCCGGTGTGGTTTTGGCCAATAGTGAATTCAGACATGAACTGGAAAGCGACATTGAGCCTTTTAAAGGTATTTTGCTTGGTTTGTTTTTTATTACCGTCGGCGCATCCATTAATTTTGATCTGGTAGAGAAGACAAAGAAAATATTTCCCAATCTGACGGTGATGGTTCGTGCCCCAAGCCGTATGGATGCTTATGAACTGCTTGATATGGGAATAAAAGATGTTTATCGGGAATCGTGGATACCTCCGTGAGGTTGGGCGTTGATGTTTTGGTTAAGCTTGGTGTCCGCAAATACAGCGCTGTGCGCGCCAGCCAGAATTTTATCAAATATGATGAAGCGGCTTCGCGGGAACTTGCCCGCCATCGTTATGATCAGAGCGACTATATTTTTACTGCCCGCGAACAAATTCAGATTCAGGAACAGATGCTGAATAAGGACAGGGAAGAAATTCCGAATATCAACGATCATGCGTGGGACAGCGATTTGTTTGAGGAGAAATCAGATAGTGGAAAAAATTAAAAAAGGACTTTAAAAAACGACTATGGGCAGGCCATATCATTTATTTAAGTATAATCATAGAGACGGAGATGAGTTTACTATCATTGCCCATCGCGGAGCGTCGGCTTATTATCCCGAGAACACGCTTCCCTCGTTTGAAGCCGCGATTGAAATGGGCGCTGATATGGTGGAGTTGGATGTTCAGCTGACATCGGATAAAGAAGTTGTTGTTTTCCACGACGAAAAAATATCGCGCTGTACCGATGGTCGGGGAAAGATCGCCGATTATACACTTGCTGAATTGAAAAAACTGGACGCAGGCAGTTGGTTCGATAAAGAATTTAAAAACACAACAATACCGACACTGGCCGAAGTTTTGGCTTTTTGCAAAGGTAAAATTGCGGTAAATATTGAAATCAAGACCGAAGCTGTCAGCGAAATGATCTTTGGCGGCATTGAAGAAAAATGTCTGAAAATTGTTGAGCAAAGCGGTATGAACGGACATATCGTGTTTTCCAGTTTTGATCCGCGGGCAATTATGCGCTTAAAACAGTTAGACAGCAATATAGCAGTCGCCGCGTTATTTGAAAAAAAACACTATGGTTCCAAACTCCCATCGGATATAATGAAATCACTGGGGGGTGATGCCTTTAACTGTTCAGGATCCTATTTTAAAAAGAAATGGTTTTCAGATATTAAATTGAATAATATTCCTGTTAACATTTACACCGTCAATGATGTGAGGAACATGAAACGATTTATTAATATGGGTGTCAGCGGAATTTTTACCAACAATCCGGATATATTGAAAAGAGTGGTCACAGATATAAAACAGGGTCAAAAAATCGAAGGGCGGAAATAATGAATATATCGGTCTCCTTGATTAATCTTATAGAAGTTGCCCTTGATACCCTGATTAAAACCACAGGGACACACATACGTCTGCATGGCATAGAAAATGTTCCCGCTCAACCGGCGCTCTATGTAATTAATCACTTTACGCGCATGGAAACAATTTTGATGCCTTATATTATCAAGAAGAACATAAAAAGATATCCGATTTCCCTGGCACATGAGTCCTTTTTCAGTGGTGAATTGGGTACTTTTATGGATAAGGTCGGGGCAATTTCCACAGCCGATCCGAGCAGGGATAAAATATTTATCAATGCGCTTCTTACCGACACCTATCCGGTCATTATTTTTCCGGAAGGTCAGATGATAAAAGATAAAAAGATTATCGAGAAGGGCAAATACCTGGTTTACAACGCAGGCATCAGAAGGCCTCCTCATTCCGGAGCCGCACAAATAGCCTTGAGGACGGAGTTTGTTCGTGAAAAATTAAGGAAGTTCCGTTCTGGCGGCGATAATAGATCCATCGCCGAAATGGCGGCTCATTTCGGCTTTAATCCTGCGGACGCAAATAAAATTATAAATAAAGAAACTTATATTGTGCCGGTAAACATAACCTATTTCCCTGTTCGTGCACAGGAAAATGTCATCGGCAAATTAGCCGGCCGGTTTAAAGATATATCAGTGCATCTTAAGGAAGAACTGGAAGTTGAAGGTCCGATGGTATTGGGCAAAGTTGATATTGATATTAATTTCGGCAAACCGATGTCGGCAAAGAAATATATAGCTTCCAACAGAAAACTGAACAAGTTATCAAAAGATAATAATCCTTATCTGGATGCCGGACAATTTAAGAAGATAAATTCATTCAAGAAAACATGTGTCAGTATGATGCATGATTACATGGATGCCATATACGGTATGACGACAGTTAATCATGATCATCTGATGTCATACATATTAACCAAATACGGTAACGGTGGTTTTAGTGAAGATGATTTCAAAAATCGTATTTTTCTGGCCATTCAGTATTTGCGTAAAGTCGGCATAACCAATTATCACACGTCACTTTATAAAAAACAGTTTTATCTTCTAAATGACGATTATCATGAAAAATATGAAAATTTTATTAAAGAATGCGCCTCCTGCAACTACATTAAACTGGAGAATGGAATAATTACGAAGATCAGCGAGCGATTCAGTAGAAAATCCGATTTCCATACCATCAGAAGAGATAACATCATTGAAGTTTTTAAAAATGAAATAGAGCCTCTTCACGATTTAACCAGAGCTATAGATAGATTAATGTGGCTTCCTGCTTTCTTCGTCCGATGGAAGATAAGAAATCACTTTATCCGGCTGGATAACGATCTGTTTGACCAGGATTATCAGAAGTATTTCATAAAAGAAGAAAGTAAGCCAAAAAACATAGGAACGCCTTTCTTTCTAAAACGTTTTTTCAGCAGAAAGGGTGTTATCCTTGTTCATGGATATATGGCTGCTCCGGAAGAAGTCAGGCCGCTGGCTGATTATCTTTATAAGAACGGATACAACGTTTACGGAACCCGTTTGCGCGGGCATGGTACAGCGCCTGAGGATCTTGCTGTTCGTAAGTGGGGGAAATGGTACAACTCCGCAAGCCGCGCCTACATTATTATGAAAAACAGTGTGAAAACTTTCTCCATTTGTGGATTTTCCATGGGCGGCGGAATCGCTCTGCTGCAGGCTGCCAATAAGCCGGGCAGGTTTGCCGGAGTTATATCAATTAATGCTCCTCTCAAACTGAAAAGCGTTGCTTCCAAATTTGCACCTGTCGTTAACTTGTGGAACAAGTTGCTTTCAAAAATTCATGTAGATAAAGTTAAAATGGAGTTCGTGGAAAACACGCCGGAAAATCCTGAAATAAACTATGTCCGCAATCCCGTGAGCGGAAGCCACGAACTGGAAAAATTGATGAAACAAGTCGAAGATCAACTGAAAGATGTGAAATGTCCTGCTCTTATTATACAAGGATCAGATGATCCCGTAGTGAATCCGGTGAGCGGACAGGAAATTTTCGACAAACTCGGCACAAAGGATAAGCAGCTTCTCAGAATTTATGCCAAACACCATGGTATACTGCGCGGCGAAGAAGCGGATAAAGTCAATGCGATGGTGTTAATGTTCCTGAAAAAAGTATCATCTGGCAACTGACTTGTTATATGGATACGATAATCAAAATATAATTACGAGAAGGTTTTTATGATTGATAAGTGGATAAAAGAAATAAAAAAAGAATCTCCGCCGGATATGCTCGGGATGATTCTTTTTCATAATGGAATAGTTAGGGCGACGACGAAAGAAGGCGGGAAAGTTCAGGCGATGAATCTTTCCTGCGATAAAGCAAGGCTTGAAGCTGTTGTTGATGAATTCAAAAAGAGAGACGGTATTGTTGATATCAAGGTATGGATTAATGAAGGCCATCTTAAAATAGGCGACGACATTATGAATGTTTGTGTGGCCGGTCGATTCCGCAAAGATGTCTTGCCTGTCTTTCAGGAACTCATCACAACAATTAAAACAGAAATTGTCAGCGAAGAAGAATTAAAATGATGTTTTAGTCAAACAACCCTTTATCGCGACGGTACCAATAATCAGGAAAAATATGGTACATGATCCTGGATGCCTGGCTGATGTATTCCTTAGTTCTTTTATCATGCTGGCAGGCCTGAATAATCATGTCTTTAATGGTATTTTTGTTGCCGGGTTCGTTAAATATCCGGTAGGCGCAGGAAAAGAGCGGACTGTACATGTTTTTCTTTTCCAGATATTTATAAACATTTCTGACTGTATTGGGGCCTTCAGGAGTTCCATCAATTTTTTCCAGCACGCGCAGATTGGTTTCAATAGGATTGCCGGTATAGAGCTCATAGAAATATTTTCCGTAGCGGTAATTTTTACTGGCCAGAGATGAAACTGTCACATACAAATCTCCGACTCCTGCCTGGCTGTGGAATGCCTGAAATCCTCCACCTAAAAGACGGGATAATGAACGAATTTCCACGCCGGAACGGGCGAAGATGGTTCCCGGAATTGAATCTCCCAGCTTAAGCGAGTCTGCCAAACCTTTGATATTGGCTACAATATTTTTCAAAGCGCCGCAGGCTTCGACACCAACAATGTCAAAATTATAATATGAATTTATTTCGTCGCGATTGAATTTAAGCAAGTCTTCTCTGATAATATTGGCAATGCGTTTCTTGCCGGCAACCGTTAAACAAACCGGATTCCCCAGTGCTATATCAATATCAAAAAATGGGCCACCAATACAGGCTACCTGATATTTATGTTTTAAGTTGTATAAATTATTGTTGATTAATTGCGAAGGAGTTATCAGTTTTTTCGATATTTCGTCGGATATCAAACCTTTGATCGGCGAAACGAAGCATGTATCGCCGGCTTTTTTGTCGATCATTGGCTTAAGATAGTTGAGAAATTCCGGCAGCCTGTTCATGGTTATAGCCAAAACGATAAAGTCGTTGTTTTCGACGATATGTTCCAAATCGTTTGTTGCATAAACTTTGCTGGAAAGACGGGGAACGTTATCCATGCCACCCAGACGATTAGCCAGGTCTTCTGTCAAATGCAAAGGATTCAGATGATCTCTGTTTATTGCTTTGCAGACTTCGGGATCATGGTAATAAATGGTCACGCGTTTGTTGTCCCGGCCAAATTTGTACGCAAAAGATGTACCTAACCGACCCGGACCAATAATGGCCAATCTTGTCGTGTCTAAATTAGGGCTAAACATTGATCATGCTCTTTATTGTAAACTTCAAACTGTTTTAATAATAATACTTTATTAACAAATCCTAATATCTTTTTAAAAAAAAATTAAACTAAATTTATTAATTCGTCCCGCAGGCTTCACATCCGAAGCTTGGGTCTCATTATAGTCGAGTCCCATTAATTTTAGTTGCATTATCATAAATGATTGTTTAAAAAAAGCAATGTCTTAATCTTTTAAAATAGTATATCTTTTTACAGGAAAATTTTTCAACCGGGGATTATTCCGGCTATTCTGAATTGATTGAATACAGTTAAATGCTTTAAAAGAATTTGTATTTTTATGACTAAAACAAATACTGATATTAAAGAAGAAAAGTTGTTTTTCTCCGATGGTTCTATCAGAGAAAAAAAATTTATCAAGAATGGTAAATTGCATGGTGAATATACGTCTTATTATAAGAACGGTCAAATACTGGCTCAGATTAATTTTGTCAACGGTAAAAAGCATGGCTCTGCGGCAACTTATTACAACGACGGCCAGATAAGAGAAAAGGCAACTTTTGTTCATGGCCGGATGGAAGGCGAATATACTTCTTATTATCAAAACGGGAGCATCAGGGAACAAGAATACTACAGACATGGCAGACTAAACGGCAAATATCAGATTTTTTATAAAAACGGACAATTAAAAGAAGAAGAAAATTTTAAAAACGGCAAATTTGAAGGCGAATATATTTGTTACTATAAGAATGGTCGGATTAAGGAAAAGGGATTTTTCAAAAACGATAAAAGAGACGGGGAATATGTCGCATATTTCAAAAGCGGTCGGCTAAAAGAAAAGGCTACTTATAAAAATGGGAAGTATATAGGAAAGTTTCTTGTCTTTGAGGAAGAAATTCCCGAAGTCCAGGGCGCTGAAGGTGATGTTGCCAATTTTACGGACTTGTGGGATGATAAAGATATAGCAAATTTACTTGAAGACTTGAAACACTTTGACGAAAAACAAAAATAATCATGTCTCTTTTTTTAAGGAGTTATCATGATAAAAAAAATTGTCATTCCTACCGATGGCTCCCCCAACAGTCTTACAGCGCTGGAATACGGAATTTATATTGCCCGCAAACTAAAAGCTTCATTAACAGGCCTTTATGTTATTGACGTCAATCTCATTCAGGGACCTATGCTTACCGACATTTCCGGTTCGGCGGGAATGCCGCCTTATAAAGGTTTTTTCGAAGCAATTGAAAAATCTTTAGATGAAAAAGCCGACTTTATTTTGAAAGAATTTCGGGAACGCTGCCAGAATAGCGGAATAAAAGCCGAGATAAAAAAAACAATCGGCAGAGTCAGCTCGGTAATCATTGAAGAGGCGCAAAAAGCCGATTTGATTTTGATGGCAAAAGAAGGAGAGAACTTTCATCTGAAGGAAGGCGGCCTTCTCGGATCGGTTGCCGAAGCCGTGACGCGCAATTCAGGCAAACCGGTGCTGATTACTCCCGAAAAATTTGTGGAAATAGAAAGTATGGCTCTTGCCTTCGACGGAAGCGTCTCATCTGTTAAAGCTCTTAATCTATCTCTCAGTTTGTCACAGCACAACACCTGGCCGCTGACAGTTATCATAATCACAGCGGACTCCGAAAAAGCGGCAATTTTGATTGCTCAGGTCGAGGGGGCAAATCGAAAAGATCCCGACGAACCACCGATAACCGATTGTGAAACGATAATTCTTACAGGCAAAGAATCCGACGAAATTATCAAGTTTATCCGTGAAGGCGCAGTAGAATTGATGGTTATGGGAGCGTATGGGCACAACAGACTTCGCGAATTATTGCTGGGCAGTACAACCTCTCAGGTCATCCGCAAAAGCCCGATTCCGGTTTTGCTTATTCGATAGCATAATTATTATGATATTGAGTGACTAAGTTTTTAGGTATAGTTGGATCAATGTAATTACGGGGATCGTGATGAGTAAAAATTTAAGTGTATTGCCTGTTTCTATTCTTGTTTACGCTGTCCCGCTCAGCTTACTGGAAGCATTCATCGGATCTTATATTTGTAAAAAGATATCTCCCAATGAATAAAATACAAAAAGGCGAGTACAAATAATTGCAACAGACAATTATAAATTGCCTTGCTTTACAAAATCTTTAAGCGTTTCTAACAAATCATGTCTGGTCAGGTCGTAATGAATCGGCGTTATGGTTATATAACCTGCAGCCAGCGCGCCGACATCTGTATCTTTCTGCTTACGGGCGGCTTGAGATTCGCCGGCAAACCAGTAGTAGATATTTTCCCGTGGATCTGTGCGTTTCTCAAAAGTTTCGACAATGTTGCTTTGGGCTTGCCGGACAACAACGACGCCTTTAATTTTCTCAGGAGAAATGCACGGAACATTGACATTAATCGCACTTCCTTTTAGTTGTTGAGAATTGCTTAATATCAGTTTAGTCATCTTACGGGCGAATTTAGCGGCATAGGTAAAATCAGCTTCCTTATGGGTGTCCAGAGAAACAGCCATAGAAGGATAGCCCAGAATAGACCCTTCGGTTGCTGCAGAAACTGTTCCCGAATAGAGAATGTTGATACCGGCATTGCCTCCTCTGTTGATTCCGGAGACAACCAGATCAACCGGCTTATCCGATAATTCTGTAATTCCTATTTTTACGCAGTCAGCCGGTGTACCACAGACAGCGTATCCCAGAAATTTGTCATTTTTAGTAGCGCGTCGCACCATCAGGGGGCGAGCGATTGTTATGGCATGTCCCACTGCGCTTTGTTCTGTCTCCGGTGCTACAATAAGGCAATCAGCTTCTTTGGAAAGTTCGGCATAAAGAGCACTTAATCCTTTGGCGTAAATTCCATCATCGTTGGTAAGCAAAAATCGCATATATTTTTTATCCTTTATTTAAACTTATTTCACTTGTTCCAATTTTCCATCCCTAATTCTTAATACAAAAGCAGTTTTTTGAGCAACTCTGTTTGAATCAAAATAAGTTTTTCCAGTTACACCCTTGTAATTTTCCACTTTGTTCAAGGCAGAAACAAATTGTGCGCGTGTTTTAACTTCTGTATTATTCAGAACACCTGTGATTATTTGAGCCGTGTCATAAGCCAGCGCCTCAATGTTTTCCGGTATACGGTTATACTTTTTGAAATAAAAGTCAACAAAGTTGCTTGTTTCCAGATAAGGACTATGGGCAAAAAAACTGTCTACAAAAATCGCTTCTTCCAGATACTGTGCATCATTCTTCAGTCCATTTGGCTGCTTCACGGGCTGCATCCATGGCCTCTGCCGTTCCGGTAACGGCTATAATCGCCATGGCATTTTCAGCGATAGCTAAACGTGCGATGGCTGTTTTTGTATCTTCCGGCAATCCCTGGGAATCTTCAAAAATGACTTTCCATAAAGGATTATTTTTTTCATCAACTATTTCGGTAGCCAGTAAAATTGCATCCTTCGCTTTATTTCCCCAGTCAGCGTATTGCCCGGATAGCGGAAGCACACATCCTAAAGTATTACGATTGAGTTTGCCGGGTGAAGTTGTCACTACTGATGGCTTAATATCCGATGGTGTTGCCGGCAAAGATTTTATTTCCGCAGTTGTCGGGATCTGGGCTGGCTTTTCATCAGCAATCGCTGTTTTAAAAAAACAGAAGGCGAAAATAACCGTCAACAAAATAAATATCTTGCCGAATGGTTGATTAAATTTCATTTTGCCTCCCTGATAATTTTTAGAATGTAGTTACGCGTGTCTTCGGCCATATCCGGACTATCCAGCAAGATGGAAATTTCATTATTGTATTTTAATGCCGATTGCGTGAAATTATGACTGCCCAGTAAAATAAGGCGCCGGTCGATAACCACGAGCTTTGTATGTGTCGTTTGTTTTGGAGAATCAAAATAAACATTTATGCCTTTTTCTTCAAGAAGTTTTCCCGTCCGTCTGTTTTGAATGTCGAGTTCATCCGATCTTTTGCCTGTATTTTCTAAAACTACAACAACCTTTACGCCTCTTTTTACCGCCCTGGCCAGATGGCCAGCAATACGGTCGGGGTAACTGTTTTTATGTTCGCCGGCTTTAAAAGAAAAAATGGATATGAATATTTCTTTTTTTGCTTCATCAATACATTTTAAAAGCGTTGGCAAATATTCTTCATTAGTTAAAATTAATCCCTGATATCCGGATGAAGAATTTTGAATTGATTTATTTGACGCAGCGGCGGGGGGAATACCAGCTGTTATCAGCAAAAAACCACCTAGAAATAAAGCTATTAATATTTTTCCGGAAAGGAGTTTATTCATAATTATCCTTTATGGGAGTTATTGTATAATATTTCTTGATTCCGGTCGATAATAAAAAAACCCGCAACGGCTTTTACCGCTGCGGGCTTTGAAAATATTTAATTCTAATATATTATTTTACATCTTCAAAGTCGGCATCAACCACATCGTCATTTTTCTTATCGGATGCCTGCTGCTCAGCGCCGGCCTGTTGTTGTTGCTGCTGCGCTCCGCTACCGGCTGTTTTTGCATACATGGCCTCGGCCAGTTTATGAGAGACATTCATCAGTTCATCCTGGGCTTTCTTGATGGCCTCAGTATCATCGCCTTCAATAGCTTTTTTCACTTTGGCGATAATATCTTCAATGCGGCTCTTTTCAGCCGAATCAATCTTATCGCCGAATTCTTTGATATTCTTTTCCACGGAATAAACCATGGAATCAGCCTGATTCCGGGCTTCGATAAGTTCCTTGCGGCGTTTATCTTCTTCCGCATGCATTTCTGCATCTTTAACCAGTTTTTCAATCTCCGCCTCACTGAGTCCGCTGGATGCCGTTATCTTGATGCTCTGTTCCTTGCCGGTACCGAGATCTTTGGCGTTGACATGTACGATGCCGTTGGCATCAATATCAAAAGTAACTTCTATCTGCGGCACGCCACGCGGCGCCGGTGGAATTCCTACCAGTTCAAAACGTCCTAGAGTTCTGTTATCCGCGGCCATCTGACGTTCACCTTGCAGAACATGAATACTCACGGCCGGCTGGTTATCCGCTGCAGTGGAGAATATCTGACTTTTCTTGCAGGGAATTGTCGTGTTCTTTTCAATCAGTCTGGTCATTACGCCGCCGAGAGTTTCGATACCCAGTGAAAGCGGGGTTACATCAAGAAGCAGAACATCTTTTACATCACCCGTCAAAACACCGCCCTGAATGGCTGCTCCAATTGCTACAACCTCATCAGGATTGACGCCCTTATGCGGTTCCTTGTTAAAAATTTCTTTTACTTTCTGCTGAACACGCGGCATACGAGTCATGCCGCCGACAAGAATTACCTCATCAATATCTTTGGGTGACATTCCCGCATCTTTGAGTGCAGTCTGGCAGGGACCGACCACTTTGTTGATTAACTCTTCCACAAGAGATTCCAGTTTTGCTCTGGAGAGTTTGATATTCATATGTTTGGGGCCGGAAGCGTCCGCTGTAATAAAAGGCAGATTAATGTCGGTTTCCATTGTTGTGGAAAGTTCCATTTTCGCTTTTTCTGCCGCTTCTTTCAAACGCTGCAGAGCCATTTTGTCGTTCCTCAAATCAATACCCTGATCTTTTTTAAATTCAGTGACCAGATAATCCATGACGCGTTGATCAAAATCTTCACCACCCAAATGAGTATCGCCATTGGTCGATTTGACTTCAAACACACCATCGCCCAGTTCCAGAATCGAAATATCGAATGTGCCGCCGCCCAAATCGAACACGGCTATTTTTTCATCTTTCTTTTTATCCAAACCATAGGCCAGCGCTGCGGCTGTCGGTTCATTGATGATGCGCATGACATTCAGTCCGGCAATTTTGCCGGCATCTTTAGTGGCCTGACGCTGCGAATCGTTAAAATAAGCCGGAACGGTGATAACGGCATCTTTTATTTTTTCTCCCAGATAATCCTCGGCGGTTTGTTTCATTTTGGTTAAAATCATCGCCGATATTTCCGCCGGCGAATAATTCCTGCCTCTGACAGTAACCTGCGCGTCGCCATTGGGAGCTTCCGTTATTTTATAAGGGATTATCTTGATATCGTACTGTACTTCTTTAGATGTATATTTGCGGCCGATAAGCCTCTTTACGGCATAAACGGTATTTTCAGAATTAGTAATGGCTTGTCTTTTAGCTACCTGACCCACCAAACGTTCACCGTTGTCTGCTATGGCAACTATGGATGGAGTAGTGCGATTACCTTCCTGATTGGCTATAACAACGGGCTCTCCGCCTTCCATTACGGCTACACACGAATTTGTAGTCCCTAAATCAATTCCAATAATTTTTCCCATGTTTCTTCCTCCTTATTCTTCCATATCCTCATTTTTTTCACATACATCATTATTTTCTTTTTTTGTTTTCTTGCAGACACAGACTCTTGATGGTCTTATGAGCCTTCCGTTTAATAAATAACCCTTCTCTATTTCATTGACTATTTTGTTATCTTCATGCCGGTCACTTTCCACCTGCATTAAAGCTTCATGGAAATTCGGATCGAAATCTGCGCCGGCAGTTTCAATTCGTTCTACCCCGTGTTTTTTCAGACAACAGAGAAGCTGATCCTGAATAAGAGCTATTCCGTCCTTAAATGACTGAATGTCGCCTGTGTCGTGTTCCAGAGCCCTGTCCAGAGAATCCATGAAAGGCAGAATATCTTTTACGATATCTTCTTTCCCGTACTTAATGATATCCGTCTTTTCTTTAATTACCCGCTTTTTATAATTATCCAGCTCTGCAACTGCGCGAAGATATTTGTCGTAATTGGCTGCAGCTTCTTTTTCCTTTTCTTCGAGCTTCTTCTTCAGGTCTTCAATTTCTTTGTTATGATCTTCCGCAACAAACTTTTCGTCTTGATGTTCAGCGGACTGAGCGTTAATATGCTCAGGATGTTCCTTTTTATTTTTCACCCGTGCCTCGGAATAAAATTCCTTTTCTTCGAGCTTCTTCTTCAGGTCTTCAATTTCTTTGTTATGATCTTCCGCAACAAACTTTTCGTCTTGATGTTCAGCGGACTGAGCGTTAATATGCTCAGGATGTTCCTTTTTATTTTTCACCCGTGCCTCGGAATAAAATTTATATTATTTGAAATCCGGTTTTTGAAATAATTTTATATCTACCATTTCACAAATAGCATGACCGGCCGTAATATGTGTTTCCTGTATTCGCGCTGTATTGGAAGAAGACACATGAAGGGGAAAATCGACTATCTTTGCAATTTCTCCCCCATCTTTTCCGGTGAAAGCAATTGTTATCAGCCCCAATTTTTTTGCCATTTCCAATCCTTTTAAAACATTGGCGGAATTCCCACTGGTGCTGATGCCCCAGGCAATGTCTCCAGGTTGTCCGACAGCTCTAATCTGCTTACTGAATATCTCAGAAAAATCATAATCGTTACCGATACTCGTAATAACCGATGTATCTGTAGTTAAAGCTATCGCCGGAAGCGGCGGCCGTTCGATAAGAAAACGATTAACAAATTCCGCGGCAAGGTGTTGAGCATCGGCAGCCGAACCGCCATTGCCGAATATCAAAATTTTATTACCTGCCTTTAACGCATTTATAATTGCGTCTATAACATTAACCAGTTTATTCAGATTTTCGTTAATAAAAGTATCTTTAACACGACTGCTTTCCTTAAAGGTTTTTATTATGTGATCTTCCATACTTACCTTTTGGGAACCAATTTTATTATGTCCGTTTAAGCGACCATAATATAGTTATTGGTATACTGGGTGTCAAGGGTGCTATTTCAAAAACCCTTATCTTTATTAAATAGATATTAAAATCAGTCTTATATTTGTAATTTTTGCCTCTCTATTTTAAGAGAGGCTTGACAAAATAAATTTCATAAATATATTTAGACTCAAATAAGCAAAATACTCAGTAATAGCAATTGCTTATAAAATAACAATTATAAAAAAGGAGGTAATTATATGTTTGGTCCTGGTATTTGGAGAATGAAAAGTTTCGCTGATAGTGTCCCGGAAATAATGGATTTACAGAGAGAGATTAACAGGTTGTTTTCCAATGTCGGACAAAGTACAGCATTGGATTACCCCGCAATCAATGTATGGGAAAAAGATGACAGTTTTGTTGTTACAACGGAATTGCCCGGAATGGAACCGGAAAATATTAATATTTCGGTAACAGGTGCTACGTTGACAATTTCCGGTGTTGCGAAAGCCGATCCTCTTAAAGAAGGCGAAACATATTTGCGTCAGGAAAGAGCAGTGGGAAATTTCCAGAGAAATTTCCAGTTGCCTTTCCAGGTAGATTCTAAAAAAGTGGAAGCGAAGTATGAAAAAGGCGTTTTAAATATTACTTTGCCCAGACTACAAGAAGATCTGCCAAAGAAAATTGAAATTAATTCCTAAGAAAGGAGGTCGATGATTATATGTCCGATAAAGACCTGCAAAAATCTGAAAATACAGCGGTTAGTGAAAAGATTCGCAATGTAAAAACTTTTATACCACGTGTGGATATTTATGAAACCAGAGAAGCTCTCTTTTTGATTGCCGATATGCCGGGAGTTGACGAGAAAACTGTTGATGTAGAATTGGAGAAAAATATTCTGACAATTGCCGGACGTGTAGAAAATGGAAGAGTAAAGGAACATGCCCTGGTATTTTCCGAATACGAAGTCGGCGATTATGAGAGAACGTTTACTTTATCCGATGAAATAGATCGGGAAAAGATTAAAGCATCGGTCAAACAGGGAGTTTTACGTCTGGAACTTCCCAAAGATGAAAAAGTAAAACCAAAGAAAATTGTGATTAATGCGGCATAAATAGAATCAATGGCCAAGGGTCAAGGCCTAAAGTTTAAAGAGAGGAGGTTAATTATGAAAGTGAGAAGTTTATTACCGGATGTAGTCCGGAAAAAAACGACAGACATTGATCATCCCTTTTATTCTTTGCAGAGGGAGATGAATAATTTATTTGATAATTTCTTCCGGGGATTTAGCGTTGCACCGCGTGGGTTTGCAACTGGCATAGCGGAATTTACACCATCCGTTGATGTCAAAGAAAATGATAAGGAATTCATTATCAAAGCGGAATTGCCCGGAGTGGAAGAGAAAGATATCGATGTTACAGTTACAAACGATTCCGTGACTATAAAAGGTGAAAAGAAAGAAGAGAAGGAAGATAAAGATAAAAATTATTATTATATGGAAAGATCTTATGGCTCCTTCAGTAGAGTGATTCCGCTGCAGACGGAAATAGAATCAGGAAAGGCTCAGGCGAGTTTTAAGAACGGCGTTCTGGATATCAAGATTCCCAAAAACCAGAAGGCCAAAGAGAAAGAAGTAAAGGTTCCTATAAAGACATCTTAAATTTAAAGCCCGCTTCTCTATTTCAGAGAAGCGGGCTTTCTAATGCAAATTTGATCAAAAGGGGCTTAAGAAGGGGGGAAATATTGATGGCATACGTATTGATTTTAAATGGTCGCAATTACTGAACGAAACGCGAACCCTTTTTGAGCAAGAATCTCTGCGCTGACGGGCAGAGACCCGCCCCACCCCTGCCGTGCTTTCGACGCGGAAAGCGGACGGGCAAAAATTCCTTTCTCCAGACACCCTTTTCTTTTTGCCCGCCCGCTTTGCCCGCTTCACGGGCGAACCGATGATTTTTATGCCAGCAAAGCCCGTGTTACTATAATTTCAAATTAACTGATTTTGCCCGCAAAATCATCAAAGTTGTCAAACCAGTATTTCCTTTGAGGTTCTGGAACGCTGGCAATACCACCTTTCGCGGGCTTGAGCAACAATTTTACATTTATTGCAAATCCATTGTATGAAAAATCCCTGCTTTGCTTTTGCCTGCCTGCCGAAGCCCCGGCGCAAGCAGGTTCGCCGATTTCAAATATTTTTGAAAAACCGTCAATTTTTCTATATGCGTCTGTATGTTCGGTTCCTTTCGGGTCAATGAACAGAATTAAGTATCGTTTCCCCTTCTGCGCCCAAAAAATGAAGTCGGGTTTGAAATTGGCGATGTTATTTTCTTTTGGATTGTAATAAGGAATCAAAACCTCGTCCAGTGTTTGGTCAAGTTTTGAAAACATCCACCAATCAAATTGCGTAAATACATTATCAGCTTTGGCAAGATATTCTTCCAGTTGCTCAACAAATTTTACTTCACTATTAACATTGATAATGTGATTGAGATAATCAATCTTTTCGGTTTCTGAAACTATAATCGGAAGATAATAATGATTTGCCAAATACTTGATTTTGATTTTTTGGCTTTTAGCCTCATATTTTCCCGCTTCTTCAAATAGTTTTAATTGTTCAGCATATTTATCAGATGATACTTTACCATAACTTTTATCCAATTCTTTTTTCTTTTCGGGATATTGCTTCATAAAATCAATTTTCTTTTTGATTTCCTCGTATTTTTCGCCGTCGCTGAATCTAACCTTTTTGAAATGCACGATTTCGTTTTCCAATTCTTTAAACTTTTCCAATTCTCTGCTTTTAACTCCGAGATAATCAAAAATCCTGCCAAGAATTAAATCCGGTTCAAAAAGAGAATTCTTTTCCTCAAAATCGTAGTATCGCTCTTTTTCCGCAAAACTATCCTTTGCTTTTCTCAAAACTTTAATTTCGCAATCATATTTAGCCAAAGCGACTTTATCGCCTAAAAATTCATAGAATTGCGAAGTTATATCAAAATCCTCGCGGCTGACAGGATATTTTTGCGGGTCGTTCTCGTCAGCAAAAATTCGCTCGGCGGTTTTATAAACCGGCGCCAAAAGAGTATGTTTTTGCGCTTCGGGATTCAAAATAAATGCGTCGCCCAAATTTTTATCCTGCTTCTCTGCTTTCAGCGTTGCAATTATTTCCTTCAGGTTTTCAGCATTAGTGCCAAAAACAAACAAACTTTCAATCGGCAAAATCAGATTTTTTACTCTCTCAAACAATGATTCTTTTACTATTTTTGCGTTGAGTAAATTTTGAAGTCGTTTCCTTTGGTATTTTTGTGGCTCTATTCGGACGCCCCTGCCAACCGATTGCAGAACAAATTTTTTGGCGTCGCTTCCAATTCCGATATTCACAAACAAAAGCAGGTTTGGCCGGTTAGAATCCCAACCCTCGTAAAAAGAACGCGAACCCATTAAAACATTTATATCGGAATCATCGCGATTTATTCGTCTAAAATAACTTTCATTCTCAAAACTTTCGTTTATTTCGTATCCTTCAAGTTTGTCCTTCAGCCAGCCGGAAATATCGCCGATTTTAATTAAGGCAAACGGCTTTTCGGCAGTCATCAACCTAAAAATCAATTCTTGCCTATTCCCGGGGATTTTCAAAACTTCAATCTTGCCCGGTGTGTTTGCGTTCAAAACATATTTCAAAATATCCTGGTAATCCAATTTTGAAATCAAATCAGCGTTTATCACGCAGTCCAACTCTTCAAATACGAATTTAGCGTTGTCGCGGAATTCTTGGACAAGTTCCTTTTTTGCTTGATCAAGTAAATCCGCTCTAATTTCATTTTTCGCAACCTTCTCCAATTCTCTAAAAAATAATTCTAGGTCAGATTGTTCCACATCCACGGAATTGACTAGCGTTAAAAGCAATGGACGGTGATAGAGTGAGCCATCCTTTTTTCTGATTTCTTCAAAATGCTTGTTAATGTAGGTTAAAAGCAAAAGGGTCTTCAAAACGATTTTTTGCTTTTCAATCGGCGAAAAATCGCCTCGACCCGTTAGATAAGTTTTTTCTAACGGGTCTCGCCCGCGAAACGCGCTTATTTCGGCGGAAGATACATAAATATGCTTGCCATATCCTTCTTCTACAAACCTTGAAAGATTGAAGTTAAAGGCGCAGGTCGCAAAGTCCCTTGGATCAGTAAAGGTAGCGGAAAA
Organism: Smithella sp. M82; assembly: GCA_001683985.1. GTDB lineage: Bacteria > Desulfobacterota > Syntrophia > Syntrophales > Smithellaceae > Smithella. The sequence continues at coordinate 47,199 of MAEO01000235.1, forward strand.
ATTAAACAAAAATCCGTTTCTGGAAAGTATGGAGTATAAAATTTGCCGTTTGCTGTCTTCTTTATCGCCTTTGTGCGCCTCGTCTAAAAGAATATACCACCGCCCGCCGTTGTCGTAATTTTGAAAATTAACGATTTTTTCTTTGTGTTCGTCAGAAATCAAGTCAGAACGATAACCTAAATCCACCACCTAATTTGGGTACAGCCATTTTTTCGATTTGCAGTGGCGATTTTAGCCGATACCTCTCATTGAT
>MAEO01000235.1:47461-51805 GCA_001683985.1 Smithella sp. M82
AAAAACGCCCTAAAGACACCTGGGGTAAATAGGGATAGCGACCGTTTTTCCTGACAGCGATCCTTCGACCCTTCGGTAAACTCAGGACAAACAGGCTCAGGATGACATTGTCATGGTGAGCCGAGCTTGCCCCATGGGTTTATCGAATGGAACCATCAGGGTGACAATTTACCCACATATTATGCAGAAAGAATCAGGGACGGGTTCATTTTTCTTCAGTTTCTAAGAAAAAGAGGCGTAAATAATTATTCCATGCAAAGTCAACCATAAAAATTAACATTTTTGCTGTCAATTATAATTGCGCCCCGCTCTTTGAAAATTTGGTAAAACCTGGACAAATCCTCCTTCTTTTGTTAATTTACCCGACGGAGGGGATGGAAGCTTCGATCCCGCACATGGTGAGGTTATCACCCTTGGCCTGTTTCCATTCCTTCCTTTTATTATTCTGCCTCCGTGAGACAGGCGCCTGCTGATCAAACATCTCGTAGCGGCGATTTGCATTTTTTGCGGTGCGCGGCGCTTTTCAGAATGTCAAAGAGCTTACAGTGACTTTTAAACGTATCATCCAATTGAAAATTCGGCTCCACAATATTCTTCTTCGCATCGAGAATCACAAAGTCCGCATACCCTTTGCTTACATCAATGCCCATAAAATAACTTTCCATCACAACTCCTTTCTGGTAAAAACCACTTCGTAATAAATGCCAGGAATCATCATCCTCGTTGAATACGGTGTCTATGTGCACCACGTTATTCCACGACTTTTACCTGGTGGAAGGAAGAAACTATTTACCGAGGGGTGTATGCTATGAAGCGGCTGGGAGCTGGTGGATGAAACGGGGAAAATATTATTTGACCAACCAACTGAAATGATATATTAAATTAAACTATTTATGTTATCTTGTATGCGAACCGTTGAAGTATTACCATGGCTAAAGTGAATAAAGTTGATTATTGGATTGCCTCAGCCGAAAATGACTGGAAGGTTGCTGGTCATCTTTTGGAGAAGGGAGACTATACTTATGCGCTATTTTTTGGTCATTTGACTCTGGAAAAAGTTCTTAAGGCATACTATGTGCGAAGTTTTTCCAAGCATCCTCCCCTCACCCACCGTTTGATATACTTGGCTGAAAAAGCTGGCCTTGTGCTTTCTGAAGAACAAACAGAGCTTCTGGAAATTGTCACTGATTTCAATCTTGAGGCCCGATATCCTGATGAGAAGTTTTCCTTTTACAAGAGATGTACATACGAATTTACCATAAATTATCTCAATCAAATTGAGGAAATGAAGTTATGGCTACTTCAAAAAATGAGATAGTTAGAGATATAAAAAATTATGTTCATGAATTAAATAAGAACGGTATTTCGGTACAGAAGGTTGTTCTTTTTGGTTCATGGGCTAGAGGCCAGGTGAGAGAGGATAGCGACATTGATGTAGCTTTGATATCGGATGCTTTTAGTGGAGATCGGTTTCAGGATAGACGAAAAATAGTTCCATTACGGAGGAAAATAAATACAAAAATCGAGCCTATTCCTTTTAATCAAGAATCATTTTCAATGGGTGGCAATTTAGTGGACGAAATTATGCGTTATGGTGAAGAAATAACTTGAAATCACTATTTGGACGAATTCCGGGGACAGTATACTTAATTTCGGGAATAACGGGGACGTCTCTAACTAATCAATATAAGCCTTGCGTTTTTAGCAAGCGCCGGGTAGAGGGATGAGACATGCCAGGCTCGATTCGCAACGTTTAAGCTCACTTGCGCCGCCCCCCCCCAAAGCCCGTCAGGCCGCAAAACTTCTCTGCGTCAAGTGCAGCGACTGGTTCGCCCAGGCTTCAGTGATTGTCTGATCTTCTTGGGATCACCGCGCAAGTCCAGAACTCTCCACACTACAACAACCGATTTCTCTTCAAGCTTGTAATAGATGGCGTAAGGAAATCTCTTGGACAACATCCGATGATAGCCGAAAAACTTTGGATGGATGCCACCATACAGCGTCAAAGAATCAATATCGGAAAATAGAGAGAAGTACTCTCCCAACCCTTCACCCTGTTTCTCATAAAATAACCGACCTTCATACAAATCATCCAGTGCTGGAGAGAGCAGCCTGATTTTCATTCGAATCGTTTCCGGAGTTCCTTTTTAGCATCTTGCCAGTCCACGATCTTTTCTTGTCCCGTGCTAAGTCGGCGTTCTGTTTCCTGCAAAGCTTTCTTGTGCCAGTCAGGAGATTCTACCTGTTCCTCTTCATTAGACAGATCTTCCCAAATGGCTTCCATTACCCTGAGTTTTTCTTCTCTGGAAAGTTGCTTTATTTCGATGGTGTTCTGCATAATGTTAAATCCTATTTTTTTTTGAAAATTATCATTTATTGCGACGTTTGTCAAATCGGGGGGAAAAACCTAAATCCACCACCTAATTTGGGTACAGCCATTTTTTCGATTTGCAGTGGCGATTTTAGCCGATACCTCTCATTGATTTAGCCTAAAAAATGACCATGCCGTTGCATCTCCTCTCAAAACCGGTGATTTTGTGGATTATAAGCCGCAAATCAGACACGTTTCCGCCTCGGTCTGAAAGCTGGGGATCAAAATTCTCGATTTTTCTCCATACCGCCCTTCTGAATCACTCGCTACCCGGAAGGCGACAAGCATAACTCCTGAATCCGGCTCCGCGCCAAAATCAAAAGATCAGTTACCGGATTGTCCCTTGATAAGCGGATGAACATTTCACGGGAACGCTCAATGATTCGACCCGGTATATTGATCAGCGAAAACCGAATCGCCTTCATCCGCTTCGGTAACCAACCCTTCCCGAAAGCCAACCGCTTCATGGCTGTGTTTAAATTCATCGCCAATATCATGATCCACCACCAGGCGGCATTTTCTCCAAAATCACCCGACGGCAGCTTCCCGCCCGCAAAATCTTCCTTCATCACCGAATGCGCCTCTTCCGACTTCCCACACCGTTTGCGATGCCAGTGAATCAAGGACTCCCCTTCCCAATCCATGTTCGTCACAATGCCAAACACCTTGTAATTCTGTTGGGATATCTTCATCGTCGGAAAGGGCAAGGACTGCTGCGGCATCTCAAGTTCCGGAAGCTCCACAGATCCCATCGCCTCCCGGATAGCGATGTACCGATACGTCGGCGCTTTCTTGCTGTAACCTATGGCATTGGGGATAAAACAGACCTCCGCCCATTCCTGATTTGTCTTTATGCGAATACCATCGTATTCCTTGTACAGCGCATGCCAATCCTCCTCAGATGTTTCCATAACCGCTTTCTTAAACTCCGGCGTTACATCTGAACCAATCGCAAACTCAATCCGCCCAAAACGCTCATCCTCCCCCATCTCACAATACTTCATTAACTCATGCTGATAGCCCGCCGTGTCCGAACGGAGACGAACCTTCGTAACCCCGACGGGCAATAACGACAAGGATTCCTTCAATACCCGCAATTGCTCATAGCCCGCCGGAACATTCCCATCCCGAAACTCCGTATGCAGTACCGCCTGATGCTCATACCACCACGTATTCAACGGCTGGTATGACTTATAGCCCTTGTAACTGTACAGCGCATCCGCCTTGCTCGTCGATACCAGCGTCGCATCCTGATCCAGCGTCGCTGTCTCCCGGCAATCCTGCGCCTGCAAAAAACCTATCATCTCGCCATTGATCTTCGACAAACCGCGCAAATAATCATTCGACGCCGGAATGAACGCCTTGCCCGACACTCGCTTCTTCTCTTCCGCTGCATTATGAAACGCCGATAAATATCGAAACACTGAACTCGACGACGGCACACAACGCTTGCACTCCTTCCGCCACCGCCGTGACAATAATCGACGCTCACAACGCTTCATCCCCTTCTGCTCTATCCGCTCCAATACCCGGCAAAATCCTTCATCATTCTCCAACTTCCGCATATCTTCCACACAGTCGCCGCCCGCCAAATTCAACATCAACAACGACATCAGCATCTGACGGTCCGTCCAGCCCTGCTGCTTGATCTGCAAATGACGCTCTATGCTTTCTCCCAATCCCATGACCGTCGCTAAATCCAAATACACCGGCAGACCCCCTAACGATGTCATCCCCCTTTCTCTTTTCTCTTCTTCGTACTTGAATGGAAGAACACCTTGTGTCATAATCCCTTCACCTCGTTGATGATAGTTTCTTTTTTCTAAAATTAACCTATCACCCTGTTTATCTAGGATCAACGAGGTTCTTTATTTTTTTTGACGGTGGATTAAGGATAATAAAAAACGGTAATCTCGTTTTTAGCAAACGGGAGGGTGTTTTCGCGCTTCACGCTATCATAATCTCTCAAATTT
>MAEO01000235.1:51815-51981 GCA_001683985.1 Smithella sp. M82
AAAAATAGGGGACGTAGATAAAAAACATAAGAAATCATCCTGACAGTTTATATTTTTCAAGTCATTATGGCTGACAGGCCGGCAAGCTGGGGAAAGAAAAGGTTCTCCCCTTTAGCAAAGGGGAGTAAGAGGGGATTTTTCAATGTTATTGGTTCAATTGGGTAAA
>MAEO01000235.1:51991-55781 GCA_001683985.1 Smithella sp. M82
TAAAAAACGGTAATCTCGTTTTTAGCAAACGGGAGGGTGTTTTCGCGCTTCACGCTATCATAATCTCTCAAATTTTTGAGGTTTATCTTTGCGTCAAAGTTAAAGCTATTAAACTCCTCAACGTGATTTTTGAACTGGTCCAAAAGGTCATCGCGGTGCGCCAAAAAAAGAATGTCCCGCTCCGGTAATTCATTTTCGGCAATCAGTTTACCCAAAAGCTCAATCAATTTAACGATAATCAGCGTTTTCCCCGAACCGGTAGCCATCCAAAAACTCATCCGGTTGATAAAATACGCAAAAGGAATTTTAGAGTCGGTGGCGGGATAATCCTTGTCGTATTCTAAAAGATAGTTTGCCGTCTTTTTGCCCTCACGCTTTTTCAAATCGTAATCAAAATTTTCTTCCAAGCCATTCAGCTTGTAGCGATCAAACAATGCTTTTTTATCCGCTTTTTTATCTTGGAAATACAAATACAGCGCCTTTAGCGCATTTTTTAAAGCATCTTTTTGAAAATCAAAAAGCGTTTTGTCTTTTGAAAATCGGACAAAATCAAACCCCTGCCATTTTGTCGGCAAGCTATCAAAAGAAATATCGTCTACGATGTTTTGTAAATAGAGTTTGCTCATTTCATGAAATTACTTAAAAATGCTCTTCGTATTTTCTTTACTTAATGGAGTTCCAAATTTTATGTGATGCTCTATATTATTTTTCTCGCAGAAGTTAATTACTTTTTGTGCCATTTCTTTGTAAAAATCATCTCCATCCCCATATACATGGGAGTAGTTGCCATTGTAGTAATTCAATCTGGAGTAATTTAATTTTCCAAATATAATTTTTTTGACAAATTTTATTCTTTCCAAAATTTCATCAATTTTTTCAGATCCCGTATTTTTCATTCTTGGCAATTGAGGTGTAGGATATGGCTCCATACTGACCCATGTTTTTAATCCAGCTTCATCAAGTTTTTTCAGGGATTCTATTCGTTTTTCGTAAGGCGCTGAATATGGCTCATATTCCTTCTTAAAATTTTCATTTAAAGAAACAAGGGTAATCCCATACTCGTTTTCCTGTAAAAATCTTTTTTTATCTAAAATTTCATCTGGATAAAATCCTTTTGTCAAGGTTGTAACTCTTATTCCTTCTTTGTTTAATCTTTCAATTATTTTTAATGTCAATTCTTTTATTTCGGGATATTCAAACATAAAAGGATCCGACATAAAACAAAGATGCACAAAATTTATTTCATTTTTATATTTAGGAATTTCCTTTTCCAAAATTTCTAACGCATTTGCGACAATTCTCGGTTTTCTCCAATCGTCATAATCTTTAACCCAGCCAAATCTTTTTGCCATCATCATTGCGTAACAAGGGAATTTGCACCCGTGGGCGCACCCCTGAATATGGTTTATAGTCCAATCCCCATATTCAACCTTGGTCTTATAAAGAAGCGACTTCTTCGGTATTCCTGTACTTTTTGGAGATAAGGATAAAGTAGAGGATAAATAAAATTCTCTGCCGAATAGCGTCTGACCAGAGATTTTTTCTTGATACTCCGCGTATATTCTTTTAACTATATCGTTAGATATATTTTTATTTTTTGAAGTGAATAAGAGATAATAAATTATGTCCTTTCTGTTAGGATACTCCATATTAAATCCGACCACATTATACATGTTCGCAATAAACAAGGTTTCGGCGTAGTCTTTTAACAAATCCAGATCTTTTCTCGTTTTGTATTCAACATCTCTCCCTAAAAATTCTTCTAATGTATTGGTTGTCTTTACTGCTTTGGTCGTTGATGAATTTTTAATAGCGACTCCTCTCGTTCTAGTTTCTCCTTCTTTGCTGTAGTTAAAAAATATATCTATGGGGTTAGATAAGTTGAGAAAAGTTTTTATCGTTTCTTTTTTAATCTTAATCCCGTAGGGATCAATAAAAAGAAATACAGGATTTTTTGAACTATTTATAATCTGTCTAACAATATCTTTGGTTTTGATGTTGCAATCTTCCTTATAAGTGACAGTCTCAATAATATCTTCTATCGCATGGTTATTCTTTTTAAATTCGGATATTTGTTTTTCTAATTCACTAAAATTTTTTGTAGTATTTTCAATAAAAAATAATTTTATCTTTATTCCATTTTTTCTTAATTTACTTTCCTGTTCTAATATCTTCTCAAGAAAAATCAGAGGAGAGCCATTAATTTTTTTCCCATTATCATCATACCACCCTCTGCCTGCAAACAAATCAACAATATACCATTCTTTAGCAACCCATTTTTGCTGTTTTGGTCCATTCCAGATGGTAATCCATATATCAAAAATATCCTTCAGCATTTGAAGTTTAGTTTTTGTATTTGGTTTTATCGTCCAATCATTTTTTGCCATATTTACCACCAGATCAAGGGCTTAATGAATTTATAATCCAAATCTTGAGATAAGTTAAAGCTCAAAGCTAAAAAGTCAAAGCTGTATATAAAAACTAAAAAATAATGTCTCAAAGCTAAAAAGTTCATCGCTTATTTTTCATTGTTAATAAACTTGCTGCTATAATTTTAGAAATTTCTTCGGCTTCCGTAAGTAATGGTTTAACCTTATCTTTTTGAATACCTAGTCCATCTCGTAAAATACACAACCAATATTTAGTTTCGTTAGCAGATTTCAGAGCAATTTGATAAAAATTTATAAAATCTTTTTTAGAACTTGCAGATTTAGCTTCTATAATATTTGCACCTATGGATGTAGCAGATCTTAGCAATTGATCTGTTATAGAAAAATAAATCCGTTTTACATCTAACCCGTCAATAAAACGAATAACCTCCAACGAAAAATTATAACATCGTTTCTTTATATCCTTTATTTTTTCTACAGAATATTCCTCATTAATCATAACCTTTTACTTTTGCCTTTTGACTTTCCATCATTCCCACCAAATCAGCGGTTTAATCAATTTATAATCCAGATTCTCCACATCAATTTCACTTCCATCCTCAAAAACCACACTTTTGACTTTTGAGTTTTGACTTTTCATCTATTATCCCAAGTTCTTCCCATTCCTTTATCTGCTCTTTTATATTAGGATGATTGAAAATTTTCTCAATCAAGTCCGAGTTTTGACCTTTGACTTTTGAGCTTTGACTTATGCCTTTTGAGTTTTGACTTATTATCCTGTCTAGCGTAATCACATAATTTGAGTTTTTGACAAACTTCGGCTTGTTCCAGATTTTTACCAATTCGTCTTCAAACTGCGAGATGAAATCAATAATCTTAAAGGCAATGTCTTTGAGGATTTGCAGTTGATTGACTCTGTCCGCGCCCCATTCTTTTGCCCCTTCCCAGAAATACTGATAACTCCAGAGTTTAAACTGCTCCTGTAAAAATGCCTTGGCATTTTTGTTAATGAAGAAGTCAACCTCGCTTTGTTTTTCAAAAATCCTAAAAGCACGTTCCAGTTGTTCTTCGGTAATGGCAATGCCTTTCCGTTTTATGGCTTTTAGTATCTCGTCCTGTTTTGTCTTTGCTCCCCTTTCCGAGTATTGAACGCTAAAAACAATGGTGCCGCCTGCCCCGTTGGAAGCCGAAGGCTTTCCTTCGGGGTCTTCGCGGACTTTATCTAACTCAAAAACCAGCGAGCGTTTTTCATTGGCTTTTTTACTTTCTATTTTTAAAGCGTCAAAGTAAAATCTTAATCCCCCTATTTCCCCCTTTGACAAACTAACTATGTCCCATATCTTTTTGCTGGACACAGGGGGGAATTAATGATATCGTGTCCGCATGAAGATATGCGGCAG
>MAEO01000064.1 GCA_001683985.1 Smithella sp. M82
AGTTCCCCTCTTCGGCAAAGAGGGGTTAGGGGAGATTTTCATGCTCCTTTGTGACGGATACCGTCATGTGGGTTTCATAAATACTTGCTGCCATAGTCTCGCCATCCTCCTTTTTTGTTAATTATCTGTTTTTTCATTATATTCTGCCATACTTTAATTTCCAACACAAATTTGTCTTTTTACAAAAAAAGGCCCGTTCTGAAATCAGCCCGGGCCTTTAATAAAAAATCGCTTTGAATAGTTGCTTAACCTGCGCAAACATCAACAGGAGCTTTTGTTTCTTCCAATCCCATCGCCTTAACAACGATTTCAGCAATATCCAAAGCAACCATTGTTTCCGTCTTCTGTCTGTCTTTGATTCCGTCCGAGATCATGGTCAAGCAGAACGGACAGCCGACAGCCACCGTACTTGCATTTACCGCTATTGCCTGATCGGTACGCGCATTGTTGATCCGGTCACCATGTTCTTCCATCCACATTCTGGCTCCGCCGGCGCCGCAGCAGAAGCTCTTGGAGAAATTGCGTTCCATTTCCACAACCTTCACTCCGGAAATAGCATTTAGAATACTGCGTGGTTGATCGTAAACTTGATTGTAACGTCCGAGGAAACAGGAATCATGATAAGTGAATGTTCCATCCAGCGGTTTGGTGAATTTAATCTTGCCCTTGGCAATCAAGTCGGCGATAATTTCGGTGTGATGGTAAACTTCATAATTTCCGCCGAAGTTTGGATAATCTTTCTTGATACAGTTATAACCGTGCGGACAGATAGCGATAACCTTTTTTACGCCATAACCGTTCATAACCTCGATGTTGGCCTGCGCCTGGGTCTGGAAAAGATAATCGTTGCCGCCGCGCATTGCCGAGTCGCCGCAGCAGCTTTCTTCCGTTCCTAAAATACCGAAACTTACACCGGCGGCCTGCATAATCCTGGCAAAGGCAACAGATATCTTTTTGCCGCGGTCATCAAAAGAACCGGAACAGCCGACGTAGAAGAGATATTCCACGTTGGAATCTTCTGCCAGAGTTTTCACACCAAGTTCTTTTGCCCAGTCAGCGCGCATATGAGCTCCAATACCCCATGGGTTGGAGTTGTTTTCCATATTACGATAAGTCAACTGGAGTTCCGGAGCAAAATCCGCTTCGGTCAGAACCTTATAACGGCGCATATCAATAATCTTCTGTACATGTTCAATAGAAGCCGGACAGTTTTCCATACAGTACATACAGTTGGTGCAATCCCACACCGTATTCAGATCAATCACCTCACCGACCAATGCCTTTTCAGGTGCAGCTTCAGCAGCCGGAGCTGTTTCGGTACCCTCGGCGCCTTCAGCGGCAGGAGCAGCAGCAACCTTTGCTTTGATCGCAGCCGGAGCTATTTCCAACCAGTGTGTCTTGATATCCTGAACCAGCTTCTTGGGCGATAAATGCTTGCCGGTAAGATACGCGGGACAGCCGTCCTGGCAACGTCCGCATTTGGTGCAGGCATCAGAATCAAAAATCTGTTTCCAGGTAAATTCTTCCAGTTTGGATACGCCGAAGGATTCCTGATTTTCAATATCACGAATGGGTTCCACATAACCGGTCGGTTTCAATGATGCAAAAAAATGATTGGCCGGTGTTGTAATTATATGAAGAAGTCTTGAATAAGGAATGTATGCAATAAAACCCAGAGCAATAAATGTATGTGTCCACCACGCTACCTTGTGTGCGGTTTCAGCGCTTTCAACATTCATACCGGAAATCAAGTTGGCCAGAGTCCAGCCGACAAATGAAGCCGTTTCCCACATGGCATAACCGGTGGCCGCATCCTTTGTGGCATGAATACGCAGAGCTTCAATGATGAATCCGGTGATAATGATACCGGCGATCAGCAAAAGAGCAACCGCATCATCGGTGGTAGTATCCGGGGTGCCCTTGTAAGTAAGACGATCCGGTTTTTGAATGTACCGGCGATATGCCGCCATTAAAACTCCAATGAGCACCAGCAGACCGAATAAATCCATCAGGAAGGAGAAGCCCAGATAGAAACTACCGCGTAAAAACGCCCAGCTAAATAATGGCTCAGTTATATGAAACTCTCCGGCATCAAAAGCGGCTCCGAAAATCAAAACAAAGAAACCGAAAAATATACAACCATGCATAATACCGGGATAAGCGTCTTTCCATGTTTTGACCTGCAAAAGACTGTTTATGACTAACGATTTAATTCTGAGAGGAAGCTGGTCCCAACGGATTTCGTCCTTGCCCATTGCTTTCCATAATTTCCAGCGCTGGTAAATGCCGTAGGCGAATATCGCTATGGCGATGGCAGTAAACAGAAAAAGGAACGGTTCAAAACTTTCTGCGTTCCAAAAAACCTGACGACCTTCATTTCCTAATCCAATAGGGCTAATATTGTGTTCCATTGATGATCCTCCGAAATATTGAGGGTATTAGACTTTAACTGAAAAGAACCACAAATCTTATTGACCTGAAGGTTGATTTTCAAATGAAAGTCTCAAATAACTTTTTCACATTCGGCTTCCGGCAGTGATTGTAATCATTGCCGGAAGCTGTTTTTCATTAAATTTTATGCCAACAATTTCTTACAGGCAACGGTTAATTCCGGAACAACCTTGAAAAGATCATCCACAACACCAAAATCAGCCTTCGCGAAAATGGGGGCTTCCGCATCCTTATTAATAGCAACGATGCACTTGGATGAACTCATACCCGCCAGATGCTGGATGGCGCCGGAAATACCGCAGGCAATGTACAGATTGGGAGAAACAACCTTTCCGGTCTGTCCGACCTGATCCTTTTGCGGTCTCCACCCGGCGTCAACTGCCGCACGGGAAGCGCCGACCGTGCCTTTGAGCACGTCAGCCAGTTCTTCCAGAATCTTGTATTCATCCGGACCTTTCATGCCGCGTCCGCCGGAAACAATAATGTTGGCTTCCGTCAGGTCAACCTTGCCGCTGGTGTCTTTCTGCACTTCCAGAACCTTGCTCTTCTGGGCGTCAACAGCAACATCAACCTTGGTTACTGCGCCGGCTTTGGCATTTTCCACAGCCGGGAATACATTGGGACGCAGCGATGCCATTGCCGGAGCGGTATTGAAGATTATTTCGCCGAAGCATTTGCCGGCATACATCGGACGGATAGCAACAAATTTGCCTCCGTCAATCTTTACATCCGTGCAATCTGTGGCCAGACCACCGGCCAGTTTGGCAGCCACTCGGGCGGAAAGATCCTTGCCCTGAACTGATGCGCCAAATAGAACTATCGCCGGATCGTTATCTTTGATTATCTTCGCAGTTACCTGAGCATGAGCCTCAGTAATATAGGGCTCCAGTGCCGCATTGTCACCTACAAAAACTTTATCTACACCGAATTTACCCAATTCGGCAGCTAATCCTTCTATGCCTGAACCGAGCAGAATGGCGCTGACTTCATCTCCCGTCTGATCAGCCAGTTTTCTGGCTGTGGAAGCAAGCTCAAAACTTACTTTACGCAGAGCGCCGTCTCTTTGTTCCGCAACTATCATTATTCCTTTTGCCATTTTTCAATTCCTCCGCTTTTAAATTAAATAACTTTAGCTTCTTCCCTGAGACACCGGGCCAATTCCTGCGCCTTTTGAGCAGCATCATCACCGCAAATGATCTTGCCGGCTGCACGGGCTGGGGGCGGTGCAAACTTGGCTACTTTAGCTTTCACATCGGTTGCTACACCCAAAGCCGCCGCATTTTTCACATCAACCGGTTTCTTCTTGGCTTTCATAATGCCGGGAAGCGACGCGTAGCGTGGTTCGTTGAGACCTTTCTGCGCCGTTACCACGCAGGGTAAACTGGTTTCAATGGAGAGCTGCGCTCCTTCAATCGGACGAATCACCTTTACGGAAGAACCGGCGAAATCCAGTTTCGTAACAATCGTCAACTGGGGAAGACCCAGGAGCTCGGCCAGCATTGCGCCGACTTGACCGGAGTCGTCATCAATGGCGCGCTGTCCACAGAAAATAATATCATAAGGGATACCCTTTATGGCGGCTGCGAGAGCTGATGCCGTAACAAAAGCGTCGGCATTATCCAGAGCGGGGTCACTTATATGGATGCCTTTATCCGCGCCCATAGCCAGAGCCGTTCTGATTGTTTCCATTGCTCTTGCCGGTCCCACGGAGATGATTGTAACATCTCCACCGTTTTTCTCTTTCAGTTTCAGGGCTTCTTCTACGCCGAATTCATCGTAAGGATTCATGACCCATTTGATCTGGGAATCATCTATCCCTGATCCGTCAGCTTTAACTTTGATCTGGGCTTCAGTATCCGGTACCTGTTTTACACATGCGATAATATTCACTTGTTCAACCTCCTTCTTCTGCGCATCTCTCTTTGGAAGTAAACGCGCATTTTTGTTATTGTTTCATAAAAAAGTCCGATCCCTTTCTAAGGAAACCGGACTTTAATTTTACTGTCTGTTCTTGACGATGTCGTCAACAACGCTGGGATCTGCCAATGTGCTGGTATCCCCCAGATTGCTCAGATCATTGGCGGCGACTTTCTTTAAAATTCTTCTCATGATCTTGCCGCTTCTGGTCTTGGGAAGAGCATCCGCCCACTGAATCTTATCCGGTGTTGCAATCGGGCCGATAACCGTGCGGACATGAGCAACCAACTCTTTCTTCAATTCATCGGATTTCGTCTGACCGGTCTTCAGGGTTACGTAAGCATAAATGCCCTGACCTTTGATTTCATGGGGCATGCCGACAACCGCTGCTTCTGCGACAGCCTTGTGGGCAACCAGAGCGCTTTCCACTTCGGCGGTGCCCATGCGGTGACCGGAAACATTGATAACGTCGTCAATACGGCCGGTAATCTGATAGTAACCGTCCTTGTCACGGCGGCAGCCGTCACCGGTTACATAGTAGCCGGGGAACTGCTCGAAGTAAGTTTCCTGGAATCTTTTGGGATCGCCGTAAACGCTTCTCATCATGCCGGGCCACGGTCTTCTGATGCACAGAGCGCCGCTGGCTTCAGTCTCGGTGAAGGGTTTGCCTTCGTCATCAACCAATACCGGATCAACGCCGAAGAAGGGCAGCGTAGCCATGCCTGGTTTCACTGCGATGGCGCCAGGCAGCGGGGTTATCAGAATACCGCCGGTTTCAGTCTGCCACCAGGTATCCACAATTGGGCATTCGCCGCGGCCGATTACATTGAAATACCAGTTCCAGGCTTCGGGATTAATAGGTTCGCCGACTGTTCCCAAGGTCTGCAGTGAAGAAATGTCACACTTCTTCACATAATCATCGCCTTCCTTGGCAATCGCGCGAATAGCGGTCGGAGCCGTGTAGAAAATATTAACTTTGTATTTTTCAACAATCTGCCAGAAACGGCTGTAGGTCGGGTAATTGGGAACGCCTTCGAACATAATCGAGGTAGCGCCGTTGCACAGCGGCCCGTAAACGATATAGCTATGGCCGGTAACCCAGCCGATGTCTGCTGTACACCAGTATATATCGCCATCGTGGTAATCGAATACCAGTTTATGCGTGTAAGAAGTGTAAACCAGATAACCGCCGGTAGTGTGCATGACGCCCTTGGGTTTTCCGGTGGAACCGGAAGTGTAAAGAATGAACAGAGGATCTTCCGCATCGATCTCCTCAGGTTTGCAATCTGCGGAAGCCTTGGCCATTGCTTCATCCCACCAGATGTCTTTGGCCGCATTCCAGTCACATTTTATTTTATCGCCAACGCGTTTAACAACGATGACTTTTTCAACAGAGGGGCATTCCTTTACGGCCGCATCAGCATTGGTCTTCTGGGGAACAGCCTTGGCGCCGCGGAATGTGCCGTCGCAGGTTACCAGAACTTTCGAGGTGGAGTCCTGAATACGGTCTCTCAAAGCCTCGGCGCTGAATCCTCCGAATACGACGCTGTGGATGGCGCCGATTCTTGAACACGCAAGAATACCAATGGCCAGTTCGGGAATCATCGGCAGGAAAAAACACACGCGGTCGCCTTTCTTGACACCCTGGGCTTTCAGAACATTGGCGAATTTGCAGACCTGCTCATGCAACTGCTTGTAAGTGAATCTTCTCTCTTCTCCGGGCTCATTTCCTTCCCAAATCAATCCAACCTGATTGCCGCGTTTCCCGAGATGTCTGTCCAGACAGTTATAAGAAATGTTAAGTTTGCCGCCTTCAAAGAATTTAACGAAGATATCGCCTTTTTTAATATCGAAATTGTAATCCATAACCTTGTCCCATTTCTTGAACCAGGTTACCTGCTGTTCGGCTATCTCTGCCCAGAACTTTTCGGGCTCTTCAATGGAACGCTTCCAGAGCTTGTCGTAAGCTTCTCTGCCGCTTATCCAAGCTTTCTTTTTCGCCTTTTCCGGAATCGGATATATTTCCTTTAATTGTACCTTTGCATCCGCCATCTTAAATACTCCTCCCTAATTTTTTTATGATTTTAAACGTCTTTAGCAACGCCTTGATGCTGGCAACGCAATTACTCTAACTATTTATATTGTATGACATTTTATGAACAGAGGTCATAATTTGACTGCAAGTCATACCAGCCTTGCGCCTTCC
The DNA here is from genome assembly GCA_001683985.1 of Smithella sp. M82. GTDB lineage: Bacteria > Desulfobacterota > Syntrophia > Syntrophales > Smithellaceae > Smithella. The sequence goes on from MAEO01000064.1 coordinate 6,575, forward strand.
CTACCTTAAGATCGCTTTGATGTCAAGAAATATTTAACAGAAAAATTTAAGAGTAAAAAACGCTGTTTCAAACGGCAAAATAAAATTACCCGTGACGGAAAGAAAACCCGACGATTTGCCTAACCAGTAGAGCGTTTCCTGAATAATGTGACAGACAAGACGCCTGTCCTACTGTATTAAGTTGCAAGCATCCAAAGGGGTAGGATAGCCGTCTCGGCTGTCCTATAATTGCTATGTTATTTTGTGAACGCTCTACCAGGCGTGTCAGAAATAAGCTTTTCATATCGACCAAAGGCGAAAGCCCGGCAGGGAACTCCGGCACATGAGACTGTGTCGCAATTGCATGTATTGATTGTACGGATGTGTTAATTCTGCCCGTAGGGCGCGTTTCCCAAACGCGCCGCCTTTTCTGTTCGGGAAACCATCCCTACAATATCCACCTCCGTCCCTTTG
>MAEO01000065.1 GCA_001683985.1 Smithella sp. M82
CGCATTACTAAGGAAGAGGCTTTGGATCTGGTCGGTGAGTTCCTGATCAGAGCTGCAGAAGTTTCCCAGTACAAACCCAAATGGGTTCGGGAAGGATTGCAGGGTATCGAGGGAACCTGGGTCTGGACCTTGGGCGGGGTCAATCAGCACGGCGACGATGCCTGCAACGGTATGACGATTGCTCTGCTGCAGGCCGCCCGTCTGGTGAGAGTGGCCAACCCGACTTTCGCTTTCCGTTGGCATCCTAAAGTCAAGGAAGAAGTTCTGCGCGAATGTTTCGAGTGCATCCGTCAGGGTCTGGGTTATCCCTCCATGCGCAACGATCCTCTTCTGATTGCCAATTCCATGTATTGGCACGGACATCCCATTGAAGAGGCTCGTACCTGGGTGCATCAGGCCTGCATGTCACCGTGTCCCACGACCAAGAAAGGTTTCCAGCCGATGCGCATGGCCAATGCCACGGCCAACTGCGCCAAGATCATAGAGTACGTCTTTACCAGCGGATTTGATCCCATAGTCAACATGCAGATCGGAGCGGAAACGCCGGATGCGGCGACCTTCACCGATTTCGAGCAGGTATACGATGCCTGGGTTACGCAGATGAAGACGATTTTCTCCGTCATCGTCCGTGCGGTTAATGCCGCCAGAACAATGGCTCCGGACATGACTCCTCGGCCGTTCTTATCGGCTATTTCCGAGCGCTCGGTAGAAAGCGGTCTTGATGTTTTTACGCCTTCAATCAGCCGCGGTAACTCCTGGATCACGGCATTTACCTGGGTGGAAAACGCCGACAGTCTGGCCGCCATCAAGAAACTGGTCTTTGAAGAAAAGAAATATACCATGGCCGAGCTCAAGAAGGCTCTGGCCGATGATTGGCAGGGTCATGAAGAGATGCGTCTGGACTTCGTGAAAAATGCGCCCAAGTGGGGCAATGATGACGACTACGTAGATAGCATCATGCTCCGATGCCTGCGCGATTGCGCGAAATTTTCACACGAGCTGAAGGATCCGATGGGCAACAACTGGCC
>MAEO01000066.1 GCA_001683985.1 Smithella sp. M82
TGTCTTTATAACAAATTATACGTATGTCTGTCAAGATTTAATTTTAAATACATACGCAAATGTCCAAACTCCAGGGAGCCGGATCCCGGCTCGGTTAACCCCATGCAGCCTATCCACTCGCTATTGGCAAGCTTGGGTATATATTTCTTCTTCTGCTCTTCATTCCCGAATGTGTAAATATTGTGAGCGCAAAGGTATGTGTGCGCTCCCCACGCGAGAAGTGTCCCTCCATCTACACCGGCGTGGCCAAGAGCCTCTCCTGCCAGACAGCAGCTAACTATGTCAGCTCCGCCGCCGCCGAGTTCCTCCGGAAACGGGAGTCCCAGTATGCCGTAAGAAGCAAGTTTGCCCCAAATCTCCGGACTGAATTCGCCCTTGAGGTCGGCCGCCTCGCATAGTGGAGCTATTTGTTCTTTGCCGTAACGGTACACCGAATCCCTGAACATCAACTGCTCTTCAGTAAATTTAAATTCCATAACTCCCCCTTTTATGATCGTGGAACCCATCGTAAAGGCATGATGCACCTTGCCCTTGACAATTCTTTTTTTACTTTTTTAAAATGATATTCATGATTTGATCACTCATCTTCTCCGAATACTCTCTGTAATTAAACGCGTTTTCGTCGATAAAATGCTGGATCATCGTACCTTCAACAAGGGACAAAATCATGATGGACATATAATTCACATCCATCTCTTTAAAAACACCCTTCTGAATTCCCTCCTTAAGAATCGCAACGCACTCATCGCGGTAACTCTGAAAAAGCTTTATGTTCGCCTGCTTCATACGGTTATTGCGATTTACCTGTGACCAAAAATCGATAATAACATGAAAATATTCCTTTTCCTTTTCCACAAGAGCGAAAGCCTGATCAATGTAAGTCTTAATCTTGACGACCGGATCATCCGTCTTAACTAATTCGCCGACCAGCATCTCCTTAATGTTCGCGTTCATTTCCCTGATGAGATTGAGGAGGAGATCCTGTTTATCCTTGAAATAATAATGGACCAGACCGGCAGATAGTCCGGTTTCCCTGGATATATCCTTAATTGTAAAATTGTAATATCCCTTCCGGCTGACAACCCTATACGCAGCCTTGGTAAGTTGTGATTTCCTCATGATCGAGATATGACTTTGCTTCTTTTCTTCCATTTTATGCTCGTTCGATTCCTTTCTGTATATTCATTGGTAAGGAAAATTCATGAATAGTCCTTACTATAAGAAATTATCTCATTTTGACTGGGAGTAATAAAAATACCCACACAGAGTTCCGAAAAAACATTAATTTTCAAAGAATTGAATCGACATCCATTTTTTTGTTTGGTCGTCCAATCAATCGCAAAATAATAGAAAATTTTTGCTATGTCAATAAAAAATATTTAGCAAACAATCCTATAACTTCTATCAACTCTTTGAATCTTTTAAATAGTAATCCTTTAATTTGACTACTTCTCAAAAATGAACATTTACAGATCAAAGAAAGAAAAATACAAATTTAATTATTGTTATTCTAAATAATCGGATAATAATAAATCCGGAATCCTACTGTGACAAAATCGTAATGGAATTATTAGAAATAGTAGAAAATACATATTAAAGAATGGTAACAAATATAATCGCTTTTTATATTGATTTTAGGAGTTTACGTAGTAAAGGGATTAACCATTAGAAGTGAAAACAAGGTCATTTCAGGACAAAGGATAACCATTCCATGCCCGGAAAATCCGCCTCCCTGTAATTGTCCATTGCGCATTCTGGCAATTATATCCTCGTCATCTCCCATCTTGCCGCCGTAATACCAGTCCAAATAAACTCTGCCATTTGATGCCTTATCTATTCCGGGATTAATAATATCTTTTATTAAAGCAGCCCATCCCAAATGTTCCGGTGCTATTGTTGCCATCTTAAAAACATAAATCGCTTTATCGCCTTTGGTTTGTTTAATATTCTCTCACCATGCCATGGAAGAAAACCCTACAAAAAACAAAACAATTCCAATACATAAAAGCGATAATCTATTACGTCTCATAAAAATCTCCTTTCTTAAGTATTTTTAATCAGCTGTTATAAATTTTGCTTTCCCCGATAAGTATGAATACATAATAACACTATTATTTTTTTTAAAAGAGAAAAAAAACAGTTTCATTTAGTATCAATTGAAACGTTTTGCCAATTAGGGTACTCTTTCTGATGATATAATTTAACTGTTGTCTTTATAGCAAAACTTCTAATCTATTGGAATTCCTTCGTGTTTCCTCTAAAAATACACATCTAAGTTATTGTTTATATTGTTATTTAAAAACTATCCTCATCAAATCCCCCTCCATCCCCCTTTTCTAA
>MAEO01000236.1 GCA_001683985.1 Smithella sp. M82
AGAACTTGCTTTTCGTTGTCGGCAGTATAAGAAACGTTCACTTGTGTGTCAAGAATATTTTGCCGGAAGATGTAGGGTGCGGCGCTAATGACCGTGCCGGAGACATATTGCGACATCCGTCTTTTTGAAAAATCTATTCACCTTTTAGCAGCGTCACCTGTCAAAAAGATAATTTTCCCAGGAATTCAGACAAACCTCTTCATTACGCCTTAAATGATTCTTGAAAAATCACAAAACGTTATGACCGGATGTAATCATCCCAGGAGTATTCAGGGTCGGTGTAGGCGTCGGCTTGTTGATGAGGCGGATGCGCGTAGGAATCGGATGTTTTGGATTCGGATAATGTGATGGCCGTGCGTATTTTCGGCGGCGGCCTTGATCGGATCAACCAGAGTCCCTGATGGGTAAGGATATCATGGATGATCTGAGCGTCTTCGATGAAGCTGATGATCCTCATGGTCCCCTTACAATGCGGACAGACCAGAGGATCAATCTGATATATTTTTTGAATCAGCCGCGCCCAATTTTTCCTGAGCGCCTTTACATTTCCCTACGGTTCGAGAATGCAGGGTATGGCATCATCTGTTCCTGTTTCTTTCCGTTTTCTTCTGGCGACGTTGTGTAATATCCGTAGTAACGAACCATCTGCTCGCCCCTGTTGGGGATATGCGAACACATGGCGGCCAGCCGTTCCAAAGCTTGAAAGACCTTTTTATCCTTGCCGTCCTTGGTTTTATAGATGACCGTACCTTCCTGTTCCAGATACCATGCAGGGCCATTCGCCGAATTCTGCCACCCGCTTCTGATGGCAGGATGGGCAGAAGTGGCGGCGCTTGCAAGAGAAGGTCAGCAAGTATTCATGGCCGCAGTCTTTGCATCCCCGATCAGGTCGAGGACAAGCTTGACGCGGGCAAAGCCGTGCCTCAGATCGCCCCCGTATCAAGTACGGGGCAGGCTCCATCGAGATAACGATAGATCTTTCGATATAAAGCCGCCAGAATCCGTACTATCGCGAGAAATGGTGTCATATTCCTGCACAAAGGTTTCAAAATAATCCTCGACGCAGTGATAATAATCCGCATCCTGCGGATAGCGTGGCCGATATTCGGCTGCAGGCACTGGCATGTCTTCCTCGCTTGGCAAGATGGATAAGTCCATCCCATAAAACATTAAATCTTAGTAGAACGAACGTTCTGTTGTCAAGAGGAAAATTCATGATCAAATCGTACTAGGTTTTAGATAAAGGCATTGCGCTCATTGTGGTGATATGTTAAGCAAATCTTCAACATTCACCATCCGGAGAAATTTTAATAATGAAGTACGAACCGCTGGTTATCGAAGAGAAATGGCAAAAGAAATGGGAGGATGAAAAATCCTTCAAGGTCACCGAAGATCCGCAAAAGAAAAAATATTATCTGCTGGAGATGTTCCCTTATCCTTCCGGCAAGATTCATATCGGTCATGTCCGCAATTATACCATCGGTGATGTCGTCGCGCGCTACAAACGCATGAAGGGTTTCAATGTACTGCATCCGATGGGGTGGGACGCCTTCGGCCTGCCCGCGGAAAATGCCGCCATCGAACATAAAATTCATCCGGCCATCTGGACCAACGAAAATATCAATCACATGAAGAAACAGCTCAAGCGCATGGGTTTCAGCTACGACTGGGACAGAGAAGTTTCCACTTGCGAACCGAAATACTACCGTTGGGAACAGCTCTTTTTTATCTGGATGTACGAAAAAGGACTGGCTTACAAAAAACGCTCCACGGTTAATTTCTGCACCAAGTGCGATACGGTACTGGCCAACGAACAGGTGGAAGGCGGCCGGTGCTGGCGCTGCGGTACGGAAGTGCAGGAAAAAGTTCTTGAGCAATGGTTTTTCAAAATCACCGCTTATATCGAAGAGCTGCTGGATTACTGCGACAAGCTTCCCTGCTGGCCGGAGCGCGTCATGACGATGCAGAAAAACTGGATCGGCAAAAGTTACGGCTGCGAAGTCGATTTCCCGATGGCTGACGGCAAAGGTGCGATCAAAGTATTTACCACCCGTCAGGATACGCTATTCGGCGCGACATTCATGCTGGTTGCCGCCGAGCATCCGCTGGTCATGGAACTTACCAAAGGCAAGGCCATTGAAAAAGATGTTCAGGCGTTTGTTGAAAAGGTTAAAAAGCAGGACAAGCTTATGCGTACTTCCGAATATTACGAAAAGGAAGGTCTCTTTCTTGATTCGTACTGTCTCAATCCTCTCACCGGCTGGAAGATGCCGATCTTCGCGGCCAATTTTGTTCTGGCCGATTACGGCACCGGCTGCGTTATGGCTGTGCCCACGCACGATCAGCGCGATTTCGAATTTGCCAAAAAATTCAACCTGCCGCTTATTGTTGTCATTTCACCGAAAGACAGAACGCTCGATCCGGCGACCATGACCGAAGCTTACGTGGATGAAGGAATACTCGTCAACTCCGGGCAGTTCAACGGCATGGAAAATACCAAGGTTCTGGAAGCCATCGCCGATTTTCTGGAAAAAGAAGGGAAGGGCACACGCACCATTCAGTACCGTTTGCGCGACTGGGGCATTTCCCGCCAGCGTTACTGGGGCGCGCCGATTCCCATGATTAACTGCGATAAATGCGGTATCGTTCCGGTTGCCGAGAAAGACCTGCCGGTGGTGCTGCCGGAAAATGTCAAATTAAGTTCCGAAGGTGGCTCGCCGCTCGCGGCTTCCAAAGAATTTGTTGATACAACTTGTCCGAAATGCGGCGGCAAAGCTGCCAGAGAGACGGACACGATGGACACCTTTGTGGAATCGTCTTGGTATTTCGACCGTTTCTGCTGTCCGGATTGCGACACTAAGCCAGGATTAGACCGCAAGAAGCTGGATTACTGGATGCCCGTGGACCAGTACATCGGTGGCATTGAACACGCGATTCTGCATCTGCTCTATTCGCGTTTTTATACCAAAGTATTGCGCGATTTCGGTGTGATCGGTGTGGATGAGCCGTTCACGAATCTGCTCACACAGGGCATGGTCTGCAAGGAAACAATGAAGTGCAAGGAGCACGGCTATCTATTTCCCGATCAGGCGGCGGATGGAAAATGTCACATCTGTGGTAAGGAAGTCATCATCGGTAAGACCGAAAAAATGTCCAAGTCGCTGAAAAATGTTGTTGATCCCGATTATCTGGTTAAGAAATACGGCGCCGATACAGTGCGCATTTTCTGCCTGTTTGCAGCGCCACCGGAAAAGGATTTGGAGTGGAGCGATCAGGGCGTTGAGGGCTCCTTCCGTTTTCTGGGAAGATTGTGGCGTATTGTTGAAGAGTATTTAGAAGACATCAAAGGCGTAACTGCCGTGTCCGGCGTAGTGGAACTGGAAGGCGAGTTGAAAGCTCTGCGGCGCAAAACCCATCAGACCATCCGCAAGGTTTCCATCAATATTGAAGATCGGTTTCATTTCAACACGGCCATTAGTGCCGTAATGGAATTGGTAAATGTTGTCTATCAGATCAAACGTCCCGCAAGTTCCGATAATATTGCTCTGTCTGTTGTTCGCGAAGCGCTGGAGGCGGCCATCGTGCTGCTTACGCCGATCGTTCCTCATATTACGGAAGAGCTTTGGCAGTTGCTGGGCTATAAAAATCTGGTTTCCGACATGCCCTGGCCGGAATTTGATTCGGCAATTGCCAGCGAAGAGGAAATGACGATTGTTGTGCAAATTAACGGTAAACTCAGGAGCCGAATGACCGTATCGGTGGATGAGAGCGAAGAAAAAATCAAGGCCGACGCTCTTGCAGATGAGAAAATCAAGGCCATGACCGCGGGAATGCAGATCAAAAAGGTCATTTACGTTCCCAAGAAGCTGGTTAATATAGTTGTTGGTTAGTATCAGATAGTAGAGGTTCCTTTGATTTTTGTCACTTCGACCGAAGGTTATAGTCCGGCTATAACCTGAAGATCACACGTGCTGGGGAGAAATTTCTTCCCCGGATGTCATTCCGAATCCCGATTTGTCGGGATGAGAAATCTCAGATCCTCGTTGTTTTGCTTCTCGAAATGACATCTGATATAATTTAACGGATATTATTATGAAACCCACATGACGGTCTCCGTCACAAAGGAGGATGAAAATGGTCAAGTTCCTATAGACTTCACCGCAGGAATGAC
>MAEO01000067.1 GCA_001683985.1 Smithella sp. M82
TTCCTTTATATTTCTCCATTGCTCAACGGTTCACTTTTAATTCGCAAACAGTTCACTTTTAAAAAATTCCTAACATCAATAATTAGTGGCTGTCCCCAGTTTCCCCGGTGGGTATATTTTATGATGAACCGCGTCCCTATAAGAAAACTCCTGAGACAAAATTAAATCCTTTACAGCGGCTTAGCTATCTATCTATTCTATTATTTATACTGCCTGTTCTTATAATCAGTGGACTGGTTTGCTTTTTTTACAACGAACTTCAGGCTATGGGTTTTTCCATATCTTTTGGATTATTCGCGCTTATTCACACAATTGGAGCATTTTTAATGCTTATTTTTTTGGTAATACATATGTACATGACCACCACCGGCAAAGCTCCCTGGACATACACGGTGTCAATGATTACAGGACGCGAAAAAGTTGAAGAAGAAGCATAAAACCAATTGATATATTTCAAGATGATTTGCTGTATTGATCATTGTGTTAAATCACGGGTATGAACCTTAGTGCAAGCTCTGAATCCCAATTCCGCAGCAAGCTGCGGGGTATTATACCCCGTTTGCAGGATTAGAGAGTTTGTCCAACAAATTTCAGTGCGCTTAGTTTCTGAAATTTGGGACTCACGACGACTTACAAATTTCAACATACCTATAGTGACCTTTAGGTTATTCGTTTTTGAAATTTGAGCCTCGCAATAAATTTTACAGATTTAATAATTTTGTCAACAGATTAAAATTTTTTTGTGCATTATAAAATAAATTCAAGGTTTCTTTTCATATTCTTGAATCGGGTTCTTTTCACGGCCGAGTTTTGAAAAATTCTGTTGAATTGTTTTTCGTCCATGTTGTACCAATCAACGCGGGTCATTCTCAGTAATTCGGGTAGCGGTTCAAAATCTTTCTCCTTGTGCGCAACGGCTTTGCGATTCCAGGGACATACATCCTGGCAGATATCACAGCCGAACACACGGTTGTCAAACCGTCCTTGGAAGTCTGCGCTGATATCTGCTTTGTTTTCGATAGTCAGGTAAGAAATGCAACGTCCGGCATCAAGTATTCGCGGGGCAACAATGGCCTGAGTGGGACAGGCGTCGATACAGCGGGTACAATTGCCGCAAGAACCGGAAACAGCCTGATCATAATACAAAGGGATATCAACGATGAGTGTTCCGATAAAACAAAAAGAACCTTTCTCCGGGGAAATCAGACAAGTATTTTTACCTATCCAACCCAGACCGCCGCGGACAGCCCATGCTTTTTCGAGTACCGGAGCCGAGTCGACAAAACCCCGGCCGTTTACAGGCGCAATATTGGAATGGATATACTTCAGTAAGAACTTAAGCTTCTTTTTGATTATTGCGTGATAGTCCTTGCCGTAGGCATATTTTGCAAGTACAGGCGCTTCCTGATCGATTTGTGTCTTAGCCGGAAAATAATTCAGAATAACGGAAATGACAGAACAAGCGCCTTCCAGTAGCTTTTGGGGATCAAGTCGTTTTTCTGTATGTTTTTCCATATACGCCATGCCGGCGTGATAATGATGTTTCAGCCAGTATTCCAAATGAACGGCATCTTCCTGGAGCGCTTCCGCACGGGAAATTCCACAGCCGTCGAATCCGAGCTTGCGGGCTTCTTCCTTAATCATGGATGACTGATTGAATAATTTTTTCATTGCTATTTGTTTTATTGCGGTGAATTGAATGTTTCATTGACGATTGTCAAGTATCAAAGGGCACTTTATTCCATTTTTGATTTATTTCTGATGTCCAAGTCTTTTTCCCAGTGTAACCGGGCAAAATCATCAGGTTTCATCTGTTGCAAAAATACCTTACCATTCAAATGATCATTTTCGTGTAATACTACCCGTGTATGAAACGGATGATAAATATCATCAATATGTTCTTTGCCATTGATGTCCAGATATTTTATTTTTAAAAAATTCGGTCTGATGACTTCTCCATACAAAGTTGCGTAAAAAACACTCAGGCATCCTTCGGCATATACATTGTTTTCAGACGAAACATCGAGTATTTCCGGATTGATATACTCTTTCCAGCGAACATCGGGCAAATCGGAATCATCTTTTGTCGGCTGAAGGTGAACGATGAAAACTTTTTTGGAAATTCCGATTTGAGGCGCCGCCAGACCGACGCCACCGTAATAATCCAGCGTTTCTTTTAACGCGTTGACAATTTTTACCGCTTCTTTGAGATCGGTTATTTTATCGGACGTCCGGAAGAGCAATTCGCCCTCCGGAGCTCCTATTTGTTTTGGAAGAATAACAGCCATCATCTTTTCCTTGTACCCGCAACGTCAGGTCTGAATAATCAATCGTTGCGATTTCATTCAGCATTCAGCATATCATATAACAAACCCGCCACATTGCCAACCACTTTGCAGCAGCCCATAGCCCGAATCATACATACATTGCGGCGGTCATGGCCTTTTTGTCAACGAGAAATGTAGCTGACATTTTGTAAAACCATCCCCTATCCACTATCCACTATTCCCCATCCACCGGTTTTCTTAACGTTGAACATAGAACATTGAACGTAGAACTATCTTTCCCATCTACCATTCCTCATTTTATTCTTGCAATTAAATCAAGAAGTTGTAATATGCAAAGCAGTCAATTTAAAATAATCACAGTAAAATAATCAAAAATAAAAGGTCTTTATCTCTTATGGCTAAAACGGAACTGAACGGGAAATCACTGGAGAGCTGGCTGTGGGATGCGGCCTGTTCCATTCGCGGCGCAAAGGAAGCCGCCAAATACAAAGACTTTATCCTGCCTTTGGTTTTTACCAAGCGTCTGTGCGATGTGTTCGATGATGAAATCAACCGCATCGCCAAAGAAGTCGGCGGGCGAGCTAAAGCTTTCAAGTTAGTCAAACGCGACAAGAAACTGGTGCGCTTTTACATCCCTCTGGAACCTGCTACGCCGGAAGAATCTGTCTGGTCTGTTGTGCGCAAGTTGGCGGATAAAATCGGCGAGCAATTGACCGATCACCTGCGCGCCATTGCCAAGGAAAATCCCAAACTCGAAGGAATAATTGACCGTGTGGATTTCAACGCCACCACACACGGCCAACGCGATATTTCCGACGACCGCCTGAGCGCGCTCATTGAACAAATCAGCCTCAAGCGACTGGGCTTGAATGATGTTGAGCCGGACATCATCGGGCGCAGTTACGAATATCTCATCCGCAAGTTTGCCGAAGGCAGCGGCCAGAGCGCGGGCGAATTTTACACGCCGAAGGAAGTCGGCATGATCATGGCGAAAATCATGGAACCGGAGCCGGGTATGGAAGTTTATGATCCCTGCTGCGGTTCCGGCGGTTTGCTCATCAAGTGCCAGATTGTTCTCGATGAACAAATGGATTTACGTTCGCGCAAAAATTACGCGCCGCTCAAAATTTACGGACAGGAATACATTGCCATGACCTGGGCGATGGCCAATATGAATATGATTATTCACGACATGGAAGGCGTGGTTGAAATCGGCGATACATTCAAAAATCCCAAGTTCCGGGTGAAGAACGGAATGCAAACCTTTGACCGCGTGGTTGCCAATCCCATGTGGAATCAGGACTGGTTTACCGAGAAGGATTACGATGCCGACGAGTTCGGACGCTTTCCCAAAGGCGCGGGCTTTCCGGGAAAATCCAGCGCGGATTGGGGCTGGGCGCAGCATATTCTTGCCAGTCTGAATAACAAAGGACGCGCCGCCATTGTTCTGGATACAGGCGCGGCCGGCCGAGGTTCCGGTTCGGCCAACACCACCAAGGAAAAGCAGGTGCGCCAGTGGTTTGTGGATAATGATTTTATAGAAGGCGTCATCTATCTTCCTGAAAATCTTTTTTACAACACCACCGCACCGGGCATCATTTTATTCCTGAACAGAAAAAAACCGGCCGCTCGCAAAAATAAAATATTTCTACTCAACGCCAGCCGCGAATTTGAAAAAGGCGATCCGAAAAACTATATCACCGATGAAGGCATTGCCCGCATTGCCGATACTTTTAAAGAGTGGCAAGAAGTTGAAAAATTCAGCCGCATTATTGACAAAGCGGAAATTGTCAAGAACGATTACAACATTTCACCAAGCCGTTACATCCATACAGCGGAAGGTGAAGAATACCGGCCGATTGCAGAAATTGTTGATGATTTAAAAGAATTGGAAACAGAAATTCAAGTAGTTGAAAAAAAAATGAAAGCTATGTTGGCGCAATTAAAGTAACTTGAGTAGTCAAAAATGTTAGAATTTACTTCAATACCTGATACGTGGGCTTCTGTTTTACTGGGACGAGAAGTTGACCCTGTTTTAAGTATGATTCGTAATGGTCTAACATTACCACAAGATAAAAATAAAGGTTCCTATAAAATCACACGAATTGAAACTATTGGCGACGGCTACATTAATGAAGATCGTGTACGATACGTGTCAAATGTGAGTAAAGAAACTGTTGAAAAATATTTAATTCGAAAAGACGATATTCTTTTTAGCCATATTAACAGCGATCCGCATATTGGCAAGACTGCAATTGCTACACACGATTATCCTGACTTGCTTCATGGAATGAATCTTCTTTTATTGCGTCCTAATTCAGAGGTTGTAGAACCGTATTTCTTACATTCTGTGTTCTGCTTTTATCGTCAAATTGGTGTTTTTATAAAAATATGCGCTAGGGCAGTTAATCAGTCATCTATTAATCAGGAGAAGTTGCGAGCTTTAGAGATTCCATTACCACCTATTACCGAACAACAACGTATTACTTACGTGCTTTCGACAGTGCAGACTGCCATTGAACAGCAGGAACGGTTGATTAAACTGACGCGCGAACTTAGATCCGCACTCATGCACAAGTTATTCACTGAAGGCCTGCGCGGCGAAAGGCAAAAGATGACTGAGATAGGGCCGGTTCCTAAAAGTTGGGAAATAAAGCCATTTGAAACATTTACCACTTTGCAAAGGGGTAAAGATCTTACGAAAAATGAATTTAAAGGTGGGAATATACCAGTAGCGGGTTCAAATGGCATTATTGGATACCATAATACAGCCTTTGTCAAAGGACCCGGCGTTACAGTTGGTCGCAGTGGTTCAACAGGGAAAGTAATATTTTATGAACAAGATTTTTGGGCGCACAATACCAGTTTGTATGTCAAAGATTTTCATGACAACGATCCAAGATTTGCAGCATATTATTTGGAGATATTGAATTTAGGAAGATTTAAAACAGGGGCATCAGTACCAACGTTGGATAGAAATGCATTTAAGCACCTTCCAATTACGGTTCCTAAAAAGGAAGAACAAATTGAAATCGGTCGTATAATTATGACGATTGATAATAAAATTGAACTTGCTAATGCTAAAAAGGTGACGCTTGAAGAACTTTTTCGCACGCTGTTGAATCAACTGATGACAGGTCAGATAAGAGTCAACGAAATTGACCTGCCGGGATTTTCATGAGGGATAAAAATGCCGAAGCCGGGCGAACATAAAACCGTTCAATCCCGCATTCTGCAATATGCGCAGGATATCGGCTGGACATTTGTTTCGCGTAAAGAGGCCGAAGCACGGCGTAATTTTGATTTGTCTACAGGCGAACCATCCGAACAGGCTAGAAGCGCGTCTTTATTTTTCGATGACCTATTGTATCAGAAAGCCAAAGCATTCAATCCGCTTTATGTTGAAGCCGAAGGCGGACTGGTTGGCAGACTACGGCGGCTTTCTGCCGATATTTACGGCAATCGAGACATGCTTGCTTTCTTGCGCAATAGCGGCAAATATTTTTCCGCCGGAGAAAATCGCGAATTGGATTTGATGCTGGTGGATTATACCGATATTACCCACAATGTTTTTGAAGTGACTGAAGAATATTATTGGCACAATGGGCGGCATGGCAATCGCGAAGATATTGTTTTTCTCATCAACGGCATTCCCGTGCTGGTGGTGGAGTGCAAAAATGCGGATAAAGATGAAGGCATCGCTCTGGGCATTGACCAGCTTCGCCGCTACCATATCGAAACACCGGAATTGTTTATTCCGCAAATGGCCTTTACAGCCACCGATTCGCTTGGTTTCGACTACGGCGCAACATGGAACACCGTGCGCCGCAATCTCTTTCACTGGAAGCATGAACAGGTTGGACAGTTGGAAGCCAAGGTCAAAAGTTTCTTTGACATTCCGCGCGTGCTGAAACTGCTCAAGGACTACATTCTGTTTGCCGAAAAAGACGAAGTGCTGAACAAATTCATTTTACAGCAGCATCAAACGGCAGCCGTCGAGCAGGCTGTGACTCGCGCGCACGATGCAGTCAAAAGACGCGGGCTTATCTGGCACACGCAGGGCAGCGGCAAAACCTTTACCATGCTAAAAACTGCCGAACTGCTTTTTAAAGCGCCGGAGTCGGACAAACCCACCATTTTGCTTTTGATTGACCGCAACGAACTGGAAGACCAGTTGATGAAAAATCTCGCTGCCCTGGGCATGGAAAATGTCGAGCACGCGCACAGCATTGTGCGGCTCAATCAGTTGCTGGGGCAGGATCATCGCGGTATTATCGTTTCCACCATTCATAAGTTCCGCGACATGCCCGCCAATTTAAACACACGACGCAATATATTTGTGCTAGTGGATGAAGCCCACCGCACGACCGGCGGCGATCTGGGCAATTATCTGATGGCGGCGCTGCCCAACGCAACGTATTTGGGTTACACGGGCACGCCGATTGACCGCACGGCCTACGGGCAGGGAACTTTCAAAACGTTCGGCGTGGACGATGCGCCGCAAGGCTATCTGCACAAGTATTCGATTGCCGAAAGCATCGCCGACGGCACAACGCTGCCGCTCTTTTACAATCTGGCGCCCAACGATATGCTGGTACCCGCTGAAGTCATGGAAAAGGAATTTTTCGCGCTGGCGGACACGGAAGGCATTTCCGATATCGAAGAACTCAATAAGATTCTGGATCGCGTCGTCAATCTCAAGAATTTTCTCAAAGGCAAGGCGCGCATCAAAAAGGTGGCGGCGTATGTGGCCGCGCATTATCGTGAAAACGTCGAGCCTTTGGGTTACAAGGCATTTCTCGTCGCGGTGGATCGAGAAGCCTGCGCACTTTATAAAAAGGAACTGGATAAATTAATCCCGCCTCATTTTTCCGAAGTTGTCTATACGGGCAATCACAATGACAAGCCGCTGCTCAAGGAATTTCACATTGACGAGAAGAAAGAAAAAGCCATCCGCAAAAATTTTTCCAAATACGGCGATATGCCCAAGATTCTGATTGTCACCGAGAAACTGCTGACTGGATTCGATGCGCCGATTCTTTATGCCATGTATCTGGACAAACCGATGCGCGATCATACGCTTTTGCAGGCGATTGCGCGCGTGAACCGGCCTTATGAAAACGAAGAACAGGAGATGGTCAAGCCGCACGGGTTTGTCCTGGATTTTGTCGGCATCTTCGACAAACTGGAAAAAGCCCTGTCTTTCGACAGCGACGAAGTCAATGCGGTCATCAAGGATTTGGCGCTGCTCAAGATGCTCTTCAAAGACAAGATGGAAAAGAAAGCGCCGGAGTATATCGCGCTCATCAAACGCAACTTTGACGACAAGGATGTGGACGGCCTGATTGAACATTTCCGCGACAAAGACCGCCGCAAGGAATTTTTCAAAGAGTACAAAGAAATTGAAATGCTCTATGAAATTATTTCGCCGGATGCTTTTCTGCGGCCGTATCTTGAAAGTTATGCGCCGCTCTCCGGTATTTATGCCGTCGTCCGCAAGGCATATGCAAAGAATATTTACGTTGACCGCGATTTTCAGAAAAAGACCAATGAACTGGTGCAAAAGCATATAGATACGAACAGGCTTCAGGCGATTACGCAGTTTATTGAAATCACGCCGGCGACGATAACGATTATTAAGGAAAAGCAGGCTGATTTAAATACCAAAGTCATTAATCTGATTAAGACGATTGAAAAGATTGCCACGGAAGAAAGCGATGATCCCTACTGGATAGGAATGGCGGAACGCGCCAAGGCGGTGCAGGAGAAATATGAAGACCGGCAATTGACTACATCGGAAGCGGTGGAGAAACTGCTGAAAGAGATTGAAGCGAATGAGCGGCGGAAAAAAGAACAGGCGGAAAAGGGATTCGACGGCCTGACCTATTTTGTGTATTCGACGTTGATGGAGGCGGGTATTCCCAAAGCCGAAGAAATCAGCCGGAAGATTAAAGCTGCTTTTGTAGAACATTCCAACTGGGCGGCAAGCGAAAAAGAGCTGCGCGAAGTCCGGCAGAAAATGACTTTTGCCCTTTATGCGGAGATTGACGAGCCTGATAGAATCAAAACAATCGTTGATCATTTGTTGAACTTGATGATGAAGGCGCGTCGCGTATGAAAAAGTGGCAGAGCAAGGAAGAATTTAAAGCGCGTGTCCGCGAATGGGCGAAAAAGATTGATGTGGATGTGCGCGTGATTTCCATCCGCGTGATGAAAAACAAATGGGCATCGTTTGCGGTGGGAAGCCGTTTGCTTATTTTTAACGCCGAATTGTTGAAGATGGAAAAACAGCTCGGTGACTATGTCATTGTCCATGAATTGCTTCATTTTGCCGTGCCGAATCACGGACGGCTCTGGAAAAGCCTGATGCGGGCACATTTGGGTGATTATGAGATGTTGGAAGCAAAGTTAAACAAGAAAAGTTTATCACGATAGCAATGGATTAAGAAAACTGATGCTTTATCTCTACCTTGATGAAAGCGGCGATCTCGGATTTGATTTTGTAAATAAAAAACCATCGAAATTTTTTGTCGTGACAATCCTCGCTGTTAAAGGGAATGAAGCCAATAGATGTTTGATAAATGGTGTCAAGAAAACTCTAAGAAGAAAGTTAAATCCGAAAAAGAAACGAAAAAGAATTGTGGAGGAAATTAAGGGGACAAAAACCGTTATTGATGTCAAAGAATATTTTTATCATCAGATTAGCGGTTTGGATTTTGGTATATACTCGATTATTCTCAATAAAAAGCGTGTTTTTCAATATCTGATGAATGATAAATCACGAGTATATAACTATATAGCAAGACAAGTACTTGATCGTATTCCTTATGAAGATGCTCAAGAAAGAATTGTTCTCACAATTGATAAGTCAAAAAGTAAACCGGAAATTATTGAGTTCAATCACTGCATACGAAGACAACTGGAATCAAGAATTGATCCGATAGTGCCTTTTGATATCCATCATTCGGATTCTAACCCATCTTCCGCAGAAAGTCATTGGATGTGAGAAAATATGGATGGATTTTCACTGAAAGTTCAATGATTACAATCCG
>MAEO01000068.1 GCA_001683985.1 Smithella sp. M82
GGGCCGATGCGAGGAAGATCGGACCGGCTATGATCTGCGAGCGGCTCTGGAAAGAACTGGAGATCGGCAAGATCATCCGTATTGTTTCGGATCGGGGGATGATCAGCGCCGAGACGATGACTTACCTGGAAGAAGAGAAGATCTCCTACATCCCGGGCGCCCGGATGAGGAGGAGCAAAGAGGTGAAGGAGGAGGTTCTCTCCCGTGCCGGCCGTTACCGGGAGGTTCATCCGGAAGGCTTATCCGCCAAAGATCCTTTCCCTCTGAAGGTCAAGGAGGTGATCGTGGACGGGAACCGTTACATCGTCTGCCTGAATGAGAAACAGGCCCGGAAGGACACCGCGGATCGGCAGGCGATCATCGCTTCCCTCCGGGAGAAGCTCAAAACTAATCCGAAGCTGCTCGTGGGAAACAAGGGCTATCGGAAGTACCTGAAGCTGGATCGGGAAACCGTTGCCGTCGATCAGGATAAGATAAAGGAAGAGGCTCGGTACGATGGGAAGTGGGTCCTCAAGACCAACACCACGCTGACGGCGGAGCAGGCGGCCCTAAAGTACAAGGAACTCTGGCAGGTGGAGCAGGTCTTCCGGGACATGAAATCCGTTCTGGACACCCGGCCCATCTTCCATCAACGGGATGAAACCATCCGGGGTCACGTCTTCTGCAGCTTCCCGGCCCTGGTCATCCGGAAGGAGCCGGATCGCAGGTTAGAGAAGGCCGGCCACTGTTTCGGGTGGGCCGACATCAAGCAGGATCTCAAAGCCCTGCAGGAGATCACGATTGAAGACAGGGGCAAGACGCTCGCCATCAGGAGCGAATGCCTTGGGACTTGCGGGAAGATTTTCCAGGCGGTCGGCGTGGCCATTCCGTCGACGATCCGGGAGGCGGCATGACGCAAAGCATGTTGTCAAAGAGCAATCTGTGGTGCCAAGAACTTTCGCAGAGGGGCGAATGCCCCTTCAAG
>MAEO01000069.1:0-25371 GCA_001683985.1 Smithella sp. M82
GTGACGAAAATAGCCTGATTTTAATCGTAACTACTTGATATTACGTCTTCCAAGCTTTATGACTGCGGAAGATGGGCTAAAGAGCATTATGCTGTGCAAGCGGTAGATTTGTTTTCTTACGCTATTTTTGAAAAATATGAGCGTAGGCGCGAGGAATGGTTCAAGATTATTAAGAGAAAAATTAAATATTATTCCGTATATTTACCGGACAAATAAAAAAGAGCGTGCCTTACAGGCTTTTTGCGTCGAAGCTTTTGCCAACCGATGGATGGGAACACTCCGAACAACCTGTAACGGACTCACCGCTCGTGAGTAAATTGCCATAGGCTCAAGCGCTTGTCAAGCGGAATTGTTTTTTATAAGTCTGCCAGAACATAAACCCAAATTATTTCAAATTGGGCCTGTAAATTGACGAATCATGAAAGACATTGATCACTTAGTGTTATACTGTATGCTGCAAAAATAATATTTAGGATTTCTCGTCGCTTTGCTTCTCGATATGACAGGGTGTAGACGGCCGTTTATTTTATCTGCCGGTCGATTTCCTCAATCAGCGTTTGCGTCTGGTCGGGCAGCAGCGCGAAGCCCATGTCTTTCTTATAAATAATGTTCATTTGCTGATCGATAATCGCATAAACGCGTTTGGAAAGCGGTAGCAGCCAGTGGTCGGCGTCGTAGAGTTTGGCGATCTTGCCTTTTTCATCCA
This sequence comes from Smithella sp. M82, assembly GCA_001683985.1. Taxonomy (GTDB): domain Bacteria; phylum Desulfobacterota; class Syntrophia; order Syntrophales; family Smithellaceae; genus Smithella. The sequence continues at coordinate 707 of MAEO01000069.1, forward strand.
CCAGCAGAGTCATGTCTTTCAGGCCGTGCTTGGCGATAAATTTGCGGTGCGATTCGGCGGAGTCCCGTGACAGGCCGAGGATTTTTATTTTTTTGGCTTCGTATTTTTCGATGTTTTGTTGAAACTCAACAAACTGGCGTATTCAAAGCTTGGTGTCGTCCTTGGGATAAAAGGCGAGCACCACGGTGCGATAATCTTTCACGGCATTGCTGAGTTTCCATGCTTTGCCGTCCTGATCGGCCAGCGTTAAATCAGGGGCGAGCTGATCGGAGGCGGAAGGCGTTTTTTTGACATCCGTTCCCGCGCAGGCGAATAGTACGAAAAGAAAAAGCAAAATAAATAAAGACGAAACGCGTCGCATAAGATCTCCTGGAGAAAAATGATACGGCGGGCAGCCGTGTTGGAAAAACCGCCCGCCGCTGATGTTAGAAAGGGTTAATCGTCAAATGCCATTTTTGTTTTCCAGACTTCCCAGACTTTGCCGACAAGATCCGGGCCCGGTCTGAGAGTCAACTTGCCGGGACGCCATCCCGAAGGAGTAGCCTCGGCGCCTTTTGTTTTGCGGACATGCTGGAAAGCTTGAATCTGCCGGATACTTTCATTGACGTTGCGTCCCACCGGGGGAGTCAGAACTTCAAATCCCTGGATAATTCCGTCGGGATCAATAATAAATCTTCCGCGTGCTTCCACGCCGGCATCTTCCAGATAAACTCCGAAAACACTGCCGACTTTTCCTCCGCCGTCGGAGAGCATGGGGAAGGGAATTCCTCCCTTAACCATCTTGGATAGTTCATGGTCGTCCCACATCTTGTGGACAAAAACGCTGTCCACGCTCATAGAGAGTATTTCGACACCTAGTTTCTTGAATTCGGGATATTTCTCGGCGACCGCCGAGATTTCCGTTGCTCAGACGAAAGTGAAATCTCCCGGATAAAAACACAGAACAACCCATTTACCCAGATATTCGGACAGTTTGATGGATATAAATTTGCCTTTGTGATATGCGGGTGCCGTAAAGTCCGGCGCTTTTTTTCCTACAGTGACCATGCTTTTGACCTCCTTTACAGGTGTTTGTTGAGGTGATTCTTTTTTTGCATCCGGTTTTTCGCCGACAGGTCCGCCGGTGGGTCTGGCGCATCCGGCCTTGATTTCTTCGGCCATAAGTTACTACCTCCTTTCCATGATCTTTTTGATTTCTTATTCATTTTTTTATTTTTTTCATCTTCGAGATTTCTTCCTCTACTTCTTCAGCTCCTTCAGCATAGAACTTTTCCTCATCGGGGGCAAGTTCATGAAGCAACCTCAAAAACTCCCCGGCGTGAACGCGTTCCTCGTCGGCAATATCTTTGAGCACTTCTATGGCCAGCTTGTTGTCTGTTGATTCCGCAAGTTGCATGTAAAGCTGAATCGCTTCATACTCTGCCGCCACCATGAATCGAATGGCTCTGATAAGTTCTTCTTTTGTGAGTTTTCTGTCCTTTGCCAATCCTGAAAAAGGTGTTCCAAACTCCGGCATATCATTATCCTCTTTTCTTGGTTAGATTAATATTTTAGCATGATTCGTTCTTTTGTCCAATGGATTTTTGCAGGTCTGAAAGAAACGCGTCTCTATCAAGGCAAAAGCGAGCGGTGATATCTCCAACGGTATCAAAAAGGCAAGAGCAGCACAAACATACTCCTGCCTTTTCGTCATATTTTTTGATCACTTTTTGTGTTGCAGGCCAGTTGGCAACGACATCCAGCAGGATGGTTTCCGCTGAGATTGCTTTTTTTTCTTCTTCGGAATTTATTGACATTTATTTCTCCCTCGGATGCGGTTAGGCCATGGTGCCGCCTTCCATGACTTTCACGTTTTTACAGCCGTTTCCTTTCAGCAGCGGTTCCATTTCATAGCCACGCAGCGAAATCTTGCAATCAGATTATTTATCTGTTTTTACCTGTTGTGCATCATCCTCTTCCGTATGTCCGACAGCAGGTTCCTCCTCTTTCAGCGGCGGTGTTTCTTCGATGGCCGCAGGGGGAACCGGTGGGAGAACCTCAGGGGGAGCCGCGGGAGCAGGTTCGATTTCCGCTATCCAGAGGGGATGACGGCGCCGTGCGTAATCCAGACGCACTCCGCCCGTGAATATGCCGCGAATCATCGGCCAGTTCGGCTTCAGAATAATAGCTGCCATGTGCGCCAGAAAAGCGAGGAAAAACAAAACAAAGAAGATGTTGTGAATCCAGGTAGCCCAGAGGACAACGGTAAGCGACATATCCGGCGCGTAGATATTCTTGTATGTCTTCACCAGTCCCGAAATGATCAACATCAGGATGATAAAAGCCATTCCCACGTAAGCCAGACGTTGTTCCGGCAGGTATTTATGCATGGGCGGCTCTTCTCCAAAGCCGAAGAGGCTTTTGATAACGGTAACGGATGCGGAGAAATCGCCTTTCTGCGGAAGCAGTCCCCTCTCTTGTCGCAGACCATGATATAAAACATGGAATATGGCCGCAGCGGTGAAGATTATCGCCGCTGCATAGTGCAGATATAATGAAGTCATATAGTCGGCAGACCAGCCCATACCGGGAAGGCTGCTGATGTAATATCTTTTGCTCATGGGAAGTTCGAGCATTCCCGTTAAAAAAAGAACAAGTCCGGAAATGGCAATTGTCCAGTGCTCGATTAATTCGATCACATCGTGGCGAATGACAATATTTTTTCCGGTCAATATTTTTTCCGTCATCGTCCTACTCCTCCTTGCCCGCGTTTTCTTTCCGGTTGGATAACCGGTTCCAGGCGCCGGCTATGGCCGCAGCGGCAATTCCCAGTACAGGTGCGGTTAGAGCAGCTTTTCCCATGGAATCACTGTTTGCCATTTTTCGTTTGACATCAACTTGCATATTCGGCTGCCCCGGTTTCCTGGCCATGGTTTTGTTAATTTCTTCAAAGGGCACCTGTGATACGTAAAGTGTGGACGTTCCGCCATTTTGTTTATTCCCGTAAATATATCCGTTCATCTGTCCGGCACGCGATTCGGCCTCTTTTTCAATGGAGCTTTGGGGGCCGATAAGCATAGCTTTCTGCGGACAGGCCTCAATGCATCCGGGAAGTTTGTTTTGAGCCAGGCGGTCAACACATAAATCGCATTTGTACATCACACCGTTGCCCATGTATTCGGGCAATACATGAAGGTAAATTCCGACACCGGATTGCCTTTGGGGAATTCCCCAAGGGCAGACATCCCGGCATTTTGCTCCGCCGAAGCAAATTTCCTGATCAATAACTACCGCACCGTTTTTGTTTTTATGATTGGCAGAAAAGGGACAAATAGTTGCGCAGGCCGGATTATCACAGTGCATACAGCGGCGGGGTACAAAAATTGTTTTTTTCCGACCTCCCCAATCGACTTCGGCTTTATGTACGTAAATAAAATTATAAGGTGTCAGACGATTGAACACTTCGCGTTTTTTCGACCAGTCTTCAATGGTTTTTCTGGGCCAGGGCAGGGGAATCGGATCCGCCACCTGCGGTATCCTGTCTTTGTTGATCGTTTTGCAGGCGCTGACGCAGGCGGGAATTTTCCTGTCCGGGCAACCATCGCAAAGACTCAAATCAATAAGTGTGGACAATCGTTCTTCCGTTCCGCCCAAAACTTTTTTCGGCAGCCCGATGCCGGAAACAATTGCTGCTCCCGCCGTTATTTTTAAAAAAGAACGTCGGCCAATTTGATATTTATTCTGATTGATCATCATACGCCTCCAGCGTCATTCGGAATATATTTTGGGAATTCAATTTTCTGAAACGCTCATTTTTCCCTCGGATACGGCCAAGCCATGATGCCGCCTTCCATGATCTTTACATTCTTCCAGCCGTTGCTTTCCAGAACCAGTTGTGCCTCGTAGCCGCGCAGTGAAATCTTGCAGTAACAGATGATCTCCCTGTTTTTATTTTCGGGCAGTTCCTTGATGCGCTTGCGCAGAGCGCCAAGGGGCATTAGAGTTTCACCGATGCCGAGACGCATCTGCCCGAATTCATCCGGTCCGCGCACATCCAGAATAAAAGGTTTTTCTCCGGAAATTCTGTAACCGCTCACTCATCAGGATTTTCTCCTTTTTGGCGATGAGTTAGCAACGATTGACGGACATTGCATTGATCTAAGTCAATACAAACAGATTATTTTAGAAATATTTTTAAGCGTTAACGGGCATCAGACTTTCCGGCACCTGAACGGCGACCACTTCGCCTGTTGCGCACACCTGGCCGCCGGCAATCAGCCTGGATTCGATAATAACCTTACGCCCCTTGATCAACTTGACCTTCCCGCGAATTTCAAGCGGTCCATTAAGCGGTGTGGGCAAAAGATAGTTCACGTGCAAAGAGCCTGTCAGAAAACGGATGGGCGGGAGCGTGTCCATTTCCCGGTTTTCCGCCCGGTATTTGGCGGCCGCGGCTGTTCCCGTGGAGTGACAGTCAATCAACGAGGCAATCAGTCCGCCGTAAGCCATTCCGGGAATGGCCATATAACGGGAGTCGGGTTGATAAATGCAGACGGACTCTTCTCCGTCCCAATAACTTTTTATTTGCAGACCGTGTTCATTGAGTCGTCCGCAGCCGTAACAGTGGCTTAAATCGTCGGGGTAGTAATCCTGAAAAGCTTTTTTTTTCATAGTATCTCCTTAACTAAATGTGAGTTTCGTTCCGGCCATGTTCAAAATAAATTGTTCCGGCATTTGCTTTTCCATTTCCATGATTGCTTTTCGGCCGGTGCAGTGTGTCGGGATAATGTAAGCCGGGTTGATTTTCTTGAATGCCTGTGTTGCGCGATCGATAATCGGTTCAAAAAACGGCCCCGAAAGATGAAACCCACCCATGATGGCATGAACTTTCTCGATGCCTGTCACCTTCATCGCGTAATGTACGGTGTTGATGATTCCCGCGTGGGCGCATCCCGAAAGAATCACCAGCCCCTTGTCTTTGAGATGCATGACGATGGAGGTGTCATCTTCAATGGCATCCCAGACTTCCTTCCCATCTTGTTGGCAATGAGGCAGCGGCCACCCCGTTTCAAAATCCGTTGTCCGGGGAACTTCGCCCAGAAAAAGAATGGTGTCATCAAGCATGGAGCATGGTTTGGTCGCTTCGACCGGGGCTAGTCCCGCCTGTTTAATGCGTTCCCGGGTAAATTTGGGAAAATAAATCTTAAGTTCCTCTCCGAATTTGAGATAACGCGGCGATTTAAACGCAGCAGGGTGCACCAAAAGGGGAATATTTTTTTTCCCGATCATGGCCGTGAGTTTTTCCATGCCACCCGTATGATCACTGTGCCCATGAGAAAGCGCTGCGGCTTCCACTTCGGTCATATCGACGCCTAACGTTGCGGCGTTTTGAGCCGCGCCGTTTTCCGAGAATCCGAAATCAAAAAGTAATGTATGCGTTTTCCCGTTCGTTGTGGTTTTAACCAGCGCCGAAAAGCCGTGCTCTGCCAGAACGGAAGCGCGGATTTCACCGTCTTTTAAAGGATTGGCTCGCGTGACAACGGCGTTACTGTCCATTGCTGTAATATCGATATAATTGTCCTGTAACGTCAGAATCTCAACCTTGTCGACTGCTTTCAAAGAAAAGTCTATCATTGTCCTGATCTCCCTTTGAGGTTTAGTGGTCACAGATGTTTTCTCCGATCTGCAGTGTTCCTGCAAAATAATCGGTAATCAGTTTTTCCGGCGTTTCCGCAGGTGCGCCGACGACCACCTGAATGCCCTGCTGGGCGAATAATTGCTGGGCGCGTTGTCCCATGCCTCCGGCGATAATTATCGTCGCGCCGCATTCGGCCAGCCATGATGGTAGAAGTCCCGGCTGATGCGGCGGCGCAGCCGATTCCTCGCTTTTAATAATTTTCTTTGTCCGGGGATCAACATCCACCAAGGCAAAACTGGAGCAATGGCCAAAATGCATGGTCAGTTTTCCATCGGCCAAAGGTATTGCTATTTTCATGATTATGTCTCCTTATGAATTTAATTTTTTTGTTTTATCAAGATCATCCGTGATCTGATTGATAATATCCTGCATGATTTTCCCCGTTGTTGTTTTAGAAGAATGGTAAATGAATACTTTACCGGTGTCGCCGGATTGGGCAATCGCCGGGTCCATCGGAATCGCGCCGAGAAAATTTACTTCCATGTCTTCGGCAATCTTTTTCCCCCCACCGGTGGGTAATATTTGAGTAACCTCACCGCATTTCGGACAAACAAACCCGCTCATGTTTTCAATTACTCCCAGAACAGGAACAGCAAGACGCCTGCAGAAGCTTATGGATTTGCGCACATCGATGGCAGCCACTTTTTGTGGTGTTGTGACAATCACCGCACCGTCCAGTGGTTGAATCAACTGGCAAATTGATAAAGGTTCATCACCAGTGCCGGGAGGAGCATCAACGATTAAATAATCCAAATCACCCCATTGCACATCGGTCAGAAACTGCTTGATGACGCCCATTTTCATCGGGCCGCGCCAGATAACCGCGTCATCGGGATTTTGCAGAAGAAATCCCAGGGACATTATTTTCAAACCGCCAAATTCAACAGGGAAAAGTCCTTCGGGACCGCCTTTCAGCGTTTCATTTTCTAATCCGAGCATCGTGGGAACGCTCGGACCGTGAATATCCACATCCAGTAGGCCGACCCGCAAACCGTTCAATGCCAGCGCGGTGGCCAAATTAACCGCGACCGTGCTTTTGCCGACACCGCCTTTGCCGGAAAGTACGACTATTTTTTTCTGAATACGGCACAGCGTCGCATCTAATCTGCGCCGGTCAGCGTATTCTTCACGACTTTCATCTTTTTTCTGTTTTTCTGCCGAGCAGCCGGCATCGCCGCGCGTATCACATGTTTTCTTCTCTTCCACTATTTTATCCTCCTTGTTATTTTCCTTTGGAAAGGTAATCGTCACAAGCCGCCTTCAACGTATTGGTCGCCGGAAGCGCACAGTGTTCATGATCTTTGGCAAACCTTCGAGCTCCGTGAGGACATCCTGCTGACTGATGGATTTGACATGATAAACTGACTTCCCCTCGGCCATACAGGTTGCCATTGAGCCGCCGGCAATCGAAGGAGCGCAACCGTCCGTGATAAATGAATTTTTTTATTTTATCATTTTGTGCCTTGAGCCAGAACTCCATCGTCGTGCCGCAGGGGCCGGTGATTTTCGCGTGTCCGTTGAAATCCTCCAACTTGTCCATGTTGTGCGGTTTGTTGGCATGTTTGTTTGCCGTAGAATAAGATTCCTCAAGATTGACTAAATCAATCACTTTTAATCTTGCGCCTCCTTGCTCTTTAGATTATCCCAAAGTTGTCGAATATCATCGGCGCCGGGTGTTTCCAGTTCCACAACGGTTTTTTGTAGAATCTGTGCCTGTGTTACTGCACGATCATAACGAATGCGTCCTACAATTTTTCCGCCCAAATTGGAAGCTTTTTCCTCAATACGGGCGGTCATTTCAGGATTAATATCCCATTTGTTGACGCAAACATCTGCAGGAATCTGAAAATGCCGGGTGAGCGCCAATACCCGCTCCAGATCATGTTCTCCCGAAACAGTCGGCTCGGTAACCACCAGAACCTGCGAAGCGCCTGTAACCGAGGCAATGACCGGACAGCCGATGCCGGGCGGACCGTCTACGATGATCAAGTCGTGATTTTCTTTTTCCGCGATCGAGCGCGCCTCCCGCCGTACAGTGGAAACCAGTTTCCCCGAGTTTTCAGCGGCCACCCCCAGCCGCGCATGCACCATTGGACCCAGGCGCGTTTCGGAAACAAACCATTTGCCGCAGTTACAATCGGGGAAATCAATTGCTTTCTCCGGGCACATTTCCACGCAGACTTTGCATCCTTCGCAGGCAACGGGATCCACGGAAAATAAGAGCTTTCCATTGAAAGTCCGGTTGCTTTGAATCGCATTAAAGCGACAGACGTCTTCGCAAATGCCGCAGCCGATACAGTCGGCTTGACGAATTATGGCTTCGTGACCGCTGATGAATTCATGTTCTTCTTTTATTTGCGGTGTCAGCACCAGATGAAGGTCTGCTGCGTCCACATCGCAATCACAGATCACAGAGCGCTTGGCCAACGCTGCCAGAGACGCCGTCACGCTCGTTTTTCCCGTTCCTCCCTTCCCGCTGATTACAACCAATTCTTTCATTTGCTTTTTCCCCGATGATCTTTATCTATCATTTTGTTTGACCTTGCTATTTTTTCAGATCTTTCTTCCGGATAATAATTCCCCCCAGATCGGATCGTTGCCGTATTGCCGCCGCCGCCACCTATTGTAGTCTTCCCACGGATCGAGAATACCGAACTCTTCTTTCATTAAAAAAGCGTACGCCTCGTTAATGGCCTGCATTTTTATATGCGCGTCGTTTTCTCTGTTAACGTCGGGATGCCATATTTTTGCGAGATCCCTGTAATTTTTCTTCATGTCTTCCGCCGTTCCGTTTCGGGGAATTCCCAAAAGTTTTTTTGCATGATCCACGTTACGGTTACGGCTCATAATTCTTCTTTCCTCTTCGCCGGTTCATTTTTAAGGCCGTTGATGACGTAAAGAGCTGCCTGGCGCGGGTCGTTACTTTCATATATTTTCTCGCCTTCGATTCCCAGAATATACGCTGTTTGTATGGAAAACAGTTCAGCCATAAAACGTTCAATTTGTTTCACGTCCGTATGCCGAATCAGGTTTACGTATGAATCCGGCTCAAGACGCTTTTGCTTTACAAATCCGGACTGGGGATTAAGCAACATGGCGATGATTTTTCCTTCCGTGCGTAAAACAGCAAACGAACGTTGCAGAGCTTTTCTGTAATCCTCTATAAATTGCAGTGAGGCAACGTAAATAACGGCATCAAAAGAAGATTCCGGAAACGGCATATCTTCCGCCCGGCCTGCCACAGTTCTGACGGCGTCCGGCGCACATTTTAAAGCTTCAAAGGAAATATCAAGTCCCGTAATATGAAGTCCATGCGCACTTAATTTCTCTTCAATGACGGCCGGTCCGCAGCCGACACTTAAAATGTCAAGACTTCCCCGCAGATGCGAAACAAGATAATCCGTTTCAATCCGGAAAACATTCTGCCAGAATGTTTCCTTGCAGGTTTCCACATACTTTTTTGTCTCTTCGGCGCTTTTCATTCTGCAAATCATTCACGTTTTTATAAATAGTTACATCTCTTACTGTAAATAAATCATTCTGTCATGCGGAAGGCAACCAGCAAATTCTGCATTTTACTGTGATATTCTTTCAATTTGAAGCCGTGTTCGGTTAATATCGTCTTTGCTTCATACAGCGTACCGCTGTTTACCTCGTGTTGTCTTCCTTCTATTGCGTGAATTTTGTTCAATATCTCAAGTCCTTCCTCATTAAAATCACTCAATACTATTTTTCCGGTGCGGGAGAGAATTCTGATGAATTCATCACAGACCTTACGGACAAATGAAAGATGATGAATCATGTTGACCGCAAAAATTGTATCGAAAAAACTGTCATCGCAGGGAATGGATTCGATATTGGCCGCAACAAAAGTGACTTGGTGTTGCAATTCGTAATACATCAGATTTAGCAGGGCATATCTTTGTTCCGCAGCGGAAATATCAAATGAAAAAAATTTAAAACCGGCCCGTGCCAAAGCGAGCGTAAAATATCCTTTGCCTGTCCCTGCTTCGAGAATGTTGCCCGAAAACGGGAGCGCATTGTCAATAATAAAATTGCGTTCCTGGTCGATATCGTAACCGAATTTTCGATAAAGCGCTATGCGTTCCAGATATTTTTCGTGGTTTTCGATAATTTCCTTTTTCATCCGTCAACCTTTCATTTCATTTTGTTTTCTTCCGCTATTCTGTAAAAAAGACCTTGATCGGTACGCATCGAAGATATGAGATGTTTATCAATAAGAGATTTTAACCTTTTGGCCACTTCATGCGGGTGTAGTCCCAAACCGAGACAAATTCCATCAAGTGTGCACGGTCTTCTGACAAGAAGATCTAAAATATCTTTGTCTCCGGCTCCCTGTTCTTTTGCAACGGGACTTTCGGCAGGCAGGGAGTTTTCAATAATTTCCGTAGAAATGGAAAACAAGCCGGCTAGTTTATTCATTTGTTTTGAATCGACGGCGCAGGCGAAGTCTTCATAAGCCGGACGGCTTACAGTATTGAGCTGAACTTTTTCCACACCGATTTTGTTTGCCAATGCCGCTATTTCTTTTACTTCCGCTGTCATTCCGGTAATTCCGGAAAGCAGAAGAACCTCCAGCCAGATGCGGCCGGCAAATTGCCGGGAAAATTCAATCAGACCCTGAACCATCCGGTCAAAGGAAATATCCTGGTGAGGACGATTAACATATTGAAACAATTCTTTGTTTCCTGCATCAAGTGAGGGAATGACGATATCCGCGTTCATTAAAGCTTTTCGCACGTCGGGAAGGAAAAGCAGAGACCCATTGGTCAAAACCGTCACAGGGATGTTTGTCATTTGTTTTGTTTTTTCGATTATTTCACCGATGGATGCGTGTAGTGTCGGTTCTCCGGAACCGGCAATAGTTATATAATCACAGGAGACATCTGTTGATAATTTTTCTTTCAGTTCCGATAAAATATCCGTAACCGGTAAATAATCAAGCCTAGTAGTTGTTTTGTTCGTTGTCTTTCCCAACTGACAATAAATACAGTCATATGTGCAGGTCTTATGCGGCACTATGTCCACACCAAGGGATTTTCCCAGCCTGCGTGACGGTACAGGACCATAAATATATTTATAAACTCTTTTCATTTTAATCTCCGCAAGGCGATTTATCGCAACGTTGGCTTCTCCCGCAGCAGGTTTTACCCGTTTCTTCAAGCGAACAGCTCTTGCTTTGATCGCGGTAACTCGATGAGTCTGTTTTCATGATGAAACCGCTGCCGCCGCTAACCTGTCTTTTTACCTTGCCGTTACATTCGGGACAGACAGATAAAGCGTCGTCATTGATGCTTTGTTGTTTCTCAAAATGCAGGCCGCATCTTGTGCATTCGTATTCGTAAGTGGGCATGGTTTGTTATCCTTTCTTTGTAAAATTTGTTATCTTCTCTGAAAGATTTTCAAAAAGTGTCCGATATCGGGGAAGGGCGTCCACTATCAGAATCCCCCTGGAGTAATTTTCGGCAATTTGCCGGTCGTCGGGAATTTCCATCAAAATGGAAACATTTTCTTTTCTGCAGAATTCGTGAACGCGATCATCCCCGCTGCCCATCCGATTGATCAGAACCCCGAAGGGTAGATTCAGTTCCCGGATCATATCCACTGCCAGTGTCAAATCATGCAAGCCGAAAGGCGTCGGTTCCGTAACCAGCAGAACAAAATCCGAATCTTTTATTGCGGCGATGACAGGACAGGAAGCGCCGGGCGGAGCATCGAGAATTGCCGCCGAGCTTTCCGGTATAGCGTTTTTCACGGCGCGAATGAGAGGCGGCGCCAGAGCCACTCCGACATCAAGCCTTCCGGTAACCAGGGTTATGTTCCCGGCGACCGATGTTTCAATGACACCGATGCGGCGGTTTTGTTCTCTGATGGCTTTAGTGGGACATACCAATGTACATCCGCCGCAGCCGTGGCACATTTCCGGAAAAACAAGCGGAGTTGTGCCGAATGTAACAATAGCAGAGAACTGACAGATTTTTGCGCAGTCACCGCAGCAGTTGCAGAGATCTTCGTTGACTTCCGGCACGGGAATGCCTACGATTTTTTCAGATTGATCCGATGTTTTTAAAAATAAATGAGCGTTAGGTTCTTCCACGTCGCAGTCCGCCAGCAGCACATCTCTCTTAAATACACGTGCAAGATTGACACTGACAGTAGTTTTCCCCGTTCCTCCCTTACCCGATGCGACTGCTATCTTCATGTAGCGACCTCTTCCTTTTTGTTAATCCAAAGTAGCGATAATTCCAGCTTTCATGAAACCGCTCCTGAGGAATAATCGGGCAAGGAGAAACTATTTGCAACCACATAAGATCCAACGCAAAATCCCGAATGACGGCTGATGGTCGGGCATTTTATACGAAAAAGGAAAAAAATTTCGCGTTGTTCATCGGATAAAGTTTCAAAATTACCTTGACCTTTGGCAATGACCATATCCGCCTCTTCAAAGCGACGGCGGAATTCCATATCACAATCATTGAGAATTGTTCCGGGAGCATCGGAACCGTTGTCAATAATTTCCGCTATATCATCAATTTTTGCCGCCTGCGCATCTGTAATAGTCGCATCATTGATGACCGGTGCCCCGCGTACAGCCATTGTTATTTTTACGCCGGATAATTGTTCAATTAATAGACGATCGAAAAAGATTTCACCGGCATTATCAGCCAGATAAAGAATATTTTTTGCCTTTTGGACGGCTTTTTTAAATGAGTTTACGTTGCCGTAGATCGTTTGCAGCGGTGTGCTTTGCAAAGCAGCATAAATTTCCTCGTGGCTGATGTTATTTTTTGATCCCAGATCAATAATATTTCCCGAGATGGCGTAACGTACGGCCATCATCAGAGGGTCGGGTGATGAATTTATATGCTGCCGGATTGAAGGAATTAAACCGGCAGCCATTTTGTTATGCAGATCCTTGGCTGTGCGATAGGGATCATCTGTCGGCAGAATAAAACGCAGCCGCCGGTGAATCGACTGGGAAACGGCAGGCGGAGTTTCATTGAAATCAAGTTCGCTGATCCATTGCAAGACATTCTGCATTAAACGTTTTTGCTCTTCGTCGGATAAATCGGACATTTTTACCGTATCTGCAGCCTGTCGCACAAAACATGGAATACAGTCCATAGACATTTTCATGAACGATAACCTCTTTTACTTCTTTTTTGCGCGGTTGGTTCGTCAACCTCGTCCTGCCAGCCGTTTTTCCGTATATCATGCAGATCGAATTTTGCCGTGTATGGTTTGATGTCCAGAAGCGGAGTCCCGTCGAGAATATCAACTCCGTCAATATAAAGAATATTGTCTTCTATCCGGATAAGTTCTACAACGCTCAGTCCTATAGAGTTAGGACGCCCCGGCGCACGTATGGAAAATATTCCCCGTTCCACGTCCTGAAGAAAAGGTTTTACCAGTAATTTGACCGGCGGGGCCTGGTTAAAATGATAAATTAAATAAATATGCGAAAAACCGTCCAAATCGCTCAGACCTGCTTTAAATTCTTCCAGAACTATCACGTGTCCCTTGCAGCCGCGGGCGTATACCGGCTGAATGGGTGTTTTTTCAGCCATCGTATGTTCACTATGAATTATTCCGATCGGCTTATATATTATTTGTTTGTCAATCATACCCAGTGTCCTTCCACATCGGCGGACTTGGCTTCACTAAGTTTTCCGGCACGATATTGCTTCAAAGCTTCCGTCACTGTAGCAGCAAAGGCATTGTAAATCTTGATGCCTGCTGCCTGAAGCGTGCGAAAGGCTTTTGGTCCGCAATGTCCGGTAATGACGGCTCCAACGCCCATGCGGGCTATATTTTGCGCGGATTGAATACCGGCGCCCTGTGTTGCGTTCAGGTTTTGCTCATTATCTATGACTTCGAACGTTTTTGCCTCCAAATCGTAAATGAGAAATTTCGGCGCCCGTCCAAAACGGCTGTCCATAAGAGCATTCAAATCATTTCCTGATGTTGTCAGTGCGATTTTCATTTTAAAATCTCCTTTGATGGCAATTTGCAGCTGCGGTGACAGCGCGAAGCGGCGACTTACGCGCCATCACCGCAATGCATGGATCAATTCCATGCAGGTTTCACAAAGGAGACTATTTCCCTTGCGTTTTAATATCCAACTCATCCCGACGTTTTTTAATTGCATCTATTTCATTTTGAAGCAATTCCGCCTGATTACTTAGAATCTGTTTTTCTGTTTCAGGATCTTGATTTTGGTACGGAGCGGCCATTGGGCCGCCATACCGTGCCCATCCGGGTACACCGGTGGCGTAAAAACGATTACGGAAACCGAATCCTCCTGCACGGAAACCGCGACCGCCGAAACCGGCGCCGCGTCCGAAACCCATGCCGAAACCTCTTCCGGGAATGTTGTTCATATAACCGGGCACATTGTAGCCTGCACAATACCCCGCCATTCTGCCTGTCATTGGTCCCATGCCCATGGGACCGGTTCTATCTCCTCTCGGCATGATAAAATCCTCCTTTTACAGTTTATTTATTCTCTGATTAGTGTTGTTCCGCATTGCGGACATTTTTTTTTCATACAGGGCACTCCTCGTTCGTGCGGTTCGCGGTATCCGCATTTCGTGCATAAACAATTGCCTCCCACTCCTGCGGCGCGTGCTCCACCCATGCGACCTGCACCCTGACCGCCGCCTTGTCCCATTCCTTGTCCGCCAAAATTTCCTCTGCCGTTACGGTTATTAATATTCATAAATCCTCCTCTTCTACGACTTTTTAACTTCTTTAAAAAACAAACACGGCTGCCGCCAGCACAGTCGTATAATTATTATTTTTCAACACACACGATTGCGTTGTATTACGTGTGCCTACTATTTTACCGCTGATCTTGAACAACTTCTTTTTTTCATCCCAACTTTCATCGACGTTGAAATCAATACCCAAAGTTGAAGCCAGCATGGCTGCTGCCAGGTCTTCCGCATAATCGCCGGTCTGGCGTTCATTATAACCGAAAGAGTGATGTTCGCTGATGTAACCATACATTCTCTTGTCAACGGGAATCGCGCAACCCACAGACGCAGAAATCAAACGATGCGGTTCGTTGCTGCAGCAGCGGCTCATTACGCAAAAGGCAATGGCGCCGGGCAAAAGTTTTTTCAGGCCTTCTGTTCTCGAAATAATTTTACAACCCGGCGGCATGATACTGGAGACCTGAACAAGATTGCATTTTTCAATGCCTGCATCGCGCAATGCCAGTTCAAAGGAATGAAGCTGCTCGCGATGAGTGCCGACGCCTTTAGTGAAAAATAATTCTTTGGGGATGGAGGGCATTCGCCCCCCTATGGACTTATTCAATTATTTTCTCCTTTTTATTTATATTTTATGAAATTATCAAAAACTTTTTTTCTGAAAAATACCTTTTCCTTGTAATGGATATCACTATTTTTTAGTTTTTTATTAATTGTGATTTTAATTCAGTCAATCCTTTCCATATGTTGGCATCGCCAACAAATTTTTTAATGTCGGCGGCCGAATGCCTGATTACGCAAGTGGGTGTTGCATTAATATTATTTTCAATAATGGCGGCGTTCAGCATCGGGAAAACGACCTTTTCCCCCATTTTTTTCCATGAAATGTTTTGTTTCTTTAAATAATCAATCAATTGGTCTTCCTTATGAATATTTTTGCCTTGAGCGGCATCAAAAAGTACTTTTCGAATTTTAAAAACGCCATCGGTTTTTGAATCAGCGTTAACGGCATAAAGATAGTATTTGGCATAAAGAGGTGTTGTTTTATTAAAGGGAACATCAATAAATGTCACTTTTACCTTATTGGAAGACAGTAATTCTTTCAGCAAATGTTCGGCCTTTATATCAATGCGGCGGCACGGCGTGCAGAAATAATCTGTAAACATGATTATTTCATAATCTCCTTTGCCGAATGTCGGAACTCTATGGCTGCTTTCCTGTCCGTAGGCCGGAATGACCGATCCGGAAAAAGTTAATAAAATTGTCAGGTATCCCAATAGACTGAAAAGCAGCAAAGGCAACTTTTGAATTTTAAACATAGGAAAATCAACCTCCCCCAGGAAATACAGCCACATCCTGCTGCGTTTATGATACCATGCGGATGGGACCTTATAATTAATTATAAAGGACAAAAGTATAATTATCGAAAAAGCAAGGCAAAAAGGACAATAGACTTCATTTCTGATCTGAAAAGCATATAAATAAACTTCTACTCCCAGGCCGGTCGATAAAAAAGCCCGTATCCCAAAGTCCTGTTTGAAAATTGCAAAAAATATAATAGCCGCCATGAAAGCAATTCCTATCCATTTGAGATCGATTCCTAAAATATCGCCCTTAAGATAGCTGCATACTGAACCGCAATAGTCATAATAAGCTATAAGGCCGATGCCGATACCGGATAGCGCTATTGTTGGAATATTGCGGTGTTTTTCTATTCCTTTAATTATTTTTGTCATCCTGACACCAACTTTCAGTATTTTATGGCGATAGGCTCTTAAAAATTCATTGCCACCTGCTAAAAATATTTACCGCCATCGGCAACGTTTACCGCGCTGTCCCCTGAAACCGACACCCGTACCGTGTCTGCGACATCCGGGCAAAGAGAATATAGCCTGTTCAAGTTGATTATTTTTATAAGCGGATACAATAGAGTCGACTTCTCCTCTGATGAATGGATGAACTACTATACCCTGTGAAGTAATCAATGCCTGCATTTGACGGGAAATAGCTCCGCAAATCAAAACGTCAATGTCATTATCTTTGAGCTGTGCAACACGTTCCAAAGGAACGGCGGAAACAAACTTTAAAGGTATTTTCTTTAAATTGGTTACTTCATCTGTTTCGACAATCAAAAGCTGATCAGCCGAATCAAAGACAGTTGAAATGCAATTTTTAAATACCGACAGGGCCAGCCTCATTCAAACTCCTTGTTTCTTTAATTTTTTATAACACCAATACTTGTAGGAATAATATAGCAAAACAGATGCCAAATAACTTCAAAAATATTGTTTATGAACAACAAATACTTACAGGATATTGCAGATAAAGCGGGCGAGAGTTGGTTGCGATAACGCGACGATAGTTGCATGGTGGTCGCATAATTGCAACTTTGCTCATGCTTAATTACGGCAGTTGCAGTCCGAGCGATTTGATTTTTCTGTACAGAGTGCTTTTATGAATACCTAATTCTCGGGCAGTTCTGGGGCAGTTCCAGTTATTTTGTTTGAGAATATTCAACAGGTATTTATATTCAACATCGCGCAATGATTCACCCTCTGCGTTGCTTTCTTTTGTTTGAGAAGCAAATAAATTTTCAGGCAAATGTTTTTTTTCTATTATTCCTGTCTTGCAAAGAATGAACGCTCTTTCGATAATGTTGGCCAGCTCTCTTACATTACCCGGATATTGATAACTCATCAAAACAGACATCGCCCCTTCATCAATACCTTCGATATTTTTCTTTTGCAGAGTGTTGAACCGGTTCACATAATGATCAATCAGGAGAGGAATATCTTCCAGACGTTCGCGCAGTGGCGGGAGAATGATTTTAAAAACGTTTATGCGGTAGAATAAATCCTCCCGGAAATGCCCCTGTTTTACCATTTCTTCCAGATTTTTATTGGTTGCAGCAACAATGCGAACATTATGTTGAATACTTTGTGTTCCGCCCAGCGGCTCGTAGGTTTTTTCCTGCAGTACGCGCAAAAATTTTACCTGCATGGAGGGAGTTACCTCTCCGATTTCGTCAAGAAACAGTGTTCCGTTTTCGGCCATTTTAAAACGGCCGGGTTTATCTTTTTTTGCATCGGTGAAAGCCCCGGCTTTATAACCGAAAAGTTCCGATTCCAGAAGAGTATCAGGGATGGCGCTGCAATTGACTGCGACAAAAGGAAATTTTTTCCTGGAACTTAAATTGTGGAGAGCACGGGCGATAAGTTCTTTGCCTGTGCCGCTTTCGCCTTCTATTAAGACGGCGCTTCCTCCGGCGGCGATGTCGGGAATCATATCAAACAATTGAAGCATTTTATGGTTTTTCGAAATGATGTCGGCAAAATTGTATTTTTGTGAAATTACCTTGCGTAAATCTTCCTCAATGCTGATATCGCGGAAAGTTTCCACTGCGCCCAGTAACTTTCCGTTTTTATTGCGTAAGAGCGCCGTGGAAATGCTGATCGGTAATTTGCGGCCTTCGGCATTGATGATATATACTTTTTTATTGATAATTTGCTCACCGGTTTTCATGGTGGACATTAAACAGCAGTTTCTTTCGCAAATATCCGCTTTGAGAACATCCTTGCACAACTGACCAAGCGCCTCATTGCGGGAGACGCCTGTAATCTTTTCAGCGGCGCGATTGAAAGAAGTTATCCGCCAATCTTTATCTACAGTGAATACACCATCGGCAATGGAGTCCAAAATAATATTTTGGTCGCTGCCGGAATTGCCTGAAAAAAAATTAATGGGACGAATACTTTTCATGATATTCCTTAATCTTATTTATTATTCTTCATTGCAACCATGCTGATGCCGGGCACAGGAAATTCCCGAATCTCTCAGATTGCCGGAAAGCCGGCTTTCTGTTGCTAATTTTACGTTTCCCGAACAGCCGCGTAAAACATCAATGCCGTGGCTGTTCAATACATTGCACCTTCGCCCATGTTTCCGGCCAGCATTAACGTGACAACCTGTTCGGCATAAAAAAAGTTTCATGTGTTTCTTCCCGACCTGTGTTTTTTTGCGTGTCTGCAATGCCTGGTTTCATTAAGAGTAATTTTTCCGCCTTCAATATTTAGAGATTTTCCGTTTACCAGAACATCGGCAATTTTTTTATGGGCTTCATTTATGATTCTGCCGAATGTCTGGCGTGAAACGTTCATCCGGTCAGCGGCGTCTTTCTGGTACATTTGTTCGTAATCAGCCAGACGAATAGCTTCAAATTCATCCAGATTCAAAACAACCTCTTCAAGATCCAAAGTCGGTATACCCCTTGGCTTGAAATAATTTTTGTCGGGTATTCCGCAAATATTGCGGTAACATTTGGGCCGGGTCATATTTTTTGATTACTCTTTCCTGTGTATTATAAGCATATGCTCATAATATGTCAAGGGCTAATTTTAATTTACGAATTGTCGTTGCTGACAACCGGTTTTATATGTTGGAAATCACTTCATGCTGCGCTATCGGCCTACAATTGTATTTTTCGCAGCAGGATAATTCAACTTACAAGTTTTAGTGCACAATGTTTCTAAAACTTGAGTTTCATTAAAAAAGTAGTTATGATAAAGAGACTTGGCTTTTCAAGTAAGTAAATTTTATTAAGGGTTTCGTAATGCAGGAAATTATAAGCAAAGTTCACGCTCATATGCCTTACCATCTTTTGCCGCGCTATTTGGAATCTGTTCTTCAACAGAAACTTAATCTGGAAATATATTTTCATCATTGGGTTTTGGAGGATTTAGATAAAATAAAATGTTTGGAAACGGCCAAACTTCTTGCCGAGAAAGGTCTAAAAGTAACTTTTCATGCTCCTTTTCTGGATCTGCGTCCGGCGGCGCTGGATGATAAGATCCGGCAAACAAGCATTGAACGGATTAAACAGGTTTTTGATTTAGCCCCTTATTTCCATCCTTTAAAAATCGTCTGTCATCCTTCTTTTGACGATCGTTATTATGTTTCGGCCGATGATTTATGGCTGGAGAACGGTGTCAAAACATGGACAGAGTTGATTAAGCTGGCTAAAGAATATCAGACAACCATTGCCCTGGAAAATGTCTATGAAAAAAATCCGTATATTCTGCGCCGTCTTTTCGATGCACTTTCTTCGGATAAAATTTGTTTTTGTTTCGATACGGGACATTTTAATGTATTTTCTTATGAGCCGCTTAATGTTTGGCTGAAAGAACTGGGGAAATATTTGGGGCATCTTCATTTGCATGATAATTTCGGACGACTGGATGAGCATCTTCCGGTAGGCAACGGTACTTTTCCTTTTGGAAAATTATTTCAAATTCTAAAAAAAATGAAAGTAAAACCTACAATAACACTGGAGGCTCATAATCAGAATAGTTTCCTGCAGTCGGTAAATAATGTCAAAGATATGAAACTTTTATAATTTCAGATTGGCTGAGTTTTTCAGAGGATAAAATTGTTAAAGTACATTGTAAAACGAATATTGTTTATGGCACCGCTTCTGCTGGGCATTACGATTATTTGTTTTTTCGTCATGCATCTGACTCCCGGTTCTCCCGCCGACTTGCAGACGCAAATGAATCCTAAAGCGTCCGCACAGATGAAGGAGCGTCTTCAGGCTTTATACGAGCTGGATAAGCCGATTCATATTCAATACTGGTCTTGGCTGAAAAAAATCAGCCGTGGCGATCTGGGAGTTTCTTTTTCGTCCGATCACCGACCGGTTGCCGATAAGATTATGGAGCGGTTTCCCATAACAATTCTGATAAATTTTTTGTCTCTTTTGATTATTATTGCCGTTGCCATACCTATAGGAGCGCTTTCTGCCGTCCATCAGGATTCGCTCTTCGATAAGATAGCAGGCGTATTTGTTTTTATCGGGTTTGCAATTCCTACTTTCTGGCTGGCTCTATTATTAATGATATTTTTCGGCATCAACCTGGGATGGCTGCCTATTTCCGGACTGCGTTCTTTGAATTACGAGTATCTTACTCCATGGGCGCAGATTGTTGATTTGGCCAAGCATTTAATTCTACCGGTATTCATTTCTTCATTTGGAGGATTGGCCGGTCTTTCCCGTTACATGCGTGCGAACATGCTGGAAGTAATAAGGCAGGATTACATTATGACCGCCCGCGCCAAGGGATTGAGCGAAAGAGATGTAATTTATAAACATGCGCTGCGTAACGCGCTTCTGCCGGCTATAACAATTCTGGGCCTTTCGATTCCCGGTCTTATCGGCGGCAGCGTAATCTTTGAAACGATTTTTGCCATTCCGGGGATGGGACAGCTTTTTTATATGGCGGTTATGGCCAGAGATTACCCGACAATTATGGGCATTTTACTCATCGGTGCAATTTTAACACTTGTAGGCAATTTGATTGCCGATGTGTCGTATGCTGTAGCGGACCCGCGTATTCGGGTATCTTGACAATTTTGTAAAAAGTCCCCGGCGCATGCCCGGCATGCCCGGCATGCGCCGGGGTTCCCTGCCGGGGTTCCCTGCCAGGCAGACTGCCGGGGTAAACCGCCGGGTTTGGTGTTTGCTCATTTTTATGTCATTTCGACCCTGGGCGAAAGCCCGGCGAATGCTCGGGGAGAAATCTTTCTCACTACTTAAAGATTCCTCACATGCGCTCGGAATGACATATGCAAAAGTTGCGACACAGCCTCGAAGGTCTGGAAGCGTGGGGCAAGAGACGTTTAAAATATTAGTAGGTTGTATATGAATTTTTGGGATGCGTTATACAGAAATAAATTGATGCTGGCAGGCAGCGGTCTTGTTTTACTGCTGCTGTTTGTATCGCTTCTGGCACCGTGGCTTGCTCCATACGATCCCGGTCAAATCGATTTGACCAAGGCGCTGGTATCGCCGTCCATGAAACATTTATTCGGTACGGATCAATTGGGACGGGATGTATTGTCGCGAATGATCTGGGGTGCCAGAATTTCATTGAAAGTCGGATTTGTGGCTACAGGCGTGGCCATAATTATCGGAACTATTCTCGGAGCCGTAGCAGGTTATTACGGAGGATGGGTGGATTCGGTAATAATGCGGTTTGTTGATATTATGCTTTGCTTTCCCACGTTTTTTCTGATTCTGGCGGTAATCGCTTTTCTGGAACCTTCCATCTGGAATATCATGATTATTATCGGCTTGACCGGCTGGATGGGCGTGACAAGACTGGTGCGTGCCGATTTCATTTCCTTACGGGAAAGAGATTTTGTGAAAGCAGCAAAAGCCATAGGAGCAGGCGATTTGCGGATTATTTTTCTGCATATTCTGCCCAATGCCATGGCTTCTATTCTTGTGGCTGCGACTTTAGGTGTTGCCGGAGCAATATTAACAGAATCGGCCTTGAGTTTCTTAGGCATTGGTGTACAGCCTCCTACGCCCAGTTGGGGTAATATTTTGACTGCCGGCAAGGATAATATTGACATCGCCTGGTGGTTATCTCTTTATCCCGGGCTTGCTATATTGATTACAGTGGTTGGTTATAATCTTCTGGGAGAAGGAATAAGGGATTTACTCGATCCGCGTCTGAAAAAATAATATCAGATATTGTGTTCGTTCAAGATAATTGTTTGAGTCTTGATTAAATTGCAAAAATGTACTAGTAGTCGGCTCGTCAATTTACGCAAGGAGAAAAGATAAAAATGTCCCAAAAAGTTGAGGCAGAATTAATTGACCTTGATAAACGTATCGTTTCACGAAAAATCTTAGCCGGTGATGTTTCCGAAAAAGAACTGCAAAGCCTCTTGAAGAAACTTTCTGACGTTTCGGGAAATGCCGAAGAAGTATGTCTCGACGAAAATGAAAAGTAGTATCTTATGATTATTGATTCCCACGCCCATCTGGAAATGAGTGAGTTTGATCCTGACCGTGAGGAAGTTATCAAGCGAGCCACAGAAGCGGGAGTCGGTTTTATTATTACTGTGGGAATAAATTTAGAGTTCAGCCTCAAAGCGGTCAGCCTTGCCCAAAAACATAAAAATATTTATGCATCAATCGGTGTACATCCTCACGATGCAGCAAGAGTCGATAATAGTACTTACGATGCGCTTAAAGAGCTTGCACAAAAGCAAAAACAAGAAGTTGTTGCTTACGGCGAAGTCGGATTGGATTTTTTCCGTAATATTTCATCTCAAAAAATACAATTGGAGGCGTTTGGCCGGCAACTGGAACTGGCGCAGGAACTCAAACTGCCTGTCATTATTCATGATCGTGAAGCTCATAAACAGTGTATTGAAATCGTTAAATCATCAGGGGTACGCCGGGGAGTATTTCATTGTTTTTCCGGAGATTACGAAATAGCCAAAAAATGCATGGATCTCGGATTTTACATATCTGTTCCCGGCGTAGTAACATTTGATAAAGCCAAAATAATTCAGAATGTTGCCGGGCGTGTTCCGCTTTCTTCTTTATTGCTGGAGACGGATGCGCCTTATCTTGCGCCAATTCCACACCGTGGTAAAAGAAACGAGCCTTCTTTCGTTATTCATACGGCAAAAAAGGTGGCGGATATCAAAAAGATTACATTTGAAGAAGTGGCCGAGGTTACAGCTTGCAATACATTGAACCTTTTTGGCATTGAAGCTTCCGGTAAAAATTAGCTGTATATCTTCAATAAATATTATATAAAATCGAAATGATGAAAAATAACCTGAAAGCCGTTGTTCTATTGAGCGGGGGGATTGATTCCGCCACGACACTGGCTATTGCCAAAAACGAAGGATTTGATGTCTATGCCTTGAGCTTTCGCTACGGGCAACGGCATGTTATAGAGTTGGAAGCAGCCAAGCGCATTGCTCAACACGAGAACGTTGCCGGACATCTGGTAATTGATATTGATTTGCGCAGTATCGGCGGTTCCGCCTTAACCGCAGATATTACTGTTCCCAAGGCCCGAAGCATGGAACAAATGGGTAGAAATATTCCGGCAACTTATGTTCCGGCGCGCAACACCATATTTCTTTCTTATGCATTGGCCTGGGCGGAAGTTATAGGAGCCGACGATATTTTTATCGGAGTAAACGCCTTGGACTACAGCGGATATCCGGATTGTCGTCCCGAATATATTTTTGCGTACGAACAGATGGCCAATCTGGCGACAAAAGCCGGTGTGGAAGGCGGGAAGAAATTAAAAATTCATGCACCGCTCATCGAGATGAGTAAATCGCAAATTATCCGGAAGGGCATTGAACTGGGAGTGGACTACAGCCTGACGCACAGTTGCTACGATCCTTCCGCTTCAGGTGAAGCCTGCGGCGAATGCGATTCGTGTCTTTTACGTTTGAAAGGATTCAGGGATGCCGGAGTTAAAGATCCTGTCAGATATAAGATTTGAAGGTTGACCTTGAGCTATTTTATTAAAGAAATATTTTATTCGATTCAGGGCGAAGGTTTTTATTCCGGCCGTCCTTCTGTTTTTTGCCGTTTTGCCGGTTGTAATTTATGGTCGGGAAAAGAAACCGATCGTGAAAAGGCCGTTTGTAAGTTTTGTGATACGGATTTTGTAGGTTGTGACGGGCAGGAAGGTGGAGAATATTCCCGGCCGGAGCAACTGGTAGAAAAAATTTGTCATCTATGGCCGGAAAAAAATTTTAAAACAGCCCGTCCTTTTGTTGTTTGTACGGGTGGCGAACCTCTGTTGCAGCTGAATGAAGAGTTGATAGAAGCTTTGCACAGAAAAGGATGTGAAGTAGCGGTTGAAACCAATGGCACACTTATGCCGCCGCCGGGAATCGATTGGATTTGCGTTAGTCCCAAAGCCGATGCTAAATTATTGTTACGTTCGGGGCAGGAGTTAAAGCTGGTGTTTCCTCAGTCGGGGGCTGAACCGGGAAAATACGAGATGCTGGACTTTCAGCATTTTTTTCTGCAGCCGACGGATTTGCCTGAGTGCGGGATAAATACGCGTCTGGCACTGGAATATATACTGTCTCATCCGAAATGGCGATTGAGTTTGCAGATGCATAAAATTTTAGGCGTGAAGTAGGGGACAATAAGTGGAGATTTTCAAAAACAACAGCAACAAGAAAAGCCGAAGCAGGAGGAACAGCAACAGCGGCAACAACAGATTCAACAGCAGCCTGTCATTTCTCGTCGTCCCGATGCTATTGCCCGGCGAATGCAGGGTATCGGGACGACGAGAAATCTTTATCAATTCCGTTAACTAAAGATTTCTCCCCGAACATACCCAGGCATACCCAGGCATACGCCGGGGATCTGCCGGGGTTCCCTGCCGGGCTTTCGCCTTTGGTCGAAATGACAAAAACAATTT
>MAEO01000069.1:25381-28831 GCA_001683985.1 Smithella sp. M82
AGCTTCGTTTTCTCTATTGAGTAAATCTTAGTTAATAATATTCTTCATGAATATCTTGCAGGTGTTTGAAAAATAAGAATAATTTAATCAATCGGCTTTTTTGTAAAATGCTGTTTGATTCCCCTGAGAACAGTGACGCATCTGTTCATTTCACGATATGCGGGAAGTCCCGCATTCTCGACAAGACTTCTTAAATGTTCGGCGAAATCCTTTCTTCCTTCCACCCACAACACAGCAGGCTTTTCATATTTTTTGATGAGCGCCGCGAGTTCTTCGGCAAATTCACGTCCGACTAATGGCGTAGCGTAACTGTGAAATATGATCGAATCGACAGCCGGATCTTTTATTACGGCGTTAAGAGACTGTCTGAATACTTTTTCAAAACCGTGGCGTTCAATTGCTATCCAGAGATCGAGGGGATGGTCTGGTTTATTCCATGGAGGAAAAAGTTCTCCGATAGTATCCAGTGTTTTATCGGACAATTTAGCCAGTTCCAGTCCGTTATCTGCCATAAGGTCGGTTGTAATGGTTCCGGCTCCTCCGGAAAAAGTGAGAATAGCCGTGCCTTTTCCCGTATGGCAGATCATTTTTTTGGAAAAAGCCCTGGCCGTATCTGTCAGTTCAGCCGGATCGAAAACTTCAATTATGCCGGCTTGCCTGAACGCACCGCTCGTGACTTTATAATTTCCCGAAAGACTTGCGGTATGGCTTTGCGCCGCCTTTGCCCCTTCGGCGCTTCTGCCGCCCATGAGAACAATTATCGGTTTTTTTGTTTTTTTCGCGAGATTGATAAATTTTCTCCCATCTACAAGTGATTCGAGATAGCATCCTATGACGTCCGTTTCGCTGTCGTTGATCATATATTCCAGAATGTCGTTTTCATCAATGTCGCATTTATTGCCGATGGAACAGGCTTTGCTCACGCCCATAACGCCTTCCTGCAAAGCATGAAGAAGAAAACCGGCGGAAAGCATGCCGCTTTGGACAATCAGACCGACATTTCCGCCTCTGAAAATGTCCGGCCACACTGCAGAATGAATAAAAGAAAAGACATAAGTTCTATTGCCGTCAACGTATCCCATGCAATTGGGTCCCCATAACCTTATGCCTGCTTTAGCTGCGTTTTCGAGGGCACGTTTTTGTAACCTTTTGCCTTCTTCTCCGGCTTCATCGAATCCGCCTGATTCGATGATTATTCCCTTAGCTCCTTTTTTGGCGCATTCATTCACAGTATGCGGAAGTTCTTTCGAAGGAATAAAATATATTGCAAGATCAAAGTTGCCGGGAATCGAAGCAATGTCCGGATAACACGGCAGGCCTAAAATTTCCCTGTAGCTTTTATTGACCGGATATATTTGTCCGTGAAATCCGGCCAGAAGATTTTTGAGGATGTGATACCCTCCTTTGTTTTGGTTACTGGATGCTCCGATAATAGCAACGCTCTTCGGGTTAAAAAAACAATCTAACATTTAAAGTTCTCCGTTTTACAAACAGTGCACTCTGTTGTGCTTTATTACTTCAATACTACCGGCGCATTTGATTGCGTTTTTATTGTCCCCTGCCGGCGGGGAATTAAGGGGGTGGATGTCTCAATCTCACCAATGATTCTTTCTAACTCTGGTATTACACCGGCTAAATTGTTTAATACTTCCTCATCTGTAAACATAACCATTTTAAATCCAGACTTGGCCAGGCGCTCTTCACGCTGAATATCTTTTGCCTGTGAGGCTTTATTATCATGAGTAATTCCGTCGATCTCGATAATCAACATCAATTCCTTACAAAAGAAATCTGCGATATACTGTAAAATCGGTCGTTGTCTTCTAAACTGATATCCTTTCAATTGTTTTGCTTTTAAGGCATATTTCACTCGAAAATGCACCTCTAAGTCATTGTTTATATTGTTATTTAAAACTATCCTCATCAAATCCCCCTCAATCCCTTTTTCTAAAGGGGGAAGTTTCCCTCTTCGGCAAAGAGGGGTTAGGGGAGATTTTCATGCTCCTTTGTGACGGAGACCGTCATGTGGGTTTCATATTTCCGTAAGCAAGCTTCTGACTTAGTTAAGTTCTTACGTAACTGTCTGGCGAATGGTTGCAGTTTCTTATTATAATTGTAATTATCATTGCATTTAACGTCCATTTGTATTTTATCCGCCTCCGTCCCGATGTTGCATCGGGACATCTCCGCCAGCGAATGATACTTCACTTCAGAACCACTAGTGCATCGACGGCGACCGGTTTGTCACCGCAGATAATCAGAGGATTTATATCTATTTCGGCAATACAATCGTATTTGATCCCCAAATCTCCAATTCCGACAAGAGCTTTGGTCAGAGATTCCCGGTCTACTGCCGGGCTTCCTCTGAATTCGCCGAGCAATTTTTTTGTTTTTATTTCGTCGATCATTTCCAGCGCGTCTTCTCTGGTAAGTGGCGCGACCCGGAAGGTTACGTCTTGAAGCGCTTCGGTAAATATTCCTCCGAGTCCGAACATTACGCACGGTCCGAAGTTAGGATCACGAATCAGGCCGATAACAAATTCGCGTGCTCCTCTCACCATTTTTTCCACTAACACGCCGTCAAGATTTTTTGCTTTGGCAGAAAGTTCATCAAAAACCTGCGCAACTTCCTGAGCATTGTTGATATTGAGCGCAACCATGCCGGCTTCTGTTTTATGGGAGATTTCGGAGGAGCATCCTTTAAGCGCTACCGGATAGCCCATTTTTTCGGCTTCCTGAATCGCTTCTTCTTTGGTTTTGGTCAGCGCTGCGGCTACTACAAAGACGCCTGCTGATTCAATGACTTGCCTTGACTCATATTCCGAAAGCGTCTTTCGTCCTTCCTTTACAGCCTTTTTAATAATGTCCATATCATTTCCTCACATAGTGACTCTAAATCATTAATGTATTTTGTCGAACTGGTCAAGTAAAAATAGACACTTTGTTAAGCGCTTTTTTTAAGTTCAAAGTTCCTTTCAAAATCGTTTGGTGCAACATAACCCAAGGACGAATGGAGCCGGTGGCAGTTGTAAAACATCTCGATATAATCAATAACTGCCTGTCGGGCCTCCAATCGTGTCGAATATATAGTCTTCCCAAACTGGTCATTTTTTAAAGTATGGAAGAAACTCTCAACAACAACATTATTATCATAACAATCCCCTTTGCGGCTCATACTGGGTATCATGCCAAAGATCTTTAACTGCTGCTGATAATCATAAGCAGCATATTGAGTGCCCCGATCGGAATGATTTATCAATCCTTTGGCCGGCTTTTGACGCCAATAGGCCATCCGGAGCCCCTCTATAGCCAAAGACGTTCTTAGGTGAATATCCAAGGCCCAGCCAACTATTTTCCTGGAAAACAGATTGACATTTATGGCCGGCGCGGTTTGGCTCCAGCGTGCTTGATGAGAATCATTGGATAGCGGCAGTACGTTACGCAGAGCGG
>MAEO01000070.1 GCA_001683985.1 Smithella sp. M82
TTTGTTTCGTAAAACGAACCCTAAAGAAAGATCGTGATTTTTTTCAATTTACTTTTTGTCCCAACTTTTGAACGTTACTAAACTATTATATACCACTTTTTCAGCAACAAAACTGTGCCAGTCTTTTGATACTTGCCGAAAGAACTTAAAAAGTTTATATAAAAAAACCTTTTTTATAGCCAAGCGTTAGGTCCCCGGAACTTTCCGGATTATCGTTAATAGATATGATTATTGTGCATCGGGGTTATAATGCGTAAGCTTGAGTTTATTTTACTGGCATTGGCCATTTTACTTATTGCTGTTGGCTTTTTAGCCGTGTTGCCGCCTTTTGAAGGTTTTGATGAAACGGCGCATTATTCTGTAATCCAGCAGATAGCTGACACAGGAACAATTCCTCGCTACGGACAAAGTTTTCTGAGTCGCACAGTAGTTGATTACGGTCTCCATGGGCCGTTGCCTTACAGTTCCCTCAACCCGCCATTTGACAGGAATGGTGGTATGACTTACGCAGCCTTTTTTGCTTCGCCCGATCACGTTGTTGCTTATGAAAATTTGTATCGCAAGCCATCCATACCTAGATCTTTCCACCCGAGCAAAATAGCAAATTGGCAGGCACAGCATCCGCCACTTTATTATTTGTTAATGGCTCCATTGATGACGGCAACGGCTTCCTGGTCGTTTGTGACGCAACTGTTCGCGTTGCGCCTGATGTCTTTTCTTTTAGCTTTTGCTGGTCTTATGATTGGCTTATACGCCAGCGTTATCCATTCACCGCCAACAGTGCGCCGCTCAATGCTACAGGGGTTTCTTTTGTATCCATTAATTGTACCAATGTTTTTTGCAGAATTTGCGCGTCTTGGCAATGACTCGCTGTGTTTGCTATTGTTCGGTATGATATGGGCAGCGCTACTGCGCTGGCTGCAAGATGAGAATGATAGCAAAAGATCTGTGTTAATAGGAATTTTGCTGGGACTTGGCCTATTAACCAAAGCTTTTTTTCTGCCCATTACTTTTGGCATCGGCTTGTTTATGTTATTCCGCATATGGCGTGAACATAGCGATCAAAAATTATTTATGTCGAGATTGAAACAGTTTGCGCTGATGTTTGCACCATTATTATTGATCGGAGGGAGTTGGTATATTCACAATCTCATCTCTTATGGATCGTTTATTGGCGGTAGTGATTTTATTACTTTGACACGTCGGGGTGGATTACTAGCAAACCTTAAGGGAGAGATGACGTCATTTGCTTTTGTGCGAGGCATTGTTGCAACTTTGGTCACATGGTCTTGGGGCGGCACATGGTCGCTAACACGTATAAATGAACTGTTTCGTATCCCTTTACTCGTATTAACCGGATGGTTGTTCCTAAATTATGTGAGTCAAGCGCGGCGCCATACATTAACACATGCTATCTGGTTACCGATGTGGTTGTTTGCGCCTTTTTTTATTGGATTAGTCTATCATGTTTTTGTAGGTATTGCTTTGGCAGGAAGCGGCAATACACCAGGTTGGTATCTTCATATTCTGTCTCCCCTTTTTGCATTTGTGTTTGCGTTTGGCTTGGCTGAAATTAAAAACAATAGAATATGGAAACGTAAGTTACTTAATTGTTTGCTTGCTTATGCAGTATTTTTTCTAATTGTCGTCAATTGGATGCAGATGGTCATGTTCGCCGGGGTGGCAATTAAAGGTGATAATAAATATTACCAATTTCAGGACCATGCAGCGGGCTTGATGCGAGCAGCCGACGTGCTAACCCGCCTTGAAGTGCTGGGCTGGCCGCTTCTGGCTGCGATCTGTTTTGGTGGTGGACTATTATGCTTGATCGTAAGTTTGGTAAGAATATTCCGTGCTGAACCAAGAGAGTGTGTTTCGGATTAGTCGATTGCAAGTAATCTTTAATTTTAATAAAATAACATTAGGGAATTCGGTACACAACAATTAGGTAAATTTTTTCCGTAGAAGGGAATTACATATAAGAGAAAGCGTGTGATTATTTGAATGACCGCTGTCTTATTAGGCGGGTATAATACTTTGAAATCAAGGAGAAACACAGATGTCTTCCATTGAACAAGCGGCGAAAATCATTTCTTCAAGCCGGAAAGGCGTGGCTTTTACGGGAGCGGGCATTTCTGCTGCCAGCGGCATATCAACTTACAGAGATTCCGGCGGATTGTGGGATCGTTACGGGACACAGGGCATACTTAATGTTTTAGCCAAATATCCGGATAAAACACATGAAATTCTTGATGGTTTCTTCTCTGCTCTGGAGAAGGCGCAACCGAATCCGGCGCATCTGGCTCTGGCTAAACTCGAGGAAATGGGACACCTTGAAGGCGTAATCACCCAGAATGTGGACAATCTCCATCGGGAAGCAGGGAGCAAATCCGTTTACGAATTGCACGGAAACCTGTTCCGGTTCCGGTGCATGACCTGCGGGAAAAAGCAAGGAACACGGCGGAAGGCTTTCTTTGACATGGTTCGGCCGGTGCTGAACAAGGCTGAGACATTTTCTCTGGAAGCGTTGTTGATGGCTTTCCCAAAATGTGAATGCGGGGGAATGACACGGCCGGACTTTGTCAGTTTTGGCGAAGCTGTTCAGGATTTGCCCAAAGCGAGAATTGCTGCTCAAACCTGCGATGTCATGTTGGTCGTAGGTGCCTCGGGCGTGGTTTACCCTGCTGCCGCACTGCCGGAAATCGCTAAGTCCGCCGGTGCGTGCCTCATAGAAATTAATTGGAAGGAATCGGAACTGACCTCTCTGTGTAATCTTTCCATTCGAGCCCAGGCGACCGAGGCCTTACCGCAGATTTTATCTTGCCTGAAATCTGCAAAAAAATCATGAAGGATCCATATTCTTTCTTGTGTCAGTGGTCGACTCAGGTGAAGTAAAGAACCTTGTGTATGCAAATAGATTATTCCGATATTTCAAAAAATTATGACGACTATCGTTCTTTTTCACATTCAGAGATACTCAAATTAATCAGCTTTGGAAATTTGAAAAATGGAATGAAAATCCTTGATCTTGGTTGTGGAACCGGAAATTTATCTGCTTCCGTATTGGATTTTATAAAAGTGGACATGACCGGCCTTGATAAATCTTTTCCGATGCTTAAAAAAGCAAAGGCCAAAGCATTGCAGGTTATATGTGCAGATGCCGATTATAATCTGCCATTCAATGACCATTCTTTCGATGTTGTTATTGGTTCATATGTAATTCATCATATTAAAAACAGGATGTCCTTAATTGCAGAGTGTTTTCGTATCTTATGTGACGGGTCGCTTATCTTTTTAACATCCAGCCATGATCAAATAGAGCGATTGCATCCTGTTATAAAAGAATTTTTCCCTTCCATGATTGAATTGGATAAAAAAAGATTCCCCCAATTATCGGAACTGGATTATTTGTTTAAGGGTGCAGGATTCAAAAATATAAAACATAAAGAATTAATTATAAGTAACATCCCCATAGACATGAAGTATCTGGAGAAAGTAAGAAACAAGTTTGTTTCAACTTTTTACCTTTTGACTGACAGCGAATTCAACGAGGGTATTGAAAAATTAGAAGCTTTTATTAAAAATAATAAAGAACCGGTATATAGAGATTGGCGGGGAACAATTATTTTGGGAGAAAAATAGAGAATGCTTCTCAATTAGCAATTTTCGATTTCAACGGCCATGTAAGACAGAAACTTTGTAAATATGATAAATTATCGGCTCCTTTTTGAAATACAAAAGCATCATTTACTGAAAGTCATATAAACATAGGCGCCGCCGAAAGAAATTCCGGCCAAAGCTGCGTTATTGATTTCTAATTCTTTTTTCTTTTCAGTGACAAAAGCAAGTGGCTTCAGTGGATTTGCAAGTCCTGCCACAGGTGGCAAAATATTTTTCTCCATAGACAATGCCATAGCGCAAGCCTTGATTCCGCCACTCGAAAAACTTTCTCCGATTGCTCCTTTTAACGAAGTAATAAACGGATTCTTACCGGAAGAGTCAAATATTGCAGTGTAAGCTTCAGCTTCCAATGCATCAAGTATCTTATCACCGTTGGCGGCGGCAAAAACAGCCTGAACCTCATTGATTGAAATATCCGCATTTTTAAGTGCCCGGCTAAATGTCAATTTTATTCCGTCTGAATTTTGCGGCCATGCATTGGGTTTTGTCGGCGATGAACCCATGCCCAAGCCTTTGATTTCGCAATAGGGCTTATGACCTCTGGCCGTTGCCGATTGCAGGCTTTCCAGACAAATTATTCCGCATCCTTCCCCGACGATCATTCCGTTGCGATCTTTATCAAATGGTCGGCAACTTTCTCTTCCTTTGTTTTGCGGAGAAAGAACGTGGAATTTTGTCAGCGATTTGTAGTAAAATTCTGATAAAATATCCGCTCCGCCCGCAAAAATAAAATCAACTGTGCCACGCCTGATTTCCGCCGCAGCGTAAGCAATCGCATTTTCGGCAGATACGGCAAAATGGGTTACCGTTGTGTTGACTCCCCGAAATCCTAGTTCGATGGAAGTGTGACCGGCCGCGGCATTCATGACAGTATTGGGTACCAGCATCGGATTAACGTTTGCCGGTCCTCCGTTAAACAAATTTGTCAAAAACTGAACGGTAATGTCTGTGGCGCCGAAGGATGTTCCAAGAATAATGCCGACACGATCGCGGTTTGCTTCAGTAATCCGAAAATTTGCATCATCCAGAGCAAGGCGCGCCGAGGCTGCTGTCATCAGGGATATTTTGTCCATTCGCCGCAAGTTCTTTACAGAAATAAAATCCCGCGGGTTGAAATTGGTTACTTCGGCGCCGCGATGTGAAGAAAGTTTACTTGTATCAAATGATTTGATTTCCGCAATGCCGGTTTCGCCGGTAAAAAGCCTACGGCCAAATTCGTCTTTGCCGATTCCCAAAGGCGTTACCAAGCCGATGCCGGTGACAACGACACGTTGAGTGTTATCGATATGCCGGTTATCATTCATGGGCAGCGCCTCTTCCGGAATATCTGCCGAAAATCAGCGTTGTGTTGTTTCCGCCAAAAGCAAAAGAGTTGGAAAGCGCGGCACGCAAGTCGGCTTTTCGCGATCCGGCAGTGACGTAATCCAAATCGCATAAAGGATCTGCTTCCCGATGATTGATTGTCGGCGGAATAAAACCGTGATGCAGTGCCAGCACGGAAACAATTCCTTCGAGCGCGCCGGAAGCTCCCAGTGTGTGCGCGTGCATGGACTTGGTGGAACTGACCGGAATCGAATATGCGCGTTTGCCGAATACTTCTTTAATGGCTTTTGTTTCCGTAACATCATTAACCGGGGTAGCCGTTCCGTGCGCATTGATATAATCAATATCTTCTATGTGGAGGCAACCATCCTTGAGCGCTGCCTGCATACAGCGGACAGCGCCGGAAGCCTGTTCATCCGGAGCGGTCATGTGAAAAGAATCACAGGTAATTCCATAACCCAGAATCTCACCGTAAATTTCAGCCCCTCTGTTCAGGGCTGAATCGAGTGATTCCAAAACCATTATAGCCGCAGCTTCACCTAATGAGAGTCCGGCACGATTTTTATCGAAAGGCCGGCAGGTTGCAGGATCGACTGATTTAAGTGCATTAAAAGCTGCGTAAGTGAGCCGGCACATTGGTTCCACGCCTCCGGCAATCATGATGGACGCTTGGTCGTTGACTATTAAATCCCGCGCGTAGCCGATGGCCGTAGCGCCTGCGGAGCAGGCGGTCATGAAAGTTATTTTCGGTCCTGAAAATCCGAAAGTAGAGGCGTTGCAATCGGTCGAAGATGCACAAAATAAAGACGATAGTTTGCAGAAGTTCGCATCTTTGCCGTTATTTTTTAAGTAATCACTATAGAATTCTTCCGCTTCCAGAAGTCCACCAGCGCCGCCGCCGATGGCAATACCGATTTCTTCTTTCAGTTCTTTCGGCGATGGATAAAGCCCTGCATCATGCAGAGCTTCCAGTGTTGCAGCCAAAGAAAGCTTATCCGCCCGTGACATCCTTTTCATGGAAAATTTTTCCGGAATATAATCGCGGGCAATAAAATTTTTTATCTGACCGCCTGTTTGAGAGCGAAATCCGGTTGTATCGAAAAGATCAATTGCCCCGATACCACAGGCACCATTCTGAAGGGCACGCGTGAAATCCGGCACGTTATTGGCTATCGCGTTTAATGTTCCTAATCCTGTGATGACAATACGTTTTTTCAAATCAAGTCCTTTTTTAGAACTGTAAAAGATGTTTTTAAAACTTGCTGAAATTTAATTGGACAACGGTAAAAAGTCAAACAAATATTGACATACAATACAGGACTTACTATACTTTCAACAGTTAATCTCTTGTGCAAAGAGGCCTTAAGATTGTAAGGATGGTCAAGGTGCGGATGTGATATTTCCCCGTCAAGTTGCAGAAAATCTCTGGATATTAGGCAATAACTATTTTCATTTTTACCTGATAAAAGGAAACGACGCCTGTGCTCTGGTAGAAATTGGCGTATCGGCGACAATTGATATTCTGTTGGAGCAACTGTCTTCCTTAAAGTTGAAGCCGGACTTTTTAATTGTCACTCATCCCCACAGCGATCATGTTACAGGTCTGGATTTTCTTAAGCGATCCTTTCCCGAAGCAAAAGTAATGGCGGGAGAAGGAGCAGAATCTTTTCTTAATCACCCCAAGGCTATTAAAAGCACTATAACTGAAGACCATTATATGATGAAGTCCATAGCATCTCATGGTCTGGTTACCCACAGGCCGACTATCACATCTGTACCGTCGCTATCCGGGTGTATGGCAATGAGAGATGGTGACGAACTTGATCTGGGGGGATTGACGATACATTTATTGGATGTAAAGGGGCACTCTCCGGGAAATATCCTTATTCATATTCCTGTTTTAAAAACAGTTCTGGCGTCGGATAGTCTGGGAAATCATTATCCTAAACAGGGATTTTTCCCTACCTTTTTTACAGGATATGCTGATTATATGGCAACGATTGATCACCTTTCGGCGCTTAATCCTGAGATTCTTGGGCTTGCTCACAACGGTTTGTTTTCGAAAGATGAAGATATCAAGGATATATTTCAAAAATCCCGAGACGCGGCAAATTATGTGAAGAAATATGTTATTAATGATTGTTGTGATAGTGAAACAACAGCCAAAAATCTTTTTAAGTTTTATTACAAAGATGAACTTACAGTTTATTCACCGGAAAATATTTTAAACTGCTGCCGGTTATTGGTACGCAGGGTCAGAGAGTTGGAGGATTTCAGTACATGAAAAGATTCAACATTTTTTCTCTATTTCAGCAATGTTACTCCTGTGGGGTAGTTTTGCTTTTGCCCAGGGAGAGTTTCATTTTATCAAGATGGGTAACTATCGTCTCGAGACGGGCAAGGTCATCAGGAATTGCCGCTTAGCCTATCGGACCTTTGGAGTTTTAAATGCGGATAAATCCAACGTTATTTTGTTTCCCACCTGGCTTGCCGGAACGACAAAGGACCTTGTTGATCTGGGATTAATCGGACCGGGAAAGTTGGCGGACAGCTCAAAATACTTTGTTGTGGCTGTCGATGCTTTCGGTAATGGTGTATCCTCTTCGCCTTCTAATAGCAGTTTTCAGCCAGATCAGGCTTTTCCGCGATTCTCCATTAAAGATCTGGTGGATGTTCAATATCTTCTTCTCACCAGATATCTGCATTTAACTCACATTCACGGTGTAATAGGCATCTCAATGAAATAGTAGCAGACATCCATAATCTTCATTCCAGAACACCTCAATACTTTACTTCAAATATAATGCCTGAATCTTTTCCTCGATTTTTAGCCGAAGCGGAAACGGGCATCATGGAATTCAACGCGTATAATCGGGCGTGGCAATTAAAAGCTATTATGCGTCACGATATTTATCGTTCATTCGGAGGAGAAATTAAGAACGCCGCGAAGACCGTAAAGGCAAAAACACTCATCGTCTGGGCCGGACAGGATCTTACGGCCAATTTCGAACCGGTGCGGATTCTTACCGGGTATTTGCATGCCGATACGTTGGAATTGCCTGGCGATTGCGGTCACTTGTCTTTCCTTTGTCAAAGCGAAATATTGTGTGATAAGGTTAATACATTTATGAAATTATTTTAAATTGAAAACTATATATGACAGCGGACTTTATTTGCGGACTTTATTTGTTGACACAGAAACATGCCCATTATATTATTTTTGCCAAAAGGCAAAATACTCAGAGGACGTTTGAAATGAAATAATACAGGTGGAAAAATATGATTGAAAATCATCTTGATAAAATTGAAGAGAAGCTAAAACAGAGCAATACAATCAAAGAAAACGACAAGGCCGAATTATTGAACCTCCTGAAAACTTTGAGAACGGAAATTGTCGGCCTTTCCAGAACTCACCGTGAGCAGGCAGAGAGCGTTGCTGGTTTTGCCGAATTATCGGCCCACGAGGCTACACGCAGTGAAAAAAGCCCGGAACTTTTTGATTTATCGATTGAAGGTTTGACTTCATCTGTTCGTGGATTCGAAGTATCTCATCCGCGGCTGGTAGAACTTATCAATACTTTTTGTACAATGCTTGCTAAACTAGGAATATAGAGCTTCTGGGCTGGCTGCTTATCTCATAAAGATTTTGGTAGCGTTGTCAATAGGAGACCTGGAATAATATAGATAGTTGACATAAGTGGCCGATGTCCATATACATGCGCCATGTCAAAAAGGATTTTTTTAAAACTAGGCAACAGTTGCATAGATAATCTGTAATTACACATTAAGGGATGTAATTATGTTAAAGATATCGAAAATATGTTTTATTGTATCGGGATTTCTCCTTATTGCAGATTCCACGTTGATGTTTCTGAATAAACCTAACCCCCTGGGACTTCCTCTGCCCTGCCCTATAACTCTCTCTGTATTAGGTATAGGTTTGATTTTATTTTCACTGGCAAAAAAACAAGACTAAAGGTTGTTGAATAAGTCACGGTTATTGTAACTTAACCATGAAATATTTTGTAAAATAAAATTTATGATTCAAGAAAGGAGTTTTATGCGTAAACTGATTATTTGTGTTTTTATTTTTCTATTGACTATTCCCGCCTGGGCTGCCCAGCCACAAACTGAAGACCAGAAAGCACTTTATGCACTCGGTGCTGATCTGGCAAAGAAGTTGTCTATTTTTGAGCTTTCTGCCGAAGAGTTTGAATTCGTCAAGCAGGGTATGAGCGATGCTATTGCCGGTAAAAAGTTAGAGGCAGAGCCGGAAGCCTATCAGCAGAGTATAGGTCTCTTGTTTCAGGCAAGAATGATTGCTGCCGCGCAGAGGCAAAAATTATTGGCTAAACCGTATTTAGAAAAAGCAGCCAAGGAAAAAGACGCACAGATGATGGCTTCAGGTCTAATTTACCAGCCAGTTAAAGCCGGGACAGGTGCTCAACCAAAAAGCTCAGACATTGTCAAAGTTCATTACACAGGCACTTTTATTGACGGCAAGGAATTTGACAGCTCCATTAAACGCGGTCAGCCTCTGGAATTTCAGTTGGGTCAGGTTATTCCCTGCTGGACAGAAGGTCTTGCAAAGATGAAAGTTGGAGGCAAGGCTAAATTGATATGCCCTTCGGATATCGCTTATGGCGACCAGGGCAGGCCGCCGATCGTTCCCGGTGGGGCGACATTGATTTTTGAAGTGGAACTGTTGGATGTGAAACCTGCTCCAGCGAGTGCCTCCACACCCAAAAAATCAGCAGCACCTAAGGCAAAAACAAAGAAATAAGTACATTTGAAAACAGTCCACAATAAGGGTGGGTTATACTCCCGCCATTATTGACATACACAGATGATTTTCCTATAGTTGCTTTTCACTCGAAAATCCCCTTTTGACAGGCGAGACGCCTGTCCTACTGGTTATATAAAATCACCACTCATGGCAGGACAGCCGTCCCGGCTGTCCTGACTGCAATTTTCATCATTCTTTGTGAGCCAGTGGCTCATGAATGTTTCA
>MAEO01000071.1 GCA_001683985.1 Smithella sp. M82
ATTCCCTCCCCAATTGTTTTGGAAATCAATATGCCATAAACACATCAATATGTAAATATTTTATTGAAACCTTATACTAGAGACCTTTTGTAAAAATCAGGGTCTTTACCTTTATTGACTTTGCAGATATTAGGCCAGAAGAGGCGTAATTATGGATTTTGAAGATTTGTTTGAAAAATATCAGAAATTACTTGCCGAAAATAAAAAGCTGAGGGAAGAGAATGAAGCGCTGAAAGCAAGGTTAGGACTAAATGGAATAAAGAAATCTGATCAAGACCGAGGCACTGCAAGTAATTTACCTTTAGAATTAGTTAATCAAGAATCTTCATGTGAAATTCACTACCAGAATAGAATAGAACAAGGGGTTGCAATCCCTTTTTCTATTACCAATTCCGTAGAGAAGATCAGCTTGTTTATGTCGCTGTTTAAAGGTCGCGATGATATATATGCCAAAAGATGGCAAAGCAAGGATGGCCGGTCTGGTTATGCGCCTGTTTGTCTGAATGAATGGAAATCCGCTCTATGCCGGAAGCCGACGGTTAAATGTTTCGACTGCTCGCATAAGTCTTATGATGTTTTAGATGAAAAAGTCATTGAGGCACATTAAAGAGGCGATATCGTTGCCGGTATATATCCTATGTGCCAGGATGATATGTGCCACATTCTGGCAATTGATTTTGATGATGACGGCTGGCGTAAATTTAGTTTGTAAACCCAATATTCATCAGAAATTTTCGATTATTGATCAGAAAATTGTGTGGTATGGAAGTATTAATCTTTTGAGCTTTGGCCACGCGGAAGAGAGTATTATGCGGCTTAATAGCTCCAGTATTGCCAGTGAACTGATAAGAATCATTAATCATTCAATTCTTGTTAGAAACTAATTGAGCTTTGGCCCGGGCGAGTTTTTCTTTGTCCAGGTAATATTTCCCGTTGTTCGTTTTAATTACCAGACCGTCAGCAATTAATAAGTTTATCGCTTTGGGGCGAATATTTTTAGCGCCAACGCGGAAGAAATTTTTTCGTTCATCCTGAATTTCAATCGCTCTTGCTTCTTTAAAGGCTCCGGCTTTTTCCATTTCGGCGATTATTTTTAAGCAAGTCTTCTGTACAGCTAAACCACCCATGTAAAGAATAAAGATAACAAAGGCAATTAAAGCGGCAACCAACAGAATTATTTGTAAATATAAAGGCATAAAAGTCTCTTTAAAATTATTTCTATAAAAGTTCATACAATTGGTAAGTTTGTTTGTCAATCCCACTGACAGCTTGATTGACGAAGCCGGCGAAAAAATCAATATCCATCATATCGGTAATATTGTAAGAAACACCATCAAGAAGAAACGCCGGATGAACGGAGGTTGTGGCCGTCCGGGACAAAACGGAGAAATGAGCGGGGAAAACAAATTTCGCAGTTCGGGTCACAAATCGCTGAAATGATGCTCGTGTCGCGCCGCGTCTTTTTCGGTGGAAAGGAAAAGGGAATATGAATGATGTATGGGTTGCTCTGGCAATGACGCTGTTCGCCGGAATGGCAACCGGCATCGGCAGCGTTATCGCCTTCACCGCAAAACGGACGAACTACCGGTTTCTTTCCGTAGCGACAGGCTTTTCCGCGGGTGTGATGCTGTACGTTTCCTTTGTCGAAATATTTCCTGAAAGCGCGGAGATTCTTGGAGCCCGCTACGGCAATTCCTGGGGAAACCGGCTTACCGCTCTGTCGTTTTTCGGGGGAATGATTTTAATGGCGCTCATCGACAATGTGATTCCCGCGGCCGACAACCCCCACGAAACGCATTCCGAAGAGGAAACAGCGCCGCTTCATGATCCGCAGGCGGCGCTTCCGGATTTTCAATCCGCTGCGTATCAGGACGCTGAAAAACGTCTGCCGGGAGCTCACGATCACGGAAAGGCGCACACGAAACTTTTGCGCACAGGACTGTTTACGGCGCTAGCCATTACAATTCACAATTTTCCCGAAGGCATCGCCACGTTTCTGGCCGCGCTTCAGGAGCCCGCGCTGGGCGTGGCCATTGCCGTGGCGATTGCTCTGCACAACATTCCGGAAGGGATTAGCGTTTCTGTCCCGATCTTTTACGCGACCGGCAACAGGAAGAAAGCCTTTTTGTATTCGCTGATAAGCGGCCTTGCCGAGCCGCTGGGCGCCGTAATCGCTTTTGCGGCCATTGTCCTCATTGCCGGAAACGGCGCATGGGCAGTACCCGCGCATGTCACGGGCGTTTTGTTCGGAGGCGTCGCCGGCGTCATGGTGTATATCAGTCTCGATGAACTCCTGCCCACCAGCCGCGCCTACGGCAAAGGCCACGACAGCATTCTGGGGCTGATGGCGGGAATGATAGTGATGGCGCTCAGTCTGCTCTTGATGCGGTAGCAAGTAAAAAAACGGGCGACAGGGAGGGTTATCTGCTGCCCGAAATATCCGATCAACCCCGACCATTACATCGCGAGACAGGCAAAGATTTTCTCCTTATCAAATTGACAGCGCC
>MAEO01000072.1 GCA_001683985.1 Smithella sp. M82
TAATATGAGCCTCAAAAAAGGAGGCTCATATCTTGGCACAGTTACACAGGAAGTTTACGGATGATCAGGCAAAGGAACTGCTCGAGAAATATCTGAGAAAAGAGGTTGGAAGAAGATATCTTCAGGAGAACCTCGGCATAAACAAAACAAGGTTCTTTGCTTTAGTAAATGCCTATCGTGATAATCCCGTTGAATTCTCAATCCAGGATGTACGGAAAGGCAAAACCAGAGCGATTCCCGAAGCAGTCGAAGTCAACATATTGAAAGAGTTAGCAGTTGAAAAGAAGTTGATAGAGGACAAAGATATTCCCGTCCGCTCCTATAATTACAGCTATATCAAGGATCGTCTGAAAAGACAATATAAACAGAAGGTGTCTCTGTCTGCGATTATTGACAGAGCCAGAAAGAACGATTTCTATTTCAGAAAACCGAAGAGAACTATCCATGACCGGGAAGTATTGACAAACTATGCTGGGGAAAATTGAACGGCCCTGCCAATGGCTCCAAGATCGGCTTGTCCGAACCTGCGTCAGAGAAAATGCAACTGATATAAAACAAGGACAGAAAATACTCAATCAGGAAATACGTCGGTATAATTTCCACCAGGTACATTCCACAACGCAGGAAGT
This sequence comes from Smithella sp. M82, assembly GCA_001683985.1. Taxonomy (GTDB): domain Bacteria; phylum Desulfobacterota; class Syntrophia; order Syntrophales; family Smithellaceae; genus Smithella. The sequence goes on from MAEO01000072.1 coordinate 630, forward strand.
CCCTTATTTCAGACTCCAAAGGGCATTAAAGGAAGGGACATCCCTTTTCAGAGAATTCAAAATTAGGCCGCCCTATCAATCAGTGAAAGATATCTTCTGCCTCAGACTTGACAGAAGTGTTGATCCTTACCGGCGAATATCAATCAACACCTTGACCCTGAAGGTCAATGGTGTTGATCCTGGAGATAAGTCAATATCCGTATTTATCCTCTGAATAAGCTTCTGTCTGAGGTTAGATTCTGGTGCAATAGCTGTCTCGTTGACATTCAACGAGCTAAAAATCAGGATTTGAATTTACCAATATGGTAAATATCAATTGTGAGTGAAGTGAATCTCCACGTCTTCACTTCACTCATTTCCTTTATATTTCTCCATTGCTCAACGGTTCACTTTTAATTCGCAAACAGTTCACTTTTAAAAAATTCCTAACA
>MAEO01000073.1 GCA_001683985.1 Smithella sp. M82
AGATGCCTGGAATTATTTTCGTAAAATTAATATTGTCGTAAAAATTCACTTTACTGATAAAATATCAGCTCTGTAAGGTGATTTTTCGACAATCTCGTTATCTTCAGAAAAGGAGTTAAAATGAATACAGTGCAAATAGAAAAAATGAGCCTGATAGAGCGACTTCAAGCTATGGAGGTTCTCTGGGATTCGCTTACAGATAAAGAAACAGAAATAGAGTCCCCAGAATGGCATCAGGACATCATCGAAGAGAGAAAAAGAAAGATCGAAAACGGCAAAGCAGAATTCCTGTCTCTTGAGGAGTTGAAGGCGAGACGTAACCCATGAAGGTCAAAGATGTCATTACATTAAAAGAGGTTGGTAATGACTTGAACGACGGGAAAGTTTTTTATGACAAAATAGAATCGGGTGTTGGCGATTACTTTTGGGATAGCTTAGTTGCCGATATCGAATCGCTAATAGTTTATGCAGGTATTCATAATAAAAAGTATGGTCTTTATCGAATGTTTGCCAAGCGCTTTCCTTATGCCATCTATTATGAAATCAAAGGTGAAATTGCTTATGTTGTCGCGGTGTTACCCATGCGCAGAGATCCATTATGGATTAAGAGAAGAATTCAACAAAGAAGATAACAACAGGATTCAGGCTGACACAAAAAGCCGGTGAGATATTGTGTTGTTCGAAATAATTTGGTCGGCTTTTTGTGCAGCTGATTTCAATCGTTGAGCCTGTCGAAAAACCTTAAATCGGGTTTTTGGGGACACGTAAGTAGTTGATTTTACTATATGTGAATTTTCTAAAATCGCAACATTTGGGCTTTTTCGACAGTCTCGTTAGCCCTGATAACATCGCCTATTATTCTCTTCGGGTATTGGTAAAGTTTTTGGTGTGTTAGTAGCAAATAGAAAAGTCCTATTTTGTAGCACGTGATATGTCCACTTTTAATTATACACCAGGAAATGGGCGGGA
>MAEO01000074.1 GCA_001683985.1 Smithella sp. M82
GGATTGTAATCATTGAACTTTCAGTGAAAATCCATCCATATTTTCTCACATCCAATGACTTTCTGCGGAAGATGGGCTAGCGGCTCAAGGTGACGCCAATTCGATCGCAGTACTTATTAATAGGACACTGACTGCAAAGGGGAGAAACCGGGTTGCATGTTTTACGGCCAAAGGCAACCAGGATGGTATTATAGATGATCCAGTGGCGGCGGGGCAGTTTTTTGCGCAGAGCAAATTCCGTTTCATCCGGCGTTTTTGTTTTGACATAGCCCAGACGGTTGGAAATTCTGTGCGCGTGAGTGTCCACGCAGATTGCGTCTTTGCCGTAAGCAAGAGAGACAACCAGGTTGGCGGTTTTGCGGCCGACGCCTTTAATGGTCAGCAAATCATCGATATTATCCGGCACTTTGGAGCCAAAACGCTCGATTAATTCCCGGCAGGTGTGATGAATGTTGCTTGCCTTCACACGGTAAAAACCCACCGGATAAATTGTCTTAGCGATCTTATCCAAAGGCACTTTCAGCATTTCTTCCGGTGTGGATGCCAGCTCAAAGAGCCTGTTTGTGGCCACCGCAGTGACTTCATCTTTTGTCCGCAGACTAAGAAGTGTCGAAATTAGAATTACAAAAGGGTCGCGCTGATCTTCCGCCAGATGGGAAACAATCGGCATTGTTCCCACTGCCAGTTCTTTCTTTAATATTTTGATGATGTTGTTAATTTGACCGTCTTTCATAAATTAACCGATACCTATCACTATTTTCTTCCCCGGAGGGGATTGAGGGGAGGGGAAAAGCCTGAAAATCACCCTCGGTCAGTGTGTCCATGTTCATTAAAAGTTAAACGCTGGTTCAGCGACGACAGACTTTATGAAGGCTTCCGCGGCTTTTTCCTGCGAAGGTTTACCGCTTACGATAAGCCATACGCTTCCTTCAGCTCCACTTACACCGCCCGCTGCAACTAATGAAGTTGAAGCGCCGGTAAGCAGTGCAATCGCGTCAATTTCCGTAAATATTTCTCCCGGCACAGGCAAAAGCCGCGGGCCGTTGATTCCCGGCGCATTCATTCCGGTTGCCAAGTCGTCCAGATTTTCGTAAACACGCTTTTCCAGTCCAACCGGTAAAACCAGCTTAATTCGCCGGCCAATAACTGCCGGTAAGGAAGCACCGATAGTTCCGGCTTTTGGATCTCCGATCAAAATTGCCGCTCTTTTTTGTGCTAAATTAACGGCATTGGCGCCTTTAAGTATTACATCTCCCTCTTTAAGGTTATCGACGACATCAAAAATAGTTTTGCCGTTTTGATAAACACCTTTTACTATTATAACATCTCCCGGAAATTTGCTTTCGTCGGGACTTCTTCCTGTCGACGTTGTCGGACGATTTGGAGGCCGAGTGATTCCGCGATAGAAATGATCACGTTTGAATTCTTTTGCCTGATCAAGTTCTTTAAGGATTTCTTCGGCCACATAGCCGTTGGTCGTTCCGGCTATAATGACAACGGTTCCTTTTTTCAATGCTTTTATAATTGCGGCATGTTTGGCAATTGCTTTCCCGATCAAACGTTTTCCCGCCGCCGGTGTAACAACAAATTGTTTCATGAATATATCTCCCTATTTATTGTTTATTAATATTATGTTCAACTACATGTTTTGAATTCTTCAGGCTCCATAATTGTAATGTTGTTTCGTCTTAAATATTCCCGAAAACCGTATAAGCGTTCGCCTCTGTATTCCATAACCACAGCATCAGCAGGGCAATTATTCAGACATCCGAAGCACGCCAGACATTTATCTCTGTCAACAGTTTGTTTGAAAGGATTGATGGCTTTGGTTGGGCATTTTCTTATACATGTCCTGCAGCCGATACATTTTGAAGCATCAACAGTATGTTTATTAATTGCTTTTTTATTTAGCCAGACAAGAGGCAATATCCGCAATCCCTCTCTCAGCGCAAATTCATAGCTTACTGAAATTGTTTCACCACGGGAAATTTTCTCAATGCTATTCGCTGTAAAACGGCACACCTGGTCAAAAGTGTCTGCATTGGGCAGATGTTCTCCTGATTTTTGATTATCACTATCCCATTTTGGTGTGGGATAAGAGGGAATATTTCTGAAGGCATCTCTTCCGACAGGGACTCCACCCTTTTTAATAAGAACTTTGAGAATATGACAAGAAGCATTATGCTGGTTGCCTTCGGGCCCGCCGAAAGAGACAAAGGCGGCAACGGGCGTTCCCTTTATAGAGGGGATTTTCTCCAGCCAATCGATAACATTGGAAGGTGTATCATAATAAAAAACAGGAGTGCCAACGATTATAAAATCGTAATCGGTTAGGATTTTTTTATCTGTTTCCTGAAATTCGCGTATGTCGACCTCTAAGTTTTTATCTTTCAGGATGCAGCCAATTAGCCTGGCGTATCTGTAAGTTTGGCCTGTCTGGCTGTACCATAAAATCAGGACTTTTTTCGGAGATCGTGTTTTTAAATCAGGATAATAAGCAAAGCTTTCCCGTGTCAGGGAAGCGGGGAGACACAAAGCTGCACCTATTAGGGCACTTTTTTTGATAAAGTCTCGTCGTGTATCCATACATCCTCTTTATAACAATTTTTTATCGTTTTATCTAAAACAAAAGTTCATTGCTAGAAAAGACAAGATTTGCCGGGTTATTCAAATTATATAACAAGGGTTGTTTATTTTTGGCGCACGTTACGTTTATACCAACGCCGACCCAACCAGCGTTGATGATGCCAGGCAAAAGTCGGCAGAAAACCTCTGTTACGAAGCCGGAAATTGTTGGGAATTGTTTCCGTAATTGGTTGAGCTTTCCAGCAAGATATCAGCACAGACAATTCCTTCTCCCTGCTCAGCAGTTCGCTGCGCAAGTACCTTACCACTCGCATCCACTATTGAGGCATTGCCTTCAAAGTAGCCGCGATATTTGATCGGCAATCCGGGCATCGGGCATTCAATCTCTCCGCAGTGTGCGGCATGGATAACCGGCGCTCCTATAAGGCGCGCGCTATCCTGTATTGCCGCGAGAGAATAATGGCGATTAGCAGGTTCCCAAAGTTTCTGGAGAAAGACAGGAAAATTGGTTGGTATGCTCCACCAGCATGAACCCCCCATTATCACGTCCACCTGATTGCGCAGCCTGCGTGCGGTCATTGTTCTCATAAATTCCCAGCAGACGGCCGCGCCGATACGCGTGTTGTCGTATGTTCCTAATGTACCACTGTCTGTTATATCGCCACCCTCATAAAAATAGTTTTCCCACATTGTCGGAAGGTCTTTGTCATGCTGACCGATAAGAGAACCGTTGGCGTAACACTGGCAACGGTTGCGCACACTACCGTCGGACAATCTGCATAAAAAAGATCCTCCTAAAACGACTTGATGCTTTGCGGAAAAGTCGCACATGAAACTTGCCGCTGCGCCGTCAACGGTCTGAATGGCTGAAGCAATTTCCGGTTTCCAACTGACTCCCGTAGTGAAAAATTCCGGTAACGCGATCCAGCGCGCGCCATTCTTGATAGCCATAAGCGCTAATCGCTCACAGCCGGCGATATTGGTGATTGAATCCCCTATTTTTGTGGCGAGTTGAATTGCGGCGACTTTAGTTTGTTTTTTCATGTTTCTCCTCAATTAATTGCCGGGTCTAAGGGTTTGAACAAATGAATGTATGATTCTATCTTGTTAACTTAATGTTTAATTATTTACGTCAATGCTTTGCCAAAAGCAAATATTAATATTATCAAAAAAGTTATCCGTAAATTCGAAAGAAAACTTTGTGATCTATTGACAAATAAGATTGTTCTTCATATACTTCCACACCATGAGAAGGATATTCTTATTGAGCTATATTTGACGATAATATCTGTGCAATAAAGTAACAATTACAAAGAAAAGTAACTGAATTTTCCGGAGAGAAGAATTACATGGTTTCCAAAGTGGTTGTAGGTCCTTTAGGGTGGGCAATTATTGTCTGTCCGGAATGTAGGGTAAAAGTAAATGCCAAACCTGAAAAGGAATTGCAAAACAAAGTTCTGGATAGGGTTTGTACATGTGGAGCAAAGTATAAAATACTATTTGATACCAGATCCGCGCAACGCAAGAAATGTTCATTTCCCGGTGTTCTTATGGCAGATAAGGACATTCCGGTTATCGTTAAAAATATTTCCGAAATAGGGGCATCTTTTTCTTTTGAAGATGGTGTCTATGGTCTGGAAATTGGAAGTTTCTATAAACTGAAAATGAAAATTAATCAGGATTGGATAGAAGGTTTGACAAAAGTTACAAGAGTGCATCAGAATATAGTGGGAGTTATATTTTCCGGACTTGATGCCGATCATAAAAAAATAATTGAATCCTACTCGCCTCCGGTTAGTTAAAGTTTGTTGTGTAAGCCGGTTTATATTTACGCAGTAAAAGAAATCCTGCTGATATCGTAAACCTTACCGCCTTTGATAACTATTTGTGGTTTACTAAAAATTTCTCCGGTTTCAAGAGGGTTTTTCTTCATTACTGCCAGATCAGCGTATTCCCCTTCATCCAGCGAGCCGATTTTATCAGCCATTCCGATAATTTTCGCGTTGTTTATGGTGGCGCACCGCAGGACTTCCAGATTGGAAAGCCCGATGCGACAAAGCATTTCCATTTCGCGCCACAGGGTTCCGTGATATGACAACGGAACGCCGGAATCAGTACCGCAGCCAATAATGATGCCGGCATCTTTCATAGTCATTAAATTCCGTGGTCCGTTAAGCAGTATATCAAAATAAATTTCAGGATTGGCCATATACTTACCTTTTTTATATAAGTTGGCACAACCGTATTTACGATAGTCTTTCAGGTGAGTCAGATTGTTTTCATGGATGGATGTTTCGGTGTAATCATCTAATGAAGAATGAAGGTAATCACGCCGGATGATCATTTCCCTGTCTATAAAATCATTGCGATATTTTTGCGGTAATTCATCATAGGCTTCCGGTTCCGCCAGCATCTGCGCCACAATCATGGTGGGAACAACGGGGATTTTCTTTTGGGCCATAGCGATTACATCTTTCTCCGTCAGCACAGCGTCGCCAATAGAATGTTCCACTGAACCGATACCGAATTGTATAGCGCGGTCAAATCCGAACTTGGTGTGAATATGTCCGGCAGTACTCAGATTATTTTTTTGCGCATAATCGAATATAAGTTTTAGATGTTCATCCGTGTATACGGGAATCTCACCTTTACCGCACAGCACTGACTTTTTGTCCATGGTGAGCTTGATAAATGATGCACCGAACGAAGAATTTATCTGCATCTTTTCTTCCAGATCATTTGTGTCTTTAAACCATAAATTCGGACGACCGGTAAAAGCCATTGCAATCGGAGCAAAAATATTTATCGCTGCCGGATCGACATCCGGGTGACCTCCGTAAATGTTGGTAAAAGAATTGCAGTAAACAACCCGCGGACCAATGAGTTCGCCTTTTTCTATTTGTTTAATATGATCATGCAACAGATTAGGAAGCGCTCCCATGTCGCGAATGGTGGTTACGCCATGTTTTATCTGCTGAATGTAATTTCTTTTCAGTTGATTCATCGTTGTCAAAACTCCCCAGGGATTGAGTTTTGCTTCACCGGACAGCGTTGCGTGGCAGTGTGCGTCTATCAAGCCGGGGATAACAAATTGATTTTTCAGGTCTATAATCATGTCGCCTTCCCCGGCAGGCGGAACTTGATTGTAATTGTAAATAGTTTTAATGCGGCCGTTCTTTATAGTAATTGTCTGGTTATGACGAATTTCGCCTCGGACTACATCGACAACATTGCCATGGATGAGATAAAGTGCTTTGTTATCATCCGTACCGGTCGGCTGATATCCTGGCAGTGACGAGCAGCCTGTGATATTCGGCATGCCGGTTACGAAAACTGATGTTGCTGCAGCCTGTATTAGTTGTCTTCTGGTCATTTTAAAAGAAACATTTTCCATAGATGATGCCCTCTTATTAATGTTTAAAATCGCTGACATAATTATGTCGAAAGAATTTAATATTGCAAGAATATACTTAATACAGGGGAAAAAGACGAACTACAACTATGAATTATACTTTGCCGCCTTTGCCCTTTAACCTTGTTTTATCCTTCAATTATTTACAGAACAAGTATCTGCAGGCAAAAATTATTAATGTGATTTTATTAGTAGTTATGATAATAAAAAGAAAAGCTGAAAGTATAAAAGGAGATATTATGCGAAGATTTCTCATTTTAGTCTTTCTTATTTTAACTTTTCTTTGTTCCTGTTCGGAAACAGAAAAGACGGCTGAAGACTGGATTAGCAAAGCACGTTTGTTATGGGATGGGAAACAATATACAGATCCGAACAAGGCAATTGAATATTTGGATAAAGCTATTAAACTTCAGCCCGATAATGCCGATACTTACAACCAGCGAGGAGTTGCTTATAAGAATATTGGTCAGTATCAACGTGCCATAGAAGATTATAGTGAGGCTATCCGCCTCAAATCAAATAATGCGCTGCCTTACTATAACAGAGGTGCTGTTTACGGTAATACTGGTCAGTATCAACGTGCCATAGAAGATTATACCGAAGCCATCCGTCTTGAACCGAAATATTTCATGGCTTATAATAATAGAGGGGCTAATTACAGTATGCTTCACCAGTATAAGAGCGCCATAGAAGATTATAATAAAGCTATTCTCTTACAACCGAATTTTGCTGATGCCTATAACAACAGAGGACTTGCTTATTTTATGCAAGGCAATAATAAAAGGGGATGCACCGACGCGCATAAGGCATGCAAAATGGGTATGTGCAAGGCTCTGGAGTTGGCAAAAAACAAGGGATTGTGCCGTTGATTAGTTTTGTTCTGATTAGTGAATACAAATCGAATTAATCAATAGCTAATTGCCGATTTAGTATTCCTTTGAGACGATCCCATCGGGAAACCTGCAACACAATGGGCCGGAACAACAGTCCCAGATGATTCGGAAGGACATAGGAACCGTTCTCCGTAAGCATCGTCACGCGGTTTCTGTAGTTGGGGGTCACTACCGGCTCATAAGGGGTCTGTAATCCGCTGTTGCAAAGAATGCCGGTAAGTTTGCTGACCGAAAGTTCCTGGTTTTTGTGCGACAGCGGGTCGATTGCGGAATGGATGATAGTAGATCAGTCAGCACAATAATCAGGAATGTATTCGGATGCTGAAAAAATCGTATGACGATATCCATCCAAATGCAACTGATTATCATAAGACACGGTGAAACGCTTTGGAATAAAGAGGGGCGGGTTCAAGGAATAAGCGATATTGAGTTAAATCCTGTC
>MAEO01000075.1 GCA_001683985.1 Smithella sp. M82
AGATGCCTGGAATTATTTTCGTAAAATTAATATTGTCGTAAAAATTCACTTTACTGATAAAATATCAGCTCTGTAAGGTGGTTTTTCGACAGTCTCGTTGGGCCCTATGAAAAAGAAAGGAGAACTTTTATGCAGACAGCTAAAGAAGAAATGACTGAGGCAATAAGGTCTCAACCGGATGATGCATCATATGAAGAGATTATGCGAGAGTTAGCATTTAAATGTATGGTAGATAGAGGGCTGGAGGATTCAAGAAAAGGCCGAGTTGTTACAAATGAAGAAATCCAGCATCGTATTCACACATGGCAAGAATAAGATGGACAAATGAAGCTGAGAAATGGCTTCGAAATATTCACGACTATATAGCTCAAGACAATCCGATTGTAGCTCAGAGAGTTATCTCTGCAATTTATGAAACCCACATGACGGTCTCCGTCACAAAGCAGAATGAAAATGTATATAATTAAATCAATATATTAGAGGTGCATTTTCGAGTGAAAGGCCCAAATTCTCAAAGACTTTCCAGAAATAGGATATAAGTATAGAACAGAGCCTGAGGGAGAGATACGGATTCTTCTATAATATGGTCACTATCGAATTGCTTATCTCATAAGAGACAAGGATTTGATAGATATTTTAGGGATATTTCATGGTGCGATGGAAATCGACAGATATTTAAGATAAAATTTTGGCATAACAAGCGGCTCCACCGGATCGCCGATAGATCCGGCTCCCGGTGAGCCGTGGGTTGGGCTGAGAAAATATGTCATTTAGGCTAAAATACATATGCCAACTATCTTGAGAGCCGGGCCATATCGTTTTTTCTTTTATGCAGGGGATAAGGATGAACCTCTCCACATTCATGTTGAACGTGATGATAAGGTTGCCAAGTTTTGGCTTGACCCCGTCAGGCTGCAAAGTAGTGGAGGATTCGGCAGAGCGGAGATTGCCAAAATGCACAAGATCGTTGAACAAAATAAGGCTAAATTGAAGGAGGCATGGGATGAGTATTTTACCGATTGAAATAGAACTTCCAAGGGCTGAAGACGTAAGAGTAACCAATAATTCCTTAACTGTCGATTTAAGTGATGGGAGAACAATCTCTGTTCCTTTGGAATGGTTCCCACGCTTATTGCATGCAACTCATGAGGAACGGAGTAATTGGAGGCTAATAGGGAGGGGGCATGGGATTCATTGGGAAGAGATCGACGAAGACATAAGCGTTGAAGGGTTGTTGGCTGGTAGACTCTCAGGGGAAAGTCAGCGATCTTTCAAAAGATGGATGGATCAACGTCAATCTCGCCTAACAAGGCGCTCAACCGGACGCGCAAAAGCAGCGCGCCGGTTACCTTAGTCGTTCACACAGCATATTGAGTGCCCCGATCGGAATGATTTATCAATCCTTTGGCCGGCTTTTGACGCCAATAGGCCATCCGGAGCCCCTCTATAGCCAAAGAAAGGGAAACTGACGGGAAACTGGGGACAGCCACTAATTATTGTTGACAGTCGGAAGATAGAAATGTATTAATTCTTCCATTATGGCTTGTTTATCCCGGATAGTAGTTCCCCGATATCCTCATCACATCGTTCAACGCGGCAATCGCCAGCTTGACGTATTCTTTACCGATGAAGATCGGCTGACGTATTTGGATCACATAGGGACTGCCTGTCCGCGATATGGTGTTG
>MAEO01000006.1 GCA_001683985.1 Smithella sp. M82
CCGGAGAAATTTCCTTTCGGGGCATATCTGCTGGACTGGGTTTATGTGCTTCATGTATTTGGCTTTGCGGTGATCTTTGCCTTTTTCTTTGTGCACCTGTATTTGGGCACCATCGGTAATCCCGGAAGTGTATCGGCGATGATCAGCGGGAAGATGGAACTGCCGGTATTGAGAATGCTGCATCCGAAATGGGTCAAGGAACTGGAGCATGAAGGCAAACTTATTATTGAAAAAAAGTAAGTAAATCTAAGGATAAATTTTTTAGAGAGGCCTGGAGTAAAAAAACTCCAGGCCTTTTTATCTATGATTGCCGGGGAAAAAGTCAATAATTCAAAAAAAATGGAACGCTTTGTTCTTCGTTAACATAAATCCGTCCTGAATTTTCAATATCTATACCATCGATATTATTAGTTTTATCCTTATTCAAAATATTATTTGAGGTGTTAAACCTAAAAATTCCTCTTGACAGATACGTCAAAAATGACATATCTGCTATTTTTGGCATATGTTACATTTAGCTTATGTTATAGTAACAGATTAATTTCAGGAGGCTTTTGACTGTTTTTTTAAGCTCCACGGATGATTAAAATTCAGTTCAGACATCGCAAGTGATTATGTTTTTCCAGTTCGCTTTCCCAATTGCTATCATTTTTTATCTACTCGGTTCGGGTTTTTATCTTTTCCGTCAACATAAAATCACTTTCTGTGCTTTTTTTGTCGGCTTTATTGCGCATACTTTTTTTCAAATAAGCAGTGGCCTGTTTTTGGGTGTCTGGTTTATTAATCCGGTTTTTGACGCAAGCTATTTCCTGCCCTGGTCGATGGCTGCAATCTGCCTGGTGATGCTATTCTTTTCCAAAGATGAAAAGAATAAAGCGATCATTCATTCGATGATCATTCCTGTCAGCCTCTTTTCCGCGTTGGGCTTATTCTTTCCCCGGGGAATTATGCCTCCCGGTCCCCAGCATCAAACGATCCTTGTGTCAGTATATTTCAGTATAGATATCATCGCTCAGGCCTGTTTTATTCTGGGCGCCTGGTTCGCTTTCTTCCATTTAAAGGGAAAAGATCAGGATAAACTCTTTAATTCTTTAATAGCAGCGGGATTTATTTTTTACAGTATTTCGCAGGTTGTCGGAGCCTACTGGGCCTATCTGGGCTGGTCTCTTCCGATGCACTGGAGCACCAAGCACATCCAATCAGCCTCCGTCTGGTGTTATTACGCGGCTGTTTTGCACTTAAGGTATTTCCCGAGCTGGAACTCCAGGCATGAGTCCTGGTTTGCCCTGGGTGGCGCAATGCTGCTTCTTGTTTTTAATTACAGCACCCAACTAAGCGCTTTCAGTATCCCGAAGATAGGAGGATAAACGCGATGGTCAAACGAATCTGGGATTTCTGCGGAGATATCAAAGTCAATTTCTGGCTGATCTTTGCCATCGCCTTAAATCTGGCCGCCGGCACTTATTTTATAAAATTTAATCCGAATCTCTTTAAACCGTTAAATCATTCACTGGTTCAGGACTGGTTTATTAAATACGGGCAATATCAACCCGGTCAAAGCTGGTGGATTGTTCTTTTGTTTGCTCTCGCATTTTTTCTGGGAATCAACACGTTTGTCTGTGCTGTTAAAAGATTAGCCCAACTGTGGCTGCAAAGAAAACAATACGGGTTCCGGATGTTTTTCGTAAAAATTTCTCCGTCTCTGATCCATTTATGCTTCCTAGCTATCCTTGCCGGGCATTTTTTCAGTCTGACTGCAATCTATGAACAAAATGTGCCGGTTCATTTGAATCAACAAATAGTGTTGCCTCAGGGCAACAGTGTGGAAGTACTCAGCCGGGAAATTGAACATTATACAACGCCTGCGGCCTTTGAAGGTGCATTGAAACAGTGCAGCGTCGTGCTGAAGCTTCAGAGTCCGCAAACGTCAGAGATTAGAGAACTGCGGGTTTTGAATCCGATATACTGGCAGGGAATGAGTATTCATCTGGATGTTCTCACCAAAAAAAATTCACAAAACAATGCGGCCGATCCGGAATTAAAGCTGATCATCAAAAAAGATCCCGGCGCAGCGCTGGTCATCGTGTCTTTTGCTGTCCTGTGTCTCTTGATGTTCTGGTATTTCCCGCAAAGAAAAAAGACCTGAAGAGGAGACTGACCGGATGAGAAAAAAATATTTGACGTTGTTTTGTTGCTTCGTTCTACTTCTCATTTTTCAGGCGAAGGGGTGGTCGGCGGTCTTTTCTTCGGGCTTCAGTATCTCCGGCGCGGTCAAACAGCCGATTCGTCTGACGTCGGAAGATCTTGCCAGATTTCAATCTATCACCGTCCGCCTTAATGAAGTGGACAGTGAAAAGAACTATTCCGGTGCTTTCCATTACAAGGGAATTCCTCTGCGAGCAATCCTGGATCTGGCGCACATACAGAAAGAAGAGTCCTCTTTCGCAAAATTTTTAGATGTCTGTATTGTCATTCGCAATGCGGTCGGCAAGCAAGTCGTTCTTTCCTGGGCGGAGGTCTTTTATCGAAATCCTGCTGAAGTCATCATCGCTTTTGATGCCGCACCGGTTATGCCCGTACTGCCCCAGGGACGTGAGAAGTGGAACAATACATTGAATCGTCCCATAGGATTTCCCAAATTGATTATAGCCAATGATTTGTACACCGACCGTTGTATGGAATCTATTGTTTCTATTGACGTCATTGTTTTGAATCCGTCGATAAAAATCCGCAATACCGATGATCAATACGCCTCATCATTTACCGTTTCCGGTGCGGTAAAAACGCCTGTGACAATTTCCGACCTGACAGGCTGGCCACGGGAGAGTGCCACGGTTAAGGTCACGGGTTCATTGAAAGGTTATCACGGCGTGCAAAACGTCAGCGGTGTTCCACTGGTCAAACTTCTGGAAAAGGCCGGGGCAGCAATGGATCTCAGCACGGTCTATCTGGTTACACATTCCGACGGGTATCGCGCCGTTCTGTCCTTCGGAGAATTGTTCCTGGACCCGGCAGGGGAACGCATTCTGATTGCCGACGGCAACGATAAACCAAGCGCAGGGAAAGAAGGAAGGTTTTCACTGCATATACCGCATGACTTGTCTTCCGACCGCAATGTGAAAGGGATCGCAAGCATCGAGGTCGTCAATCTCAAAAAATCTCCCAAGGTTTATATTATCGGCGTGGGCTGCGCCGACACCAGTTTGATAACGTTGAATGTCTTGAATTATCTAAACAAAGCCGACGCGGTTGTCTGCTCGGAGGATATTGCCAATCAATACGCCTTTTACATCGGCCATCGTCCGGTGCTCTTTGATCCTTTTAAACTGGTACCCAAATCCGCTGAGGACAGCGAGCACAAGAAAATATCTCATTCCGAACGGGAAAAGTTAAAAGCTCAACGGGTTGGCGAAGCCGTTGGGATAATCCGCGAAACACTGAATCAGGGGAAATCCGTCGCCCTGCTGGAATATGGCGATCCGACGATTTACGGCAGTTTCCGTGGAATCAATGCAGCGCTCGCCGATCATGAAAAACAGTATATTCCGGGCATCAGCGCCTTTAATGCCGCCAATGCCATGATCGGGAGGGAAATGGCCTGCAAAGGTTCGATTGTTTTATCATCTCCCTGGGCATTAAAAGAAAATCCCTCTCTGGTCAAATCCGTGGCCGCAAAAGGCGATACACTAGCCATCTTCATGGGACTTAGGGAGATTGAAAATCTTATTCCACTTTTGAAAAAATATTATTCGGGCGCCACCCCGGTGACCTTTGCAATTCGTGCCGGTTATTCCAACAGCAAACGTCTGATCAAAACCACATTAGATAAGGCTCTGGAAGCAGTTCGCAACGAAAATGGAGAAAAGGAGTCCTGGCTGGGCATGATTTATGTCGGCTCCTGCCTGGAATAAAGGAAACGAAAGAATGCAGCTTAAACGGGACTTGAATCTTGCGGACGCTACCCTGCTGGTTGTCGGCAATGTGGTTGGTGCTGGAATATTTACGACCAGCGGCTTTTTGGCCAAAGAACTTTCCCATCCTTTGTTCTTTATCGGGATATGGGTTTTGGGGGGGCTGGTTACCCTTTTGGGCGCGCTGACCTACGCCGAACTGGCGGGAATGTATCCGCAAGCCGGAGGAGACTATCAATTTTTAAAGGCAGGCTATGGATTGTGGGCTGGCTTTCTTCTGGGATGGGTCAATTTCTGGATCATCATTCCCGGCTCCATTGCCGCTCTGTCGCTGGCTTTGGTCAGCTATTTGAAACCTTTCCTGATCTTGAATGATCAATTATTGGAACAGGGTCTGGCCTTGGGAATAATTATTTTTTTCTCCTGGATTAATTATCGGGGCATTCACTGGGGCAAAACGTCACAGGATTTTTTTACCTTAGGGTCTCTTGTCATTCTTATTGCGTTTATTGCCGGCGGTCTCATTTGGGGAAAAGGCAGTTGGGATCATTTTAGGATCACTTTTTCACAACCCCTCCCTTTTTCAAAAATCTTCGGGTCCGCCATGATCGCCATTATCTTCACCTACAGCGGATGGTTCGCCTCGGCCTATCTGGGCAGTGAAATCAAAAATCCCGGGCGCAATCTTCCTCTATCCTTACTGTTAGGCACGGCCATCATTGGAATCCTTTATACGCTGATCAATGTCACTTATCTCTATGCTCTGCCTCTCACCGGACTTGCAGGAATCGTTAATGTGGGACAGGAGACCGCAACCGCTTTGTTTAATTTTATGATCTCCACAGTGATTTCCGTGGCGATCATTCTGGCGATATGCTCCAGCATCAACGCCACCATCATGGCCGGATCGAGGATCTTTTACGCCATGTCCGAGGATAAAATCTTCTGGTCTTTCCTGAAGCGCCTTCATCATCGTTTCCGGACACCTCATCTGGCCATTTTAAGTCAAACCGTTTTGGCCGCTCTTTTGGTTTGTCTGGGAACATTCGATCACCTTTTGAGCTACGTTGTTTTTATCATGATTATCATTTCCGTGGCCACCGGCGCCGCTCACCTGATTCTACGATGGAATAAGCCGGGACTCTCCCGCCCTTACCGGACATGGGGTTACCCGATCGTTCCCGTTTTATTCATTATTGTTTATCTCTGGATCGGCTGGCAGATTTTTATAGAAAAGCCTTCGACATCACTGGTGGGGCTACTCCTGGCCATATCGGGATTACCATTTTATTTCTTTTGGATAAAATCCAATAAATCAATAGGAGGTGGAAAAACGTGAAGAGGAAGAAGAACTTAATTTTTTTGTCGTTATGTGTGTTTGTTTTGTTTCTGCTTAATATTGGCTGGGCTGAAGAACCGGCTGTCAAGCCAGTCAAGGAATTCGAGGTCTATAATCTGGGTGAAGTAGTTGTCTCCGCGGAAAATGCCAAGGTCAAGGATGTGGCAGTGGTCAATGAAATTACCGCGGAAGACATCAAGGCCACCAACAGTAAAACCCTGGCCGAGGCCTTATTCAGCGCTCCAGGCGTTCGTGTAACAACCGGAGCAAAAAACGCGCCCAATGTTTCTATCCACGGTTTTGCTCAGCACCGTATCCTGGTTTTAATTGATGGTGTGCCCTACTATGAAACCAGATATGGTTCCCTGGATTTGAACCAGATTCCCACGGAAAATATTGCCAAAATAGAGATCACCAAGGGCGCGGCCTCCGTCCTCTATGGAGCCAATGCCCTGGGCGGTGTTGTTAATGTCATCACCAAGAAACCTTCCGAGAAACCCTATGCCAGCGCCTCGTTTGAGTTTTCGGAAAACGATACCTATCGGGCGTCCGCCACGCATGGCATGAAGGCAGGGATTTTTAATTACTGGCTGAATTACACATGGGCAAAATCTGCAGGCTATCGTCTGTCTGATGATTTTGAACCGCGGCCAAGTTGTGTCGGGAGTAATTGTGGTGCTTCGTATCCACGAGGGACAAGATTAATACAGGAAAAAGGTGAACGGATCAATTCGGATTACGAGAGCCATAATATCTGGGCCAAGTTCGGCATAGAGCCCACAAAAGATTCCGAGTATTATGTTAATTTTCACTATCTGGATAGAGATAAAGCCTGGGCTCCTTCAACAAGTTCAGAGAGTAATGCCATTAGGTACTTCCCTAACAGACCCGCTTTTACTAACTTCGCCCGCCTGCCTGATTATATTGATTGGGGTGTTGATTTGGATGCCAAGCAAAAAGTTCACGATAAGGTAACCTTGAAGGCTAAGCTTTTTTATCACAATCACACCGATGATCTGGTTTCTTATTATGATGAAACCTACTCACAGGAACTGGCGCTCAGCAACTATAAAGATTATATCCTTGGCGCGTCTTTCTTTGCCGATTATCAGCCGGTCGATTGGGACATTCTGAGATTCTCTGTTCATTACAAAAAAGATAATCATGAGGAGCGTAAGGACGAATACCTGCCTTACGATGAATCTACATCGTTTACCGGTTCTGTGGGCGTGGAAAACGAATTCAATCTGGTCAAAAATTTGTCGGTTGTGGCCGGCATCAGTTATGACTGGTTTAATATGGACAAAGGCGAATCAACTAAGACGAATAGTTCAGGAGATTTCGATTATAAGATTGAATATCCTACCAGTAACACCGATACCTTCAATCCGATGGCGGGGGTAACCTATACCTTCTCCGATGCCACGAAAATATTCGGTTCCGTGGCCCATAAGACCCGTTTCCCGAATTTGGGCGAGCTCTTCGGTGGCGATAAGCCCAATCCGGATCTGGAAGCGGAAAAAAGCTGGAATTATACTCTGGGTGTATCGCGCCCCTTCTCCAAGTATGCCAAAGCCGGGTTGTCCGTGTTCTATTATGATGTTGAAGACATGATTACCAGGGATACTCCTCCGGAGTTAGCCTATCCGTATTACGTCAACTATGACAAAGTCCAACTGTACGGCGTTGAGGTGAATGCCGAGGTTTACCCGCTGGACGGTTTGATTCTACGGGTTGACTATACATATGAAGAAGCCGAAAACCGGAGTGACGGCAAGGTGACTGACGATGTAACTTATGTCCCCAAACATAAAGTGGATGCCGGTATTGAATACTCGATTCCCGTGGTTAAGACCCGGCTTAATTTCAATATGACTTATGTCGGACCGACATTCTCCCAATTACCTACACCGCAAACACCTACAAATACCATACTCAGGACGAGCGATTACACGATATTTGACGCGAAGATTACACAACCCATCTGGAAATATTTTGAAGCTTATGTGGCCTGCAAAAATATTTTTGATAAGGACTACGAACCGGAATACGGTTATCCCAATCCGGGACGCACTGTCTGGGCAGGACTTTCGGCAAAATTTTAAAGGTTGAAAAAATTTCTCGTGTCAGGAGGAGGGAAAAATGGAATGGCTTCGAGTTGTCATTGATTATGGAATCATAGGATTTTTGATTTTCTTAAGCATTATTGCAATAGGAATCGCCATCGAACGGTTTTATGTTTTTAAACATATAAAACTGCACGCCTTCCCGGATAAAAAAAGCCTGGAACTGGAGCTTACTGAAAAAATCCACCTTATAGCCACTATCGGCAGCAATGCCCCGTATATTGGTTTGCTTGGAACAGCGCTGGGCATCATGCTTACTTTTTACATGATCGGGAAAGAAGGTTTTATGGATACGGGCAAGATCATGGTCGGCCTGGCGCTGGCCCTGAAGGCCACGGCAATCGGCCTTCTGGTGGCTATTCCCGCCGTGTCTCTATATAATTTTCTTTTGAGAAAAGTTAAGGTTCTGCTCATGACCTGGGAGATCGATCATGAAAGAAAGAGAGTTTGATTATATCAACGTCATTCCTCTGGTGGATGTCATGCTGGCGCTTCTGACCATTGTGCTGACCACATCTTCCTTTATCGCCAGTGGAATGATTCCCCTGGATCTGCCCAGGGCTCACCACAGCGCGGGTGAAATCCTGAAAACCCAGACGATTGAAATCGACCGGGCTGGGGGAATATATTTGAATGCACGGCCCGTGTCCCTGGAAAAACTGAAAACGAGCATGGAAACGATGAACAGAAAAGCTCCTGTCATGATCCGGGCAGACCGCAGCATTAGCCTGCAAAACTTTGTCAGCGTCCTTGATATCATCAAGGAACTGGAATTTACCCGCATCAGTCTCCAGACAGAGGCAACAAAATGAAGTACCATGCCCGCTCTTTCCTCATATCCTTCCTGCTGCACGGATTGATGATTATCCTGGCCGTCATCGGCAGCGCCGTCATGTGCCCATATAAAAAGACGATAGTTTTGAATTTTGATTTGCGGAAGGCGGCAGCCACTGTCAAAAATGTTGAGCCGGAGGCGCCGGCACCTCTTATAAAAACACAATCCATTACACCAGCGCCCCGTCAAAGCTTAAAGGAAAAAGAACCTCCCCAACTGATGGAAGATAGTCCCAAAATATTACCCGCCCCGGAAGCACCACCTGTGGTGAAACTTCCGGGAACTCGTTCTCAGGAAAAAGACCCGGTACAAATCGGAATACAAAATAATGCAGGCGCGGTAAAGGAAATTTCTACCGGAATCGCTGGCGCGGCAGAAGAAGGGTCAGGGATAAACTTAAGTAAGGGCAATGCGGCCGGCGGAAAAGAATCGGCCAGAGCAAAATATTTAAACGAAAACTTTTCCTATATCCGGGAAAAAATTCTCCGGAATATCAACTACCCCGATGCGGCAAGGCGGATGGGCTGGCAAGGGAAGGTTCTTCTTTCTTTTATCATTACTGCCGATGGTTCCGTGAGAGAATTTAAGATTATCAAAAGTTCAGGTTTTGCAATGTTGGATAAGAGCGCAGTAGAGACCGTAAAGGACACCGCTCCGTTTCCCCAGCCGCCCGTTGAAGCTCAACTTGTCATACCCATCGTTTATCGCCTGGATTAATCAATGTTTATAAAAATTTGTACAAAGTAAGGAGGAAAAGAAAAATGTCAAATAAGAATCATTGTTGGATTATCTTTTGGGGAGTGCTGCTTTCGCTTATGCTTTTGTCAGGTGGTGTCTTTGCCGCTTCGGGTAAATTCTCCATTGTCGGGATGGGCACGACGCCGGACCTGATGACAATCCGTGCTGTGCAATGTGTCAAGCAGGCTGATATCGTTATTCTTTCGGAAGAATGGGATAAGGATGCATGGAAAGATCTTATCGGAGGAAAGGAAATCTGGTTTCTGGGTCATAGCAGTCAGATATTTTACGGCGTTGATCCCCAAAAATTGAAAAATCAGGCCGCTAAGGAAAAAGCGATAAAAATGGCCAAATATCGCCAGGGAATAATCGACAAAATAAAAGACGCCGTAGAGAATGGTAGAAATGTTGCCTCCCTCCAGTGGGGAGATCCCATGATGTACGGCATTACCTATTTCTTTGAGATGTTGCCCAAAGATATTCCTTCGGAAATTATTCCCGGAGTCGGGGCTTTTCAGGCGGCCAGTGCGGCGGTTAAAATGAGCCCCCCTTATGGCTGGGATACCAATGCTGTGATTCTGACAATGGCAGACTGGCCCGGACGGTCCGACACAAACGAAAAATTAATGGCAACGCAAAGCTCCATGATATTTTACACCATGCACCTGAACTATCCGCAGCTCTTTGAACAGCTGAAACGCCATTATCCGCAAAACACCCCGGTTGCCATAGTCAACCATGCAGGTGATCGGGAACGGCAAAAAGTTATTGCCAGCACTGTGGGGCGTTTTTTAGATGAGGTAAAATATCAGGAACTGCCCGAGGAAGGCCACATGCTTCTCGTCGGAAAATTCCTCAAGGTTGGACAGGCCCGTAAAGAAGGATTAGCCCATGGCAAAGACTATGTAGAAAGTAAACACTTTAGTGAGCCGGTTGGAGAGAAGAAATAACGCGCTAATTAGATACAGATTGTTGCGGATAGATATGGTCTTTTCCAGCCTATCCTTCCCATACCACTTTGCCGTTAATGATAGTCACCAAAATTCTTGTGTTCAATATTCCTTCCGATTCTATTTTTGTAATGTTGTCACTAAGAACTATCAGATCGGCCAGTTTACCGGGTGTGAGCGATCCTTTTAGTTTTTCTTCAAAGGAAGCGTAGGCGGGATTAAGCGTGTAAGCGGCCAATGCGTCCGACAGAGAAATGGATTCATGAGGCGTTAAGAAATTGCCGGATATGTCTTTCCGGGTGATAGCTGTATATATTCCTACGAATGGATTACAGGAAAACAATGGCGAGTCTGAACTCATAGCTGTCATTACATTTTGATTTTGAAAAGACTTCAAAGGATACAACCATTCCTTTTGTTCGGCTGTCATGTCCCGGCGGTATGTTTCACCGATATAGTAAAGGAAAGATGGTTGAGTGGCTACTATCACCTGAAAAGATTTTAACTTCGGGATAAATTCAGGAGGACAAATGGCGCAGTGCTCGAAACGTACCCGAGATGGGAATTTGGTGTCATTTTGCTTAATGAATTGCAATGCCGCCAGAGCTGTTTGCAGAGAATAAATATCGTTAACGTGGAATGCCGGTTGAAAACCTGCTTTATGCGCACGGAGTGCATGCCTGTTAAGATTATCCTGAGACGGACGGTCGGTGCCTGTACTCTCATCAAGAGCTATCTTGGCGCCACCAATGCGTAGACGGGAATCTCCGGAGCCGGTGCAAAGAGCGCTTTCCTGAAATTCCTGTACGGCATCGCTGCCCACAAACATGGTTACACGAGGAGTTAGTATTCCGGATTCCTTTATTTTCTGAAAATAGTTCCAGTGGCGCAAAGAATTAGACCAGGTCATATCCTGAATGGATGTTATTCCATGTGAAAGATACTCCCGGTTGGCCAGACGGATGCCTTGTTGCAGTTCCTCCTCGTCCAATGCAGGAATTCCTTTCTCCACTGTTTCGTTTCTGCCATAGATGATTCCATCAGGATCCCCGGTTTTTTCATCTCTGCCGATGTAGCCGCCGGAATGATCGGGGGCATTCTTTGTAATGCCCAGCAACGTTAACGCCATGCTGTTAAGCACGCAAAGCTTGCCGGAATCATGAACCAGTATGGTCGGATTGTCCGGTACGGCTTCATCTAAATCTTTTCTGGTGGGATGTCGTTTGTCGATAAGCTGTGTTTCATTGTATTTTGCCGCCCTGATCCATTGGGAAGGGGGAATTTCTGCCGAATACTGACGAAGACGGGCCTGAATTCCGGCAATGCTTTTTGCCGCAGATGGTGAGCAATCCACGTAGCGCATGGTTATGGCAAAAGGAATTGGATGACAATGGGCGTCGTTAAATCCCGGGACAATTGTTTTCCCTTCACAATCGATCAGCTTTGTGTCGGGACCTTTAAAATCCGCTAAGTCGTCTTTGTTTCCCACCGCCCAAATAAGGTTGCCTTTGACGGCAATCATTTCTGCAACCCGTATGTCGGGGTCAAGCGTTATAATATTGGCATTGTGGACGATAAGGTCCGCAGAGTTGTTTGACATAATGTTTATTAGTTTATCTTTCTAATCCAGAATGATGTTTTTCAGGGCTTCTTCAATATCAGCATGTTTGAATTTAAATCCGGCATCAAGCAGCCGGCGGGGAATAACCCGCTGACCTTCCAGCAGAACAGAACCGAATTCTCCGAGAATCAATTTAATCATAAAACCGGGTGCAGGCATGAAAGACAGCCGGTGTAAAACCCTGCCGATAGCTTTTCCCAAATCAGTATTGCGCACCGGTTGGGGCGAACAAAGATTTACGGCACCGTTTATTTCCGGATGTGTGAGCAAAAAGCCGAATGCTTCAACCATATCCTGCATATGTACCCAGGAAAACCATTGCTTGCCGCTTCCCCAATGCCCTCCAAGGAAAAATTTAAACAAGGGAATCATCTGACCGAGTGCGCCGCCGTTTTTTCCGAGCACAATGCCGAATCTTGTAATGACGACCCGTGCGCCTTTTTTCCTGGCGCGCAGAGCCTCCTGTTCCCAGTCATAGGCAAGTCGCGCTAAAAAATCATTACCTGCGGGCATCTGTTCCGTCAGTTCTTCATCTTCATTTCCGTGCTTTTCAAGTAAATTAAGTTATGTTCAAAGAATTGTAAAGAAAAAGGAAGGATGAAATATGAAAAAAAATACTTACCTTCTTAATCCTTTTTTAGCCGGTTGTGTGAGTGTGCCGGAAAATATCCGACCCGTTGATAACTTCAGTCTCGAACGGTATCTTGGTAAATGGTATGAAATTGCACGATTGGATCACTCCTTTAAACACGGTCTCACGTTTGTTAACGCCGAATATAGTCTGCGTCCCGATGGCGGAGTAAGGGTTATCAATAAAGGATATTCACAGAAAGAAAAGAAATGGAAAGAAATTGAGGGCCGGGGATATTTTTGTTGATCGGAAAGATGTTGGTTTTTTGAAAGTTTCTTTTTTCGGTCCTTTTTCGGTTCGTATGTGGTTTTCGATTTGGACCGTGATCATTATTCTTATGCCCTTGTTTGTGGTCCGGATAAATTTTATTTATGGCTTCTGTCGCGCAGTCCGCGAATGGATGATAGTTTGAAAAAGCGACTGGTGGATAAAGCTGCCAAGTTAGGCTTCACTACGGAGGAATTAATATATGTTGAGCATTAAGGTCAAGAAACAAAACACGTTAAAAAAACGAATACCATGGAAAAAGTTACATACGATAAAATAGTGGAGACTTTCATGATTGTCCTCCTGCGGAATTGGTTGATAGAATATTACTTGCGCATAAGTAACTATAGAAAGTCCGGTCTTTTATGTCAAGGAAATATAGGTTGCCGCGGCAGGCACGTTAAAGCTATTAATTTTATTGCCGAAAATGCAGTGTTATTCGCTATACGACCGATAAATATTTTAGACCCCGCTCTGTGTTTATAGAGCAGGTTTGTCAGTCCTTTCAGTCAACAATAGAAAAATTCCCGAAAGAGCAAGGTAAGCCATCGCCGTCATGTAATGGGCATGTGATGTAATCTGCCAGGGAAGATAGAGTTCACCCGTCGGTAGAACCGAATGGATAACGCCGAAGAGCGTCAGCACAGCACAAACCGCAGCACATAAAGCGGCCAATCGCGATTTGTGGTCAATCAAAAAGGCCAGCATACTGCCCCATAAAAGTCCGGTAATGATAAAACCGTTACTGAGCATTATCAATGTTTGGCGCATGTTTTGTAAGCGTACGGGTAGTTTGTCCGGAGTAGCTCCGATTGCTCCCATAAACTGTCCCATAATTATCAGTACCAGAGAGGCGACGACAGGCAGTAAACTTAAACTAACCGCCGGTGAATGCGACTGCGGCGAATCGTTATAGGCCTGACGCATAATTTCAAAGCCGATAAACATAAAAATCGGTGCGATAACTGCCCGCGGAATCAGACTGACAAAAAACGAAAGAAGTCCGACCACTGAGCAAACACCGATTAATATTCCTGTAAGCAGTGTGTACCACCAGGTCGCGCCCATTTTTTTATAGGCCGGGTGACCGATGTAGGGCGTGGTTTGTGCCACACCGCCGAAGAAAGCAGCAATCAGTGACGAAAAAGCTTCTGTCAGAAGAATATCTCTTGTACGGTAGTCGTCACCGGCCAACCGAGCACTTTCCGTATTATTAATGCCTCCGATAATTGTCAAAATTCCGAAAGGTATGGCGATGGTCAGATACTGAATACTGTGCGGTAGTGTTTTAAGGAATTCGATAGAAAAAACCGGCAAAGAAAAATTCATTGCCAGTGTTGGTGCGGTAAATTCCGGCAAGTATCCGCCGAAACCCAGGGTAAAATGAATTCCCGTGCCCAAGACTACGGCCACAAGAACACCGGGTAGCCTTGCAGGTAGTTGCATCTTGCTCATCAGCGCTGTAAATATTAATCCCAAGGCCACCATGCCAACTACAGCCTCGCTAAAAAGCTCAAGCAATGGTAAAAACCCAAGCAGTAAAAGACCAATTCCGGCCAAAGGTCCCAGTAATCCTGCGGTGGGAATGACACGCTGAATCCAGCCGCCGAAAAAGGAAGTAATAATCTTAACGGCGCCGATCATAAAAAGAGTAGCCATGCCGATATACCAGGTAAGCTGCGCATCGCGCGTGGCAACATAAGCCGGCCCCATAACGGCATAAGCAATACCAATCGTTGAAGGCGTGTCGATTCCCAGAGGCATCGCCGTAATATCGGTACGACCGGTTTGTTTTCTTAACCGCAGGGCAAGCCATGTATAAACAAGATCGCCTATACAAACACCGACGGCTGTGCCCGGAATCATGCGTGTCAGGATGATATCCGCGGGATAATTAAAGGTGAAAACAAGAATCGCGCTGAAAAATATCAGGGTTCCGACATTGTCCAGAAACAGCGCAAGAAAAGCGGTTGTCTCGCCCCAGAATCTGTTCTGACCAGCGGTGTTTTCAGTTGTCATCCTTTCTCCTCAATTTATGTTTTTCTTTATGTCACTTCGACCGAAGGCGAAAGCCCGGCAGGGAACCCCGGCAGCCTGCCCGGCGCATGCCGGAAATGCCTGGGAATGTCGGGGGAGCAGTCCCTACAATATTCACATTCCCAAGACTTTGCCCTTGTGCCTCAACTGTATAAACAAAAACGCATTGTTTGACAATTCGTTTTAAATGTACATTGACAAATAAGGGCAAGTCATGCTTTATAATATGAAATGTACTTCATTTTAGTGTTCAAACTTTACGCTTATAATAAGTCGTTGAGGTAATTGGGCATGATTGCATCTCAATCAAAGTCATAAAAATTATAAAGCCGAATCAGTTGATTGCTGTGCTAAAGTTTTTCGCTAACAAAAGGAATGAAATTTAATTTCAATCCGGATTGAAAGGAGGTTTTTTAATGGCAAAAAGATCATTTCCTCTTTCCAAAGTCTATATTTTACTGGAATCGGGTCCTGTTGTTATGGTTGCAACTGCATGGGCCAGTAAGATGAACGTCATGCCGATGTCCTGGCACACCATGATGGAATTTAAACCGCCTTTGATCGGCTTCGTCATGAGTGATCAGAATTATTCCTTCGGACCGCTTACCGCGACCAAAGAATGTGTAATTAACATTCCCACAATTAAAATAGCCGAGGAAGTCGTGAGTTGCGGCAATGTGTCCGGTGCCAGAATAAACAAGTTCGAAAAATTTCATCTAACACCCAAACCCGCCGCAAAAGTCAAAGCACCGCTTATTGATGAATGTTATGCGAATCTCGAATGCCGGGTTGCAGACAAAAGCATGGTTGAAAAGTACTGCTTCTTTGTTGTTGAAGTCGTGAAAGCCTGGATTGATCCTGCCGTTAAAGATCCGTTAACGATTCATCATATGGGGAAAGAAGACTTTATGATTGCCGGTAAAACAATCAAGATAAAACCAAAAATGAATTAACACCAGTCTGCCTTAAAATTGCTTCAGGTGAAATGTTGGAGGTGTTTAATGAATAAATCTGCAGGAAAGAACGAAAGATATTGGGGATGGAGAGGATCTTTTTGTCTGTTGAAAGATTTGAATTGCGCACTGGCTTCCCAGGAGGTTTTTCAGGATATGACAGGAAAGAGGGAAGATCGTGTGCTGCAAGCTGTTACAGGCCTGGAAGGCGGGGTAGTGGCATGCGGTTCGACCTGCGGAGTGGTGACGGGCGGAGCTCTGGGACTTGCGCTTATGTATGATAATGTGCTGAAGGAAAAAGGCGTTGCCGCGGAGATGGCGGTGATGTCGTCGATAAGGGAATACATTAAATGGTTTGAAGATAATTACGGTTCATCATTGTGCAGAGAGAGAAGCGGTGTAAATTTTTATAAAACAGGGGGACAATTACGTTATCTATTACCTGGTGATAGAGTAGGTAAATGTCTGTTGCATATAAGGGGTGCAATGAAACACCTTTATGGTTATCAGAAGAAAGATTTGCCTGAATTGGAGCTTGAGAAAAAAGAAATGCGGAGTGAACCGGTACATTGCGCGCAGACTGTATTGAAAGAAATAAGAAATCGTACCGGAGTAGGCGATCCGCTTTTGGAGCGTTTGTCTTTTATTTTTGACGGGGGGTTGGGTTTTAAAGGAGGAGTTTGTGGCGCTCTTGTCGGCGCAGTTGCAGGCATAAATCTTTTATTGGGTATGAATGTTCGTGATGCAAATTATTTTCAAACGATCAAAGCATTTATTGTCGGCCATGTTAATCTGCTTGTAAAAAAACCTTTTGGCGCTCCTGAACCGTTTTGTGTAGGCAAGAATATCGTTCAAAAATTTGTCGAAAAAGCAGGTTCGATGGAATGTAGTTTTATTACGGATAAGAAATTCTCCGGCTGGAATGACTTTCAACAGCATATATCGTCTTCGGACAAATGCGCAGGATTAATCGAACTTGCGACGGCAGAAGCATCAAATGCTATTAAAAGTTTAAAATAAATAGTTATCAGAAGAAACAAAAATACCAAATGGCAAATATTTTTTCTCCATTACCTGATAAATTTGAGCAAGAGTTTTTCGAAGAATTACTTCATCATAAAAATATCAGGATAGAAAAAATCAGGTTCTTTCTCATTTCAAGTGGGTAAGCCAACTTTTGTATAGTCCAGTTTTCCTGTAAGGATATAGATCATGGTTTTAAG
>MAEO01000076.1 GCA_001683985.1 Smithella sp. M82
ATATCAAGTAGTTACGATTAAAATCAGGCTATTTTCGTCACTACATTTTCGATGATCTTTGGTTTATTAGGGAGTAAAATCTTCATTCTCTGAAGCAGTACTTTGAGTTCCTTCGGCGGCGTTGCCACCACCCTGAGTCTGAGTTTTTTCTCCCGTGTCGGCAGAAGCACATCAAGTGATTTAAGTTCTCGCAACTCCTCTATAAGCTTCCTTGGAGCGGTACCGAGACCAGATGCCTTCATCCATTGTTGCAGTGTTCGCCACATCGTCAGTGCAAGGAAGCAGACAAGGATATGAGCCTGGGTCCGATCCTGTTTCTGGTGGAAGATCGGCCGCATCCCCAGGTCGTGTTTCTCTGTTCGGAAAGAGTCTTCCACTTCCGTAAGTTGGATGTAGGTTTTCCAAAGGGTTTTAGGATTGCTTTCAGTCCAGTTGGTGCGCAGGATATAGCTGCCGCCTGTCTCCAGCGCCCACTGATAACGATCTTCATTTTTATTGATATCTATGGAGATGCGTAAGTCTTTACCTGTTCCGGTCTCCGTGACGGTGACTTTGAACAGCGACGCAGCACGGCTATTCTGCTCAAGGAGACGTCCGATTCTCCGTTCCACCTTCTGCTTGTCTCTGGTCTTGCCTATCTCGGCCTGGTGTGCAAGGTTATTCAGTTTGGTTTCCAATCTGGTCACAAAGCGGCTCAGGATGGCGTTCTCTTTCTCTTTCCTGCCTTGAGATCGGCACAGGACAAAGACTTCATCGGCGCCTTCCGGTGATCGACAAAGTTTGATATCAACGCCAGGCTGCACCTCTTCCCAGCTCCGTTCAAGAAGCTGCTGTTCAAACTTTTTCAGCATGGATTTGGGAGTGCCGACCAGATAGCGGGCGCCGATTCTGCGGATGAACTCAAGGTTGTCTTCGCTCACCATGCCGCGATCCATGACCCAGACTCGATTGGCTTTTCCGTATTTGGCCTCCATGATCTGAACCATTTCTTTGGTCGTTGTAACATCGACCCGGTTGCCGTCGAAGATCTCAAAGGCCAGGGGCAATCCCTCTCTGCTTGTTACAAGACCGATGCAGAGTTGAGGACAATCGGGACGGCCATCACGACTATAACCCCGTTTGGCCTGGGCGTTGCCTTTGGCAGTACCTTCAAAATAGGTGGAGGTTATGTCATAGAACAAAAAATCAAAAGTGCTGCCGAACAGTTCGCCGTATCTCTTCTGAAGATGAAGACACAAGGCATCCTTGTAGGGAAGAAGTGCATCCAGGGCACGATAGAGCCGATCATCGTTAATCTTGTCGGCGGATACCCCCAGAATATCGTCCAAGGCGGTTTTCCCATACCAGAACTCGGCAATCTGAAACTCCGACGACGGGGCGCAGAAGCGCGCAAGGACTAAAATAGCGGCCATAATCGACCAGGGAACTTCTTCACGATGTGAGGGAATGTGTTCCCGGCAAAAATCGGCAAGACCAAGTTTGTTCCATACAAGCAATCCCAAATACACATCACCAAAACTTCTGAGCCGCTCAACGCTTACCCCCTGTATGTTCACCGTGGCCCAGGAAGGCGGCTCCTCCGGTTGCTCAAAAAGACCGGGTGCAGGGCGAGGCGTGCCCGAAAGAATCCGACTGATCTCCTCCCAACCAACGCGCTCTTCCCGATCAAGGCCAGGCAGCTTGCCGATGGTGGCAACAACCCGCTGACGAGGCCCACGGGCGGTGCGAACTGACTCGACTAAAAGCCAGTAATCGTAGTCAGTTCCGCCTTTCTTTTTTGTGGTACGACGAAGATACATGGCACGCATTATCTC
Source organism: Smithella sp. M82 (assembly GCA_001683985.1). Classification (GTDB taxonomy): domain Bacteria; phylum Desulfobacterota; class Syntrophia; order Syntrophales; family Smithellaceae; genus Smithella. The sequence continues at coordinate 1,815 of MAEO01000076.1, forward strand.
CATTTCCACAATACTTTGCAAGGGCGTGGTCTTCACTACATCCAATTTTCAAAGAACACGGATTGTAATCATTGAACTTTCAGTGAAAATCCATCCATATTTTCTCACATCCAATGACTTTCTGCGGAAGATGGG
>MAEO01000077.1 GCA_001683985.1 Smithella sp. M82
CTTTGTGGAATCCGTATAAAAGGGGCATTCGCCCCTCTCCGAAGACGTGGCTAAATAATCAGTGGCTGTCCCCAATTTCCTTCAATTTCCTTTTATCAAAGAATGACCTTGACATATATGTATAAGATATGCATACTTAAGCATCACATTTGTATGAGGTGAAAACATGAGAACAACACTGAATATTGAAGATAATTTAATTGACAAAGCAACGAAAATTACCGGAATAAAAGAGAAAACGACGCTAGTCAAGTTAGGATTGGAAGCACTTATCGCCAGAGAAAGCGCACGGAGGCTTGCAAAGCTGGGGGGAACTCAAAAGCAGCTTCAGAAAATACCAAGAAGAAAAGGAGCATAACAACTAATGGTTCTGGTGGATACAGCGGTTTGGGTCTCGCATTTGAGGGATGGGAATATTGAATTGGCAAACTTGCTCAATGATGGAAGAGTATTATGCCACCCATTAATCGTCGGGGAGCTGGCTTGTGGGAATCTTAAGGACAGAGCCGTTATTCTTTCTTTTCTTCAACTACTACCCATGAGCATCGAAGCCGAACATGAAGAAGTCCTATCATTTATTGAGAGTAACCGCTTAATGGGAAAAGGTATGGGCTATGTGGATGTGCATCTGATTGCATCTGCTATATTAACAGGCGTGCCAATCTGGACACTTGATAAGAAACTGGCGCAAGTTGCTGACAGCCTGCATATTAAATATAAAAATTGATAACAACTGCAATCTACCCGATCGCTACGTTCCGGCTGATTTTTTCGATGGCCGCCGCACCACATGCCGGGCGTTGAAGGTATGATCTCGAATTACAAAATTCGCAGATGTACATACGAAGATATTCCCGTGTTAACAGAGACTATCCGAAAATCAGATTGCAGGATGTGTTGCCATCAAACAGGCCTCTTCATGGGTCTGCTACCTTGATCAACCGGCCGTGCTTTACAAACACAGACAAAAAGGCCTTGGCAAAGCTCTTGTTAATCAGGTTATATCGAAAGCCGTTGAACTGGGAGCGAATTGCCCTAGCATCGGCATAATTGCCGGGCATACCGAATTGAAAAACTGTTACAAAAAAATCGGCTTTGTCGAAGGCGAAAGCAGGAAATTTCTCAATTTACCTTTTCTCGTCACTTTTATGACCTACAAGCCGTAACAAAAAGATTTTATTTCTTCCTGCCTACATAAAGACACGTTATGCCGAAAGTCAACGGATAAATTTTGACTTCGGAAATCCCTGTTTCCCGCATGAAGTCGGCAAATTCTTCGGGTGAAGGAAAGTTCATAATGGAATCAGCAAGATAATAATACGCGGCGGTGTTCTTGGAAAATATTTTGGCCATCAGGGGAAGCAAAAAGTTTAAATAAATATAATAGGCCAGTTTGAAAAAACGGTTTTGAATAAACGTCATTTCCAGAATCATTATCTGCCCGCCGGGTATCGTAACGCGTAGCATTTCCTGAAGAGCTTCGGCTTTTTGAGGAATATTTCTTATCCCAAAAGCCGTTGCCGTAACGTCAAAGGAATTTTCGTCAAAAGGAAGTTGAAGGGCATTCCCCTGAATAAAATTTATTCTGCCACAAAATTCTTTATTCTTTGTTTTATTGCCTGCCGCTTTCACCATCGGATAGACAAAATCAACTCCGGCAACTGATATGTCGCGGTGTTTAAGGCAGGCATTGATTGACAAATCACCTGTACCGCAGGCAATATCAAGAAATCTTTTGGTCTTGAAGAAAACCATTTTCTTAACAGCAAAACGACGCCAGGCAATATCACGACGCAGGCTTAAGAAATGATTTAAAAAATCGTATCTGCCGGTAATGGTCGAAAAAATTTCTTTGACCATGCTGATACGTTCTATATCGCTAACGGTTTTTACAGATGGGTATTTAGCGTTTTTTGACTTTTGCATTTGTAAAATTATCACTATGCCTGCGCCGCACTATTCCCGAGACGACACAAAGTTCCAATACTGGATTCCCGCCTTCGCGGGAATGACATTGTCAATGTACTCATTTGCTGCGGATAAGAACAGATCTGGCGTGGGCATCGAGTCCTTCCATTAGAGCGAAATGCGCGGTAGATGCGCCCAGTTTATTAAAAGCTTTTTTAGAGAAGGAAAGAACGCTTATGCGTTTATAGAAATCATAAACTCCCAACGGAGATGAAAAACGGGCGGTGCCTCCCGTAGGTAAAATATGATTTGTCCCGGCCAGATAATCACCCAGCGCTTCCGGTGTGTAAGAGCCCAGGAAGACTGATCCTGCATTTCTTATCCCATTCAAAACTTGCTTCGGATTTTTTACCATCAACTCCAAATGTTCGGGTGCAAATGAATTGGCGATATCGACAGCCTCTTCCATGCTTCGAGTAACAATAATCGCGCCGTATCTGGTCAAAGATTTTTCCGCCGTTGTTTTTCGAGATAATGTTTTCATTTGCCTGTAAATTTCCAAAGAGACTTTCCGTGCCAAGTCTTCGGAAGTTGTCAAAAGAACAGCCGCAGCCATTTCGTCGTGCTCAACCTGCGCCAGCATATCCGCCGCCGCAAAAGAAGCATTCGCAGTTTCATCGGCAATGACAATAACTTCGCTGGGACCGGCAATCATGTCTATATCTACCTGACCAAAAACCAATTTTTTCGCCGCCGCGACATAGGCATTGCCCGGACCTACAATTTTGTCCACCTGAGGAATGGTTTCTGTGCCGTAAGCCAGCGCCGCAATCGCCTGCGCACCGCCGATTTTGAATATTCGTTTTACTCCGCTCATCTCGGCCGCCGCCGCAATCAAAGGATTTATTTTGCCGTCTCTGGCCGGGCTGACCAGTATAGTTTCTTTCACTCCGGCAATGCGCGCCGGAATAGCCGCCATAAGAATGGTCGAAGGATAAGAAGCCTTGCCGCCGGGAGCATAAACGCCAACCCGTCTGAGTGGTAGAATACGCTGCCCTAATTCTATGCCGCTTTCCTTTTTCAGTTTATACCCCCGGGCAATCTGGTGGCGGTGATAATCTTCGATGCGCCGCGCCGCCAGTTTGATGACTTTCATATCTGCCGGTCTGACCTGTGCCAGAGTTTTCTTTTTTTCCTTTGCTGTTACTTCAACCGTACCCGCTGATAATTTGCAGCCGTCAAACTTTTCCGTGTATTTAAACAAAGCCTTGTCTCCACGCACTGCGACATCGGTTACGATCCTTGCTGCAGATGATAAAAGAGCAGGTGACTGAACTCCGCCCCTGCTGCGCAATTCGCCAAAAAATTTTTTGAACCCGGCAGCATTGGATTTGATTATTTTCATTTATTTTATCCTTTTTATATCCGCTCCCAACGCGGAAAATTTCTTCTCTATTGTCTGATAACCGCGATCAATATGGTAAACACGAGAAATTTCCGTCTCGCCTTCGGCCACCAGAGCGGCCAGTACCAGAGAAGCTGAAGCTCTCAAATCCGTAGCCATTGTCTGCGCTCCATGCAACACAGGCACTCCCCGGACAACAGCGTTGTTGCCCTGAATAACAATATCGGCTCCCATGCGCAGGAGTTCGCTGACATGCATAAACCGATTCTCAAAAACCGTTTCGGTAATAACGCTCAAACCACTGCCGATACTCATATAAGCCATCATCTGCGCCTGCAAATCGGTAGGAAATCCCGGATATGGAAGAGTTTTTACATCAACACTGTTTATTTTTTCTCCGGCGGATACTTTCAATCCATTTTTAATAGGAGAAATTTTCATACCGGTATCCCGCAATTTATTGATTAATGCCTCCAGATGATGAGGATTGCAGCCGATAATATTTATCTCACCGCGCGTCATTCCTGCGGCAATCATAAAAGTTCCCGCTTCAATCCGATCAGGAATGATTGAAGCTTCCGTTGATTTTAAAGAAGTAACTCCTTTAATTGTTATTACGTCTGTACCGGCTCCGCTGATTCTGGCCCCCATACTGTTTAAAACATCCGCGAGGTTGACAACTTCCGGTTCACGCGCGGAATTATTTAGAACTGTAGTGCCCTGAGCCAGAGTCGCTGCCATCATTATGTTTTCCGTACCGGTTACGGTAGACAAATCAAAATATATTTCCGCACCCTTTAATTTTTTAGCCTTTGCTTCAATATAACCGCTGTTTAATTCCACTTGCGCGCCCATATCTTCCAGCGCTTTGAGGTGAAGATTAACCGGTCGCGCGCCGATGGCACAGCCTCCGGGAAGTGATACACGAGCCGTTCCTGTACGCGCAATCAACGGCCCCAGAACTAAAATTGACGCTCTCATTGTCTTTACCAGATCATAGGAGGCGGTATGACTGACAATTTTATCGAAGTTTATTTTGACGCTTTCTTCGCCTTCGATCTGAGCGCCTATACTGCATAAAAGCTTTTTTATCGTTTTAATATCCACTAAATCCGGAATGTTATGAAACGTGTTGGTTCCTTCGGTTAACAATGCGGATGCCAGAATCGGCAATGCTGCATTTTTTGCTCCGCTTATCTGAACATTGCCGTGAAGAGGTTTTCCGCCATTAATAACTATTTTATCCACTTATTTTCTCCTTGCTTTAACTACACGCGGCCATCCGGCATAATCTTTGCGCGTTTCCACACTTTCATAAAATCCGGATTGCCCGAAAACTTTATAAACACTCTGCTCCTGTTTAGCTCCAATTTCCATCAAAAGCCAACCATTTTTTTCCAGATGATTTTTGGCCTGACATATCAACCTTTCATAAAATTCTGTTCCCTCCATACCCGCCAGAAGAGCAACTGCCGGCTCATAATTTTTTACTCCTGAAGGAAGCGCTTCATAATCCCCTGTTGAAATATAAGGAGGATTGCAGACGATTATATCAAAAGTATCGTCAACCGGTTCAAATAAATCGCCTTGTCGGAAATCTATTCTCTCTTTAAATCCCAAATTCTCCGCATTTTTTTGCGCCAGATTAAGTGCCGCTTTCGAAATATCGGTGGCCGTGATGTTGGTTTTGGGTAATTCGTCAGCCAACGCAATGGCAATAGCTCCGCTACCCGTACCTATATCCAAAATTTTGATTTGACTCGATGTATATTTTTTTGCAACGTCGATCGCTTCTTCAACAATAATTTCCGTATCAGGACGCGGAATCAGAACATCTTTGTTTACTTTCAAAGTGAACGTCCAAAAATTTTTAAATCCTGTAATATACGCTACCGGTTCACCTTGCAATCGGCGGACGATAAATTTTCTATAAAAAGAAAGTTGCTCTTCATTGATAATCTTTTCCGGATTTTTTAAAAATTCAAGTTTCTCTCGTCCTAGAGCAAACGAAAGTAATACTTCGGCATCCAATCTGGCCGAAGGAATTCCTGCGGCTTCGAAAGTACGGGTTGCTTCATTAAGAATATCACGAACGATCATGGTGTTGTATCCAAGCTTCTGTTTTCTCAGCAGCGCAGCCCAGCGTATTGCCTAAAGGTCACAATTGCGGAATATATTTAAATATCAGAATTTTTATAAGAAGTAAAATGTTGCAAAATAATTGTCAAGTGTTTATAAATCCAAATCATTAATATTTTAAAAGAATTTGCTAAAAGAATCACACAGTATTTTTCAACATGTCTTGACGGAGAACAATCATGAGATCAGGTGCTTCTCTAATGGAACGATTCGATGGCTGGTTTATCAAGCCGATTGAAAAACTTAAAGAAATGCCTGAAGGCGACGGTGGTTTCTTGGCTCTGTCTGCCGCTCTTTTTCTATGTGAAACCTACATGACGGTATCCGTCACAAAGGAGGATAAAAATCCCCCCTCACCCCCCTTTAGAAAACTAACTATGTCCCATATCTTTTTGCTGGACACAGGGGGGAATTAATGA
>MAEO01000078.1 GCA_001683985.1 Smithella sp. M82
CGCCCGATCTCTCGGAATACACGTTCAAGAAGAGATGTTGTTTTCGGGGCAATGATCCCTGTGGACAACCACAGTTCCATGTTTGTCCACATGCGTTTTGACAAGTTTTCCAGGTAAGAAGCCCCCTTTTGGTATCCTTTTTCATAAAAGGCGCTGATCAGTTCCTGGACTTCCTTTTTGCTCTTCTCATATCGAGTCCTTACGGGTTCTTTGTCTTCTTCCTTGAGAATCTCAAAATCCCCGGCTGGCAACTCGATGCCGACCAACTGTTTTACCTTATCGATCTGTGGTTGGCTTTCTTTCTTCTTTAATCCGTCTTCCCAGAGGGCATGATACAACCCCCGGGGAGCGGCACAGCGTTGCACCTCAGCCGCGCCGGAAAGAAAATCGTCCAGACCAGGCTCTCCATCATCTATAAAGGAAATAGGATGATCAGCCGTTCCTTCGATACGCGCCTTGACAACATCCTCTATATCCGCCCAGGAGGTGTTGACAAAAGAACCGAGGGGAACAACACTGCCCTGCTGCGCAATCCCAATGACAGTCCTTGGGCGTTTAGCAAAAATAAACTGAACAAATGTATTGACATTTAGTTTTGGCGGTGATATGCGCAGCCCATGTCTGACGCCA
>MAEO01000007.1 GCA_001683985.1 Smithella sp. M82
GGGGATTGAGGGGGATTTGATGAGGATAGTTTTTAAATAACAATATAAACAATAACTTAGATGTGTATTTTCAGAGGAAAGATATTATCGTGCTTTGACAGACACTCTTAACGGTAAAAGAGACGATGAAAAATTTAAAATTGCAGCGGCGAAAGATTTAGGCCTAAGCTTAAAAGATTTTAATTGTTTCTGGATTGTTTACAGAAACGGTGTTCAGCACCAGGGAACTCCCCAAAAATATATCGACAAGAAAGATCGAATAAAATATTTTTTTCATATCGACGACGAGTTCAGTGGTATTCCGGAAATACACAAAATAAACTCTTACAAACGTGAGATAAGATTAAACGTCTGGAAATTTGCCGACATTATTATCAATAAGTTCAAAACTAATGAAGCAGTATTTAGAAAAGCCGTCTCTCGCACATTTCCTGAAGTCAAGTGAATCAGATAAAAAATTTTTATTTCAAAGACTCTGCCTGATAATGCGCCGCCAAAGCGTCAATCATGGCGCTGATATTGCCGTTTAAGAAGCTGTCCAGATCATAACGCGTCATGTTGATTCGATGATCGGTTACTCGCCCTTGAGGGAAATTATATGTGCGGATTCGTTCGGAGCGGTCGCCACTGCCTACCTGATTTTTACGTGCCTCCGACATTTCGGCGTTTTGTTTTTGTACAATGGTATCGTACAGACGTGCACGCAAGACTTTCATTGCTTTGGCCTTGTTTTTGAGCTGGGACTTTTCATCCTGACAGGTCACGACAAGACCAGTCGGCAAGTGAGTTATACGAACAGCGGAATCCGTCGTGTTGACGCTTTGACCTCCGTGACCGGTGGAACGATATACGTCAATACGTAAATCGTTCGGGTCAATGTTGACTTCCACGTCTTCTGCTTCCGGCATAATGGCAACGGTAACTGCCGAAGTGTGAATACGACCCTGCGCTTCCGTAACCGGCACACGCTGGACACGGTGAACACCACTTTCATATTTCAGGCGACTGTATGCGCCATTGCCTTCTATCTGCGCAATTATTTCCTTAAAGCCGCCAATGCCACCTGCAGACGAACTGCTGACTACTTCCACCTTCCAGCTCTGAGATTCCGCATATCTGGCATACATTCTGAATAAATCTCCGGCAAAAAGACCAGCTTCATCACCGCCTGTGCCCGCCCTTATTTCCAGAAAGACGTTTTTATTATCATTAGGATCTTTGGGTAAAAGCAGAATATTCAACTTTTCTTCCAGATCGCTTTTTTTCTGTTTTAATTGAGGCATTTCCTCTTTAACAATTGTCTTTAGATCTTCATCGCCTTCCGCCAAAACGCCTTCATATTCTTCTATTTGTTTTCTGACTTTATTATATTCACGGATGGTCTCCACCAGCTCTCTTAAATCGGCATGTTCTTTGGCCAGTTTTTGATAAAGTCCCTGTTTGGAAACGATTTTAGGATCGCTGAGCTGTCCTTCCAATTCCCGGTAACGTATTTCAATATCGCGAAGTTTATCGAGTATAATTTCCATATTACTTAATTAAAAACACAAAAAGGTTAGTTTAGAAAAAATGTTTACAGGCCTGGCTCTATCGGAAAACGCCTGCAAAAAAGCGATGCCGGTCGAAATCCAAAAGAATATCAGACCGGCAACATAAATAAAAAAATTAATCTATTTTTTTGTTGTTTTTTTAGAAGTTTCTGTAGTTTTTTCTGTGGTCGTTGTCTTTTTTACCTGAGGCTTTTCCACTTTGGCTTCGTATTTTTTCTTGAATCTTTCAACGCGACCCGCTGTATCTACAAGTCTTTGTTTACCCGTCATAAAAGGATGGCAGTTGGAACAAATTTCCGTTTTGATGTCTTTTTTAGTCGACCTTGTCTCAATAACATTGCCGCAGACACAAGTGATGGTCGTTTCTTTATATTCCGGATGGATTCCTTGTTTCATTTCTTTTTCCTTTCTTCCATGGTGTTTATCTACAAATAATTATTAATGTTTTTTGCCTTACTTAATAAAGCGCCGGAATACATTACAATGTATGCGATAAAAATTCAAGCAAAAACGCAAATCCTGTTTTTTGCATTTATGAATTCATGGAATCCAAAAATTCCTGATTAGTCTCTGTTTTTTTGATCTTTCCTATAATAAATTCCATGGCATCGACGGGATTCATTTCCTGGAGTAACCGTCGTAATATCCAGACACGATTGAGATTGTTTTTGGGAATGAGCAATTCTTCTTTTCTGGTTCCGGAACGAATCAGATCAAAAGCGGGGAATATTCTGCGATCGGCAATGCGGCGATCCAGATGCAGTTCCATGTTGCCTGTTCCCTTGAATTCTTCAAAAATAACTTCATCCATCCTGCTTCCGGTATCAATCAAAGCGGTGGAGATGATCGTCAGACTGCCGCCGTTTTCGATATTTCTGGCAGCTCCGAAGAATCGTTTCGGCTTATGCAGGGCATTGGAATCGACACCTCCGGAGAGAACTTTTCCACTGGGTGGAACAACAGTATTGTATGCCCGTGCCAGGCGGGTAATGCTATCCAATAAAATGACTACGTCTTTTTTGTGTTCCACCAGGCGTTTTGCCTTTTCAATCACCATTTCGGCCACCTGCACGTGGAAAGAAGCCGGTTCATCAAACGTGGAAGCTATTACTTCACCGGAAACACTGCGCTGCATATCGGTTACTTCTTCAGGCCGTTCGTCAATTAAAAGCACCATCAAAACAACTTCGGGATGATTGGCAGCAATGCTGTGAGCAATGTCCTGTAAAAGAACTGTTTTACCTGCTCTGGGCGGGGAAACAATCAGTGCACGCTGTCCTTTGCCGATTGGGGCAAATAAATCCATGGTTCTGGTGGAGTAGTTTTTCGGATCATACTCCAGGTTTAATTTCTCCAAAGGATAGAGAGGGATAAGATTATCAAAAAGAATTTTGTCCCGGGCTTGTTCGGGACTTTCCATATTTACGGTGTCGACTTTTAAGAGAGCAAAGTATTTTTCCCCCTCTTTCGGAGGACGAACTTCGCCGGAAATCGTATCGCCGGTTTTCAAATTAAACCTTCTGATCTGTGAAGGAGAAATGTAAATATCGTCCGGACTGGGCAGGTAATTGTAATCGACGGCACGCAAAAAACCAAACCCGTCAGGAAGAATTTCCAGCACGCCCGAACCGGAAATCACGCCATTTTGTTCTGCCTGGGTCTGCAAGATAGCGAAAATCAAATCCTGACGGCGCATACCGCTGGCGCCCGGAACATCCAATTTTTTGGCTAAATCGTTAAGCTCGCTGATAGGCAATCGTTTAATGTCTTCAATGTTCATAAATATTTTCTTGCTTTAAAGTCTAACCGGGTAGCGTAAAACATTATTCTGACATTACATTTATCGTTACTTTACTGCATTCTTTTTTGAGAAACACAAAAAGATATCACGATTTTTAGTAGTTACGGATTAAATCTCGGTTTGTCTTGTTGAATACGTGAAACGCTCCAAAGAATAGGGCTAAAAAGCCTTTTACTAGTTATTATAAAATTTTTATATTAATCTTCATCCACTGTCAAGCAATTTTATTATTTTCAGCAAAAGCTAACAATATACAGTACTTACATACTGGGAAATTTGGTTGTTTCGTCTGCAAATTATGAAATTTTTTTCGCTTCTTCCACAAGCAAAACGGGAATGTCATCTTTTACTTCATACATCAATTTGCACTGATCACAAATAATGCCGTTTTGCTTTTCATCGTATCTGACTTTTCCACGGCATTGAGGACAGATTAATATTTCCAACAGTTTTTTATTTAAAGGCATTTATTACTACTCCTTCGTTAATTTCTTTTCCACAACGGCAAAAACCTGCTCGGGTGAAATATCCTGCATGCACTGTTTTGTCGAGCATTTTTTTAAAAAACAGGGACTACAGGAAAGTCCCGTCCTGACGATTGTATGTCCGGCACCGTAAGGTCCGGTTCTTGCCGGATCTGTCGGCCCGAAAAGAGCGACAACAGGAGTTCCCACTGCTGCAGCCAGATGCATGGGACCGGAATCAGTCGTTATTACCATGCATGCTTTTTTATACAAATAAGCAAGATCAAGCAATGTTGTTTTGCCGCCGAAATTTACATATTCAGTGTTCATTAGTGAAGTTATTTCTTTGATCGATTTTTCTTCGCTTCCCGTAAAGACAACTTTCAGTGACAATTTATTATTAATCAAATCGGCCAAACAAGCAAATTTTTCATTACTCCACAATTTTGTTTCCCATAAAGCTATGGGATTAATTGCAACAAAATTTTTATCTTCCAGTTTACGTTTGCGCAGTAAACGTAACACCTTTTCTTTCGCTTTATTATCTGAAGGAAGAGTGAATTCGACTTTGTCAATTTCTGCTCCCAGATAACGAGGAAAATCCAAATAACGATCGACCGCGTGTTTATTCCTGTCTTCAGGAATTTTTTCGTTAAGAAATAAGCCGCTTAATTCCTGCCAGGAATCATAGCCTAACTTTCTTTTTCCGCGACTCAGATATACAATCACCGAACTTTTAAAAAGACCGTGGAAATCAATAACTAAATCATAATTTCTTTGCCGCAAAATTTTTATAAAATTTTTAACTTCGGACAAAGGACCTCTGACCTGGCCACGAATCAGGTCCCTGCTCCAGCTTTTGCGCCGTGAAACTAAAACTGAATTCAGATAAGGGTGATTTATAACCAAATCGGCAGCGGATTCCTCCACGACCCATGTAATATGGGCTTCAGGATAAAGCCTGCGCAATGCAGAAAGAGAAGGTAAGGTATGAATTACATCACCTATTGCACTGAGCTTTACGATAAGTATATTCACTTTCTATCCTTCAATATCCATTTTACAGCTTCCAATATATCTGCGGCAATATGATCCGGTTTCCCGTTAACCGTTTCCGTATTGGGACCATCATCCTGTAAAAGTTCACTGCCATAGCCTGTCTTTACCAAAACACCTTTAACTCCTACCTTCTTTGCGGCCTCCATATCGAGGAATCTGTCACCTATCATGTAGGATAATTTCAAATTAATATTTAAATCGCGGGCTGCTGCTGAAAACATACCCGGCGCCGGTTTACGGCAATCACAAATACGCCGGTAAGGCTCTTGCCCTTCCGTCGGATGATGCGGACAATAATAGAAATTGTCTATACAAACTCCCCGTTTACATAAAATAATCTGGAGATAATCATTTGTTCTTTTCACAAATTCTTCAGTAATCATTCCTCTGGCCACTCCGGACTGATTGGAAATGACCACGGCTTTCATACCGCTTTCATTGATCAATTTAATAGCATCAAAAGCGCAGGGAATTACCTTAAACTTATCAAGATCATCCAGATAGCCTACTTCTTCATTAATTACTCCGTCTCTGTCCAGAAAAACGGCCACGTTCTTTTTCATTGATTGATATCCTGTGTTTTTCGAAATAGATCTTCAGCAACATGCAAAATGTCTTTAACAGAAATCATTTCCATACAACGAAAATCCGTCGGGCAGCTTTTTTTCAGGCAAGGACTGCAGGACACTTCATGCCGGACAATTACTGATCTGTTTCCCACGGGCGCGGTAGTAATAGGATTTGTTGAACCAAAAATTGCTATAGTGGGAATATTCAAAGCGCCGGCTATATGCATCAATCCCGAATCATTGCTGATAAAAAGTTGACATTGTGAAATTAAAAAAATAGCTTCTTGCAGAGTTGTTTTTCCGGCTAGATTAATTAATTTCGTTTTGGCCAGTTTCTGAACCTCCCGAGCCGTTTCTCTATCGGACTTTCCTCCCATGACAATTATCCGAGCGGAAAATTTTTCATTCAGATTGTCCGCCACTTCGGCAAACCTCTCCGGAAACCATTTTTTCGCCGGACCGTAAGTAGCTCCCGGAGCAATGCCGATTATTGTTTTCCCGGTTTCCTCTGGCACAAATTTACCCAAAACGTTTTTTGCTGTTGAAAGATCTATCTTCGTTTTCATGTGCATTTCACGTCCTACTGAAACGCAACCCAGAGCCCTGACCATTTCCAGATAATAATCAGTCTGGTGTATTTTTTTTATTTCTTCCGTACGCTTTACCCGATTGGTAAGCAACAGCCCGCGGCCATCAGAATCATAACCGGCACGCAGCGGAATTCGCGCTGCAAGAGCAATAATCGCGGCTTCAATGGCATTTTGTAAAAGTATCGCCAAATCGAATTTTTTATCTTTCAGCCTTTGAGCAAGTTGAAATACTCCGGCAGGATTATCAAATTTACTTTCATATATGATTATTTCATCCAGATCTGAAAAAAGTTTATAAATATCAGCTACCCATGGTTTTACCAAAATGGCAATATGCGATTTAGGGTAGGTGGCACGAATTGAGGACACCGCCGGTAATGTCATGACAGCATCGCCGATCCAATTGGTACCGCGAATTAGAATTTTATCTATACCTTCACGCGGTAATTTTTTGATATTTCCAGACATCAATGTTTACCTTTATTGTATTCCACGACAAAGTTTTATTCGTTTAATGATAAATTCTTCAAATAACTGAATGGAAGGTATTATTTCCATATCCATTCTTAAAACGGTTAGCATTTTTAAAAATTCAGGATCATTTTGCAGGCGTACAACGTCTTTTTCTGTTGTTATAAGATAATCGGCGCGAGAACTAATAAATCCTTTTTTGATTTTTTCCAGTTCGTTTTCGTTGTAACGGTGGTGATCCGGGAAAATATCAAATAATAAAATTTCAACTCCTGCAAGCAACAGAATGTTCTTAAACGAATCAGGTTTGGCAATTCCGCAAAAAGCATAAACTTTTTTTTCTTTGAGTTCGGAAATAGGTTTTCGCTCATTAAAATTTGTCCTGATGATATCTTTTGGTTTATGAATACTTTTAAAAACGGGAATATTTTTTGTTATGATTTCTCCGATTTTTTTCTCTGTTTGTTGAGTCTCATTTGTACGCGTAAATATTATCGCATCGGCTCTCTTTAATTCTTTTATCGGTTCACGCAATCTTCCGCGTGGCAGGACATAATTTTTTTCGCTCAAGCCGCAGTTGTCTAATAAAACCAAATTAATATCCCTAAAAATTTGCCGGTGCTGCATCGCATCGTCACAAATAAGTACATTTGCCCCGAATTCATTAATTGCTGTTTCTCCTGTAAGGATTCTTTTTGCGCCGGTAATCACGGGAATATTTTTTAATTCTCGAGCAATCAAATAGGGCTCATCTCCGGCGGTTTCGCTGTCCAGTAAAATTTTTTCGCCGTTCGATACAATATTCACCGGTTTGATACTTCTACTGCCGTAACCGCGACTGATAACCGCCGGCTTAAAACCATTTTTCTGAAGCATGCGTGCCAACATGATTACGCAGGGCGTTTTGCCCGTGCCGCCTACGGTTATATTACCGACACTGATGACCGGGCAGGAAAGCTTGGTTTCCTTGAATATTCTTTTATCGTAAAACCAATTGCGAAGACTGATAACAACGAGATAGAAAAAAGACAGGACGGATGCAATTATCTTGAGCGGAACATAGAAACCTGTATTGCCGTCATCATCCCATATCCTTTGCCAATTGATCATCTTTCCCATTACCTTCTTCATCTTTAAACTGCAAATTATACAGACGGAAATATTCGCCTTTTTTTGCCATAAGACTTTCGTGATTACCTTCTTCGACAATTTCTCCGTTGACCAGCGCAATAATTCTGTCGGCGTTGCGGATTGTGAATAGTCTGTGTGCAATAACCAGAGTAGTACGACCCTTCATGAGATTATCCAAAGCATCCTGCACTTCAATTTCCGCCTCCGTGTCCAGCGATGAAGTGGCTTCATCCAGAATCAGAATAGGTGCATTTTTCAAAATCGCCCGGGCGATGGAAAGGCGCTGTTTTTCCCCACCGGAAAGTTTGGTGCCCAGTTCTCCGATATTTGTATCATAGCCTTTGGGCATTTTCATGATGAAGTCGTGAGCATTTGCCGCCCTGGCCGCGTTAGTAATATCTTCTTCAGTTCTTTCAATATCACCATAAGCAATGTTATTTCTTACCGTATCATTAAAAAGTATCGTTTGCTGCGTGACTATGGCAATCTGACCGCGTAGAGATTTCAACGTCACGTCACGAATGTCATGTCCGTCAATCAGAACACGCCCCTGAGTGACATCATAAAATCTAGGTATAAGATTGACCAGCGACGTTTTTCCTCCGCCGCTCATCCCGACAAAAGCGACCACCTCACCGGCCTTAATCGATAGATTGATGTTTTTCAAAACCGGTGTTTTTTCGTAGCAAAAGGTCACACTTTTCATATCAATACTTTTGCTGATTGGCGGCAACACAACCGCGCCAGGCTTGTCTTTGATATCCGGTACCCGGTCAATGATACTGAAAATACGGTCGGCTCCGGCAATGCCCTGATTAATTGTGTTATTAATATTGGTAAGCCGTTTAACCGGTTCGTAGAGCATCAGCAGCGCGGCAATAAAAGAGAAAAAAGTGCCCGGTGTGGAATTACCATGTACGACGTTGTATCCGCCGTAAAAAATGACGGCGGCAATTCCCAATCCTCCCAGAAAATCCATTAAGGGACTGGAAATCGCGTTTACGGAAACTGCTTTCATGTTATATTTAAACAGCTTTTCATTTTCTGCAGCGAATCTGTTGCTTTCGTATTTTTCCATGCCGAACGCCTTGACAATTCTGGTTCCGGAAATGGTTTCCTGTAAAAGAGAATTCAGAGTTCCCATGGTGATTTGAGTGGAGGTAGTAACCTTGCGCATTTTTTTGCCAAACCAGGCAATAGGATAAATGGTTAAAGGAAAGACGACTATTGCAATAAGCGCCAGTTTCCAGTCCGTGTAAAAAATAACGCCGATGAGACCTATCAGCATAAAAGTGTCTTTAACCAATGCAGTTATCGCCTCAGCGGAAGCAGTTTGAACGGATTGAACATCATTGGTAATCCGCGACATCAATAGTCCTGTGGGGTGGTCGGCAAAGAAAGACAAGGATTGTTTCTGGATTTGTTCATAGAGTTGATTACGCAAGTTCGTAACAATGCGCAAACCGATAGAGCTCATTAAAACTGCTTGTCCATAGTTGGCCAATCCTTTAAACAGAAAAATGGCGACGACCGCAAACGGAATCCACTTCAAGGCGGAAATATCTTTGCTGACGAATATCTCATCAATGGCCGGTTTGGCAATAAGCGGCAGAGCGGATTGCAAACCTCCGGCGATAATCATGCAAATCACGGCAAGAGTAAAACGCAAATAATATTGTCTGGCCATCAATAAAAGTCTTTTAAAAGATTCCATAATTGTTCCTATATCATATCACAGGCAATTTGCGCAGATCTTATTGCAGCACCAGGTTCGCCCAATTTGGCGCGAACGGCTTCCAATTCTTTTACCATTTTCTGATTTCTATCTTTATTTCTTAAAATTGACAGAGCCTCTTCGGCAATATGCTCTCCACTGGCATCTTTTTGAATCAGTTCAGGAACAATGGTTTTCCCGGCAATGATATTAACCAGGCCTATGTTTTTTACACGAATAAATAATCTTCCAATAACGTAAGAAAGAGGAGAAATTTTATAAACAATAACCATGGGAACATTTAGGAGAGCTGTTTCCAGAGTTGCCGTCCCTGAAGCAACCAAAACCAAATCGGTGCAGGAAATGACTTCATAAGTATGACCGGCAATTACATCTATTTTTAACGAAAATCGGGAAATAATTTCAGCTACGTTTTTTTCTTCAAGAGTATCGGCCAGCGGAAGAACAAATTGTATGTCCGGCATTTCTTTCTTTAAAATTTCGGCCGCGCGCAACAACTCCGGCATTAATTTTTCAACTTCCGAAAGCCGGCTGCCGGGCAAAATTCCTATCGTAATTTTATTTTCAACAAGACCGAATTTTTTTTTCGACTCCTGTTTGGAATAATTCGCCTTTACCAAATCAAGCAAGGGATGCCCGACGTAATTTACCGTAAAACCTTCTCGGGCATATGTATCAACTTCAAAAGGAAGGATAACTGCCATTTTATTTACAGTTTTCTTAATTTTTCCTATCCTGCCCCTGCGCCAGGCCCAAACCTGCGGGCTGATATAATAAAAAACCTTAATTCCTCTTTTTCTGGCAGCCTTAGCCAAAGGAAGATTGAAATCAGGGTAATCAATCAGGATAACAAGATCCGGTCGGCGCTCATCTAAGGATCTTTTCATCATATTCATTATTTTAAAAATATTTCCCAATTTGGAAATAACCTCGGTCAAACCGACAACAGCCATATCGGAAGCATCAGCAAGAATTTGAACTTTTTCTTCTTTCATTTTCTTTCCACCGATACCGTAAAAATTCAGTGTCGGATCAATCCTCAACATTTCTCTTACCAGATTTGCTCCATGCATATCGCCGGAAGCCTCACCGGCAACAATCATGATTGTTTTATTTTTTTTATGTGTAGAGTTCATTATTGGAATTGATTTCTTTTTTTTCAAGAGGCATGATTAATCACGTCGGAAATAAATATGATTTCCTCCCTGCTTAATTCCGGAAACATCGGCAAAGAAAGAACTTCCTGTGCACATTTTTCGCATTGCGGCAATTTTACCGAAACATTATACAAATTCAGAAAAACTTCCTGCTGATGCAAAGGTACCGGATAATAAACGGCTGAAGCAATATCTTTTTTTTGAAGAGCGCCGGCTAAAACATCACGATTTTTTGCACGAATAGTAAATTGATGATAAACATGTTCACAATCAGAAACAGTTGTCGGCAGGATTATATCTTTACTTTTGATAGCTGCACAATAAAACGCCGCGTTTTTACGACGTGCTTCATTAAACTGGTCTATTTTCTTGAGTTTAACACGAATGATCGCGGCTTGAATTTCATCAAGACGACTGTTGTAGCCGATTGCCTGATGATAATAACGCTTCGCACTACCATGATTGCGCAATATTTTTATTTGCCCGGCAATTTCTTCATTATTTGTAATGACCATACCTCCGTCACCGTAACCTGCTAGATTTTTACTGGGGAAAAAACTAAAACACCCGACATCGCCTATTGTACCGACTTTCCTACCATTATATTTAGCTCCGAAAGCCTGCGCACAATCTTCAATCACTTTAATGTTGTATTTTCCGGCTATCTCCATAATCGGTGCCATTTCAGCAGGATGACCGAACAAATGGACTGGAATAATTGCTTTTGTTTTCGTGGTAATCTTTTCAGCAATCCGGCTGCAATCAAGATTAAAAGTTTCAGGGCAAATGTCCACAAACACAGGTGTGGCGCCTAAAAGAGCTATTACTTCCGCCGTAGCAATAAAGGTAAAAGGTGTAGTAATTACCTCGTCACCGGCTCCAATACCAAAAGCGCGCAATGCCAGAAGTAAGGCATCGGTTCCATTGGCTACTCCCACAGCATGAGACAAATCATGATAGGCAGCAATTTCTTCTTCCAGTGCGCTTACATTGGGTCCAAGAATAAAACGGGTTTGCTCTAAAACATCGCTAATCGCAGCATCAATTTCGTTTTTCAGATTATGGTACTGCTTTTTTAAATCCACCATCGGAATCATTATTATACTACCTCGGCAACTTTCATTTTTTTTATTATATCAAGGGCCAACTCCAGGGATTTACGCGCTTCTTCACCGGAAACAAAAGGCAGGGAACGATTGGACACGGTATTTATAAAAGAGCGAATTTCTTCCTCCAGAGGATCATGACTGCCAACTTCAATATTATTCTGAATAATCTGCTGTTGACCGGTTTCATTTGTCTTTTTGCTCAAAGATACAATTTCCCGTTTCTGGCAATCGACAGCATGATATCCTTCGGCTCCGAAAAAGCGTATCTTTTGCATGGTTTTGGCGCTAATGCGACTGGCCGTAACATTAGCTATACAACCGGTAGCAAAGGAAATTCGCACATTGGATATATCAATCTTGTCGGAAAGAATAGGAACTCCCACAGCTTCAACACCTGTAATCGGAGCATTTACAAATTTCAGAATAATGTCCAGATCATGAATCATCAAATCCAGGATAACATCAACATCGGTTCCTCGTTCAAAGAAGGGATGCAAGCGATGCGCTTCAATAAACATAGGTTTCTTTATAACATTCTCCATGGCCATGATTGCGGGATTAAATCTCTCAACAAAACCGATCTGAAGAATCAAACTGTTTTTTCCTGCCAATTCTATCAATTCATCAGCTTCTTCCAGGCTTTCGCATATAGGTTTTTCTATCAAGACATCCGTTCCTGCAGACAGAAAATCTCTGGACACTTCGAAATGTCCGCTGGTAGGAACCGCAATACTCACGGCATCAACTTTACCCAGCATCGCCTTATAATCGGAAAACGGGGTACAGTTATAAATTTCTGCCGCTTTTTTTGCACGGTCGACAAATGTGTCAGCCACAGCGGCAATCTCGCAAACTTCTAATTTACTATATTTTTGCAGATGATAATTACCTAAATGGCCGACTCCGACCACGCCAATTTTTATTTTCTTTTTTTTCACTCGAAAATGCACCTCTAAGTCATTGTTTATATTGTTATTTAAAACTATCCTCATCAAATCCCCCTCCATCCCC
>MAEO01000079.1 GCA_001683985.1 Smithella sp. M82
CTTTAATATCATAATAAGTGGAAAATCTTTCCATCTATATGGTCTGATATGGCGGAACATTTTCCACTTATTGCACTGTTGTGCTTAATGAATGGAGAAGAAACTATGGCTGAAGCCCCAAAATTACATGACTATATGCTACCTGTATTAAATATCTTCGCTGACGGTGAGGAACACTTATACAAGGAGATACCGCCATATCTCGAAAATAGCTATTCTTTGTTAGAGGATGATCGACCTAATAGAGCCAGAATAATGATTAATAATTCAATCGGTCAATTTGTGAAGGCTCTCATTCTTGATAAAACGGGGCATCAGAAATTTAAAATAACCACCCGCGGTTTGGCATTACTTGAGAAGAAGCCAGAACGTATTAGCGTTCAGGATTTAAGGCAGTTTGAGGAGTATAACGACTATATAAAAAACAGATATAAGAAATCAGATAAATGTGATTATGATGACAATGAGGAAGTAATTGTTCCAGAAGATGCACTAGCGTCTGCCTATAAATACCATAAGCAGAACCTTGCAGAAGAATTGCTTGAGAGGGTAAAACAGGGCACATGGAAGTTTTTTGAAATGCTTGTAAAAGACGTTCTTGTTGCGATGGGTTATGGCGATCCCTATGATGAAACGCAACTTTCACAGAAGCCCGCTGACGAAGGAATCGATGGGATTATCAAGGAGGATAAACTCGGGCTCGATATAATCTGCCTTCAAGCTAAAAAATGGGAAAATCCAGTTGGTCGGCCTGAAATCCAGAAATTCACTGGAAGTCTGGAAAGTAAACACGCAAAAAAAGGAGTCTTCATTACAACATCATATTTTACAGCTGAAGCACAAGAATATGTCCAAGGCATTGAGAAAAGAATTGTACTCATCGATGGTAAGCGTTTGTGCGAATTAATGATTGACTATGATGTCGGAGTAGGGCCATTAGAAACTTATAAATTAAAGCAGGTTGATAATGACTACTTCTTAATAGGATAAAAATCAGCACAACAACCGGCTCCAGCGGATGGCTTACAGCCCCCCGCTGATTTAAATCGTTGTGCGAAAATAAAGATACAATAATAGGATTTCTTAGTGATGAAATCAGGACCGTATGATTTGAGATTTGCTGAGATGTTTTATGAGCTATACGCTCTTGAAGATTACATAGACTCTATCGAATCACAGTTGCCAGTTTTAATAGAACGGGAGAAAGAAAAGACTTACCAAAACATGCCTGAGTGTGATTCTATTGAATGGCATCAAAGGGAACAGTCTTTATACGAGCTAATAGAAGATGTAATACCTAGTATAAGGTTTCAATAAAATATTTACATATTGATGTGTTTATGGCATATTGATTTCCAAAACAATTGGGGAGGGAAT
>MAEO01000080.1 GCA_001683985.1 Smithella sp. M82
CGGTTCGGTGAAATAGCATCGTTGACTTGGGCCGACGTGAACCTGGATCAGGGAACCTTGACGATCCGGGACGCGAAAGCCGGATCGCGTTACGCCTTTTTAACGGCACAAGCCATTGAAATGCTGAAAAGCAGGCAGACCGGCAATCCGGCGGATTATGTTTTTAGGGGAAGGAAGGGGAAATTAGACCATATTTCGGCGGTGTTCGCAAGAACCGTTGATGACCTGGGCCTGAACAAAGGCATTGACGATCCCCGGTTGAAAATATGCTTTCATTCCTGCCGGCATAGTTACGCCAGTTGGATGATCGAGCAGGGCGCCGACCTTTACACCGTCCAGAAACTTTTAGGCCATAAAACAAACATTATGACTATGCGCTATTCACACATTTCCGAAAGCCGTTTGAGGGAGGCGACACGGGCATTAAGTATGGCTTTGAAAGAGGACAAGAAGTCCGCGGGCGACGTTGTGAATATTCAGAAATAGCCACTTGCAATATACCTTTTTTTAGTATAGGATAAATTTATGAATTGGACGGTTAAAGAAAAGACAGGGTTACATAAGCGCGTCCGGTATTTACCTGAAAACGTCCAAAATCTTCTGATTGCCTTAAAGAAAGACATGGAGGCAAACGGGCCGATACGGGGAGACTGGCCAAACTTTAGCGCATTACCCGGAAACCGCTACCATTGCCATTTAAAAAAAGGGCACCCGACTTTTGTTGCAATATGGGAAGTGGTGAATAAAGAAATAAAATTGATTGAGGTGATTTATGCGGGAACACACGAAAAAGCGCCCTACTGAAAACATAGAGCTTCGCTTTGTTGGGCCGATTGTAAACATGGCCCAGGCTATTGAAAACTTAAAACCCCTGGGGTTTGTGGATACGTCCGATTCCGTTTCCTGGCGCGAAGCATACCCGGAATATTCCGAAGGGCAACTTATCGGCAAGGCTTTGGCCGGCGCCAGATACCGCCAAGGGTTAACGCAGATGAAACTTGCCGAACTGATCGGTATTCCACAGCGTCATGTCAGCGAGATGGAGAACGGCAAGCGCCCGATTGGAAAAGAGATGGCAAAGCGCCTGGGCAATGCCCTGAATATCGGATACAAGGTTTTTTTGTAGAAAGATCATGCTGGGGATAGGGATCATGACCCGACAAGCGGCAGTCCTGGGCCGCTTCCCCGGCATTACTACCGGGAGCGCAACAGGAGGCGTAGAGTATGAGCGTAGAATTCCGTTTTTACAAAGAACAGTTGGACACCGCGCTTTCGCACCGGCGGGACACTGCTGAGCGACTTGCTGAAATAGATCACGCGATCGAGATCGTCCAGTCTCGAAACGATGAAAGTCTGAATTTGGTTCTGGCGGCATTGAAAGCGGCACGGGATATCGAAGATCGCTTCTCTCAAGCTCAAATCCAATATCCGAAACTTATCGCTGAAATCGACCGAGCCAAGGCCGCATATCGAGAAGGTAACCGAGCCAAGGCCGCGCAAGTGATGAATTGGACTGCCGGCAAAAAAAGCCGGACGCTTCCGGTTGCTTCTATCGTGGCAACCTATTTTCTCAAACTCGGTTTCGGATACACGCCGTCGCAAGCCATTGACAATTTAATGGCTATATATCCCTGTCTGCATAGCCGGGAGGCGCTTATCAAGTTATTGGCGAGAGAAAAAAAACGTTCAAGACTCATTCCCCTGCCTCCGAACTGGCCAAAAGTACATCCCCGAAATAAGCGTCCAAAAGCTTTTATACCGGTGATCAGTCGACGCCAATTCCCACCCTTAACAAAATAAGCATATACCTTCTCGCTAAATGGACATTTCCCATCAAAACATGTCCATTAGCGAGAAACTTTATTCTTCCATACAGTGCCCCAAAAGAAGCAAAATAAACTTTAAGGAGGCATTTTTATGACCGAAGATCGAAGCAATCCTTTTCAAGCAATGGCCGAAAAATGGCCGGCGGCGATCGTCAGTCGGGCGGAAGTGTCCCGTTTCACCGGCGGACTCATTTCGGAAAAGTACATCAGCAATCTTGACTCCCAGGGCAAGGGCATTCCAGGCCGGATTCGGATCGGCCGAAAGATCGCCTATCCCATTGCCGAGTTGATCGCTTGGCTTGAGGCGCGTTCGAGCGTTGTCCCGGACAAAAAGAGGTGAGCGGCCATGAACATTGGTTTCAAACAGGCAATGCGAAATGCCGGACTCGAACCGCCGACGACTATCGTCGCCGATGGCACAATCCACCGGTTCACGCCGCAAGGAGATCGTCCCGGAAGTTTATCGGCATGGTATGTCCTTCATACCGATGAACCGATGGCTGGCGCATTCGGATGTTGGAAGCGTGGCATTTCTGAGACATGGACGGAACGAGATAGCAATACTATAACCCCGGAAGATCGGGACGCCTATCTCAAACGGATGGCGCAGGTCAAGGTGCAGCGACAAGCCGAACACGAACGGATGCACGCCGAAGCGCGGCGGAAGGCTGAGCAGATTTGGGAACAGGCTGAACCAGCGCCGGAACACCCCTATCTGGTAAGGAAAAAAATCAAGTCGTACGGTGTTAAACAATTCGGAGAAAATCTGGTTATTCCGGTTCGTGACAAAGACGGCGCGATACAAGGCCTGCAATTCATATCGCCCGATGGCGGTAAAAAATTCCTACCCGGTACGGCTGTTTCCGGTTGTTATTTCTTGATAGGCGAGCCGAACGGCATGATCCTGATCGCCGAGGGGCTCGCCACTTGCGCAACGCTTCATGCAGCAACAGGCTACGCCGTTGTGATCGGGTTTTTTGCCGGAAATCTGCTATCGGTCGCGAACACGATCCGCGAACAATACCCGAACGCCAAAATCATATTGTGCGCCGATGACGACTGGAAAAGGACAGACAATCCAGGCGAAACGAAAGCAACCGAGGCGGCGCGGGCTGTCAATGGGTTGTTGGCTATCCCAAAATTCCCCGAAAACAGAGGCGACAAAGACACCGACTTCAACGATCTTGCAAGGCTGTCCGGCCTGGAGGCAGTCAAGTCTTGCATTGATGCGGCAAAAGAACCGGAAAGTGAAACATGTACGAAATCAGAACCTCTTAATGAGATAATTCAAAAATTAGCGGCATTGTCACCTTTGGAATACGATCGTGCGAGAAGACAAAAAGCAAAAGAGCTAGGTTGCCGGGTCGGTTTTCTTGACAGCCAGGTGAAGGCGGTTCGAGAAGGGAACGCCGGCGTCAAAACGCCATTCCCGGAGGTTAAGCCCTGGCCTAACCCGATTGACCCGGCGCAACTTCTTCATGATATTTCAGCAGCCGTCCGAAGGTTTATCGTTTGCGGGCCTGAGATTGCGGATGCCGTCGCGCTTTGGATAGCGTTTACCTGGTTCGTTGACGTTGTAAATATTGCGCCCCTAGCTGTTGTCGTATCGCCAGAGCCACGTTGTGGCAAATCACAGCTGCTTTCCATCATCGGAATGCTTTCGGCACGATCCCTTACGGCAAGCAATATTTCTTCGTCGGCGATTTTCCGATCCATAGAAGCGTGGCACCCCTCATTGATGATTGACGAGGCGGATGCTTTTATGCGGGATAATGAAGAACTGCGTGGAATACTTAACAGTGGCCATACGAGAGATCAAGCGTTCGTCATTCGTACCGTTGGAGACAACTTCACGCCTACAAGATTCAGCACATGGGGGCCGAAGGCTTTGGCGGGGATCGGGAAACTGGCCGATACGTTAATGGATCGCTCTATAGTTTTGGAACTTCGTCGTAAGCTGCCTAACGAAAAGGTTGACCGGATACGATACGCGGAACCAAAGTTGTTTGATGATTTGCGATCAAAACTTGCCCGTTTCGCGGAGGATTACACCGACCAGGTGAAACAAGCACGTCCGCCATTGCCGGAAAGCCTGAATGACCGCGCACAGGATAATTGGGAGCCTTTATTAAGTATCGCTATGGTCGCCGGAGGCGAATGGCTAGAGATCGGCACACAGGCAGCGTTAAGACTATCCGGCGGCGAAAACGCGTCGCAAAGTATTGGTATTGAGTTACTTGCTGCTATTCGAGAGATTTTCGAAACCCAGGGAATCGACCGGATCAGTACGGTTGATTTGATTAATGCGCTCTGTGAAGATGATGAGAAACCCTGGAAAACATACCACAGGGGTCTTCAGATTACGCCCCGGCAGGTTGCGGATAAGTTAAAAAAGTACGGCATCATTTCCAGAACGATCAGGACAGGATTAACTACACCTAAAGGCTACCACCGAGATCAATTCACGGAGGCATTCGCACGATACATCCTAAACGAAAAAAATATTATTGCGCCCGTTACCCCCGAAAATGGCGCAACGCCGCCACAACCCGCGTCGTTATTGAGTTTTCCTGTTGCGGATAACCAAAATCTATCCGCAACATATAAACCCGCGATAATATTGGATTGTTGCGGTGTTGCGGATAAAAACCCCCTCCTACCGGGGGGAAAAGAAAATAAACACCCAAAGCCTCTGGAGATTAAAATATGACTGCAAAAAACATCATTGCGGAACTTAAAAAGCTTGGTTTCGAGGTATTCGTTGACGGCGACGACATTGTTTTGAGAGCCGACGAATATCCGGCCCCTGACATTTATCAGCCTTTAGTGGCGGAACTGAAGGTCTGTAAAAAGCAGGCCATCGAATACCTGAGAGGCTGGGATGGTGAAATGAAAAAATTGGTAGACTGGTTTTTAAATGCGTCGCTACCGGAAACACCCTTTAATTTAAATCCCTGGACGCGGGTTGTTTCCCCGTCGAAGTTTTATGCAGGCCTGCGAGAGGATATTAATGTGGGTCCGAAGAGGTCAAGAGGGCGCACCGGTGGGCTGGAATGCGATCTCATTGACCTCAAGAGAGTGTTGCATTAACGAAATTAAACTATGAAAACGACAAACAAGGAGATCAGAATATGCAAAAGGCTTCATTAGCACTTTTAGAACAAGTGCAAAAAATAATTTCGAGCTATGACTATGCGCTAAGTTTAAGACAAATATATTATCAATGTGTGTCGAGACAGATACTGTCTAACAAAATAGAATCGTACCAGAAGCTTTCCCGGCTGTGCGTGCAGGGTCGTGACGAGGGGTTACTGCCGGAAAACAGTTTTGCTGACAGGCTGCGGCAGGTGGACAAGCCTAGTTCATGGACCGACCTGCAAGATTTTATGAAATCAGTAAGACATTCATACCGAAAAGACCGGTGGCAGAATCAGCCGAATTACATTGAGATCTGGTCTGAAAAAGATGCTTTGCGAAGCGTGTTGACGCAAGTTACTCATTATTATGACGTAAGCCTTATGGTTGTCCGCGGCCAGGCAAGCAGGACATCGATATACGAGGCCTACGAACGCTTTGAGGCACAGATCGACGAAGGAAAGGATTGTTTTCTTTATTATCTCGGCGATTTTGATCCGTCAGGCCTAGCTATTTACGAAAGTTTGAAAGATAGGCTTTCACACTTTGGCAATGCCGGCGAGCTGATCAATTTTGAGCGCATCGCCTTAACGCCTGAACAAATTGAGGCTTATCACTTGCCGAGCGATCCAGGAAAGGAAAGTGATCCGAATTACAAGAGTTTTGTCCAGGAATATGGCCCCCAGGTTGTTGAGCTTGATTCATTACCGCCGGACGTTTTGAAAAGGTTTGTGAAAGATTGCATTGAAGAGAATATTCTGCCTGATCCATGGGCTGATATGGCAGAAGCTGAGGACATTGAAAGGGCAAGATTGCAGGAAATGGTTGCAAGCTAAAGAAGCGCCCCTGCCAGGCCGACACACCTGACAGAGGCTAAAGCAAACTGGAGGAGAAATATATAATGATTTTTGAGATAAAAAGCAAGTTGAAATTAACAGGTATGAAAAAGACTACCGCCGAGGCTATAAAACAGCGTCTGACTTTGGACAATCCGAAGTACCAGGAAGCCATAAAGATGGGCCGCTGGACGGGCAACATAGAGCCTGTTTTGACATTCTATGAGCAGACTGGCAACGGCGACTTGATTTGCCCCCGGGGTTTTGTAAAGCAAGCTTATTTTTTGTGCAAGAATTATGGTGAGCAGATTTGGATTACAGACAACCGGCGGCGCGTCCTGAAACCGATTCGTTTTGCCTTTCAGGGCGAACTCCGACCATTCCAAAGACAGCCGGTAGAAGACTGTTTGCGGCACGATCATGGCCTGCTTTCAGCCCCGCCCGGAGCAGGCAAGACCGTCATGGCCTGTCACATGATAGCGCAACGACAACAGCCGGCCATTGTTTTAGTCCATACAAAAGAGCTTCTCTGGCAATGGCGGGATCGGATTAAGTCCTTTCTTGGCGTCGAGGCCGGCATAATTGGCGACGGCAAACAGGACATAAAGTGCGTGACCATTGCGACAGCTCAGAGCCTGATAAAAATGGCTGAAGAAGCGGCGCCGCACTTTGGCTTCCTAATTGCCGATGAGTGCCACCATGCGCCGGCTATGCAATATGTCCAAGTTATTGAGCAATTCGACTGCAAGTATCTGCTTGGCCTATCGGGAACGCCATACCGCAGGGACGGCCTGTCCAGAGTCATTTACTGGCACCTGGGCGATCTGACCGGTCAAATTGAAAAGGCCGACTTAATAGCTTCCGGCGACCTCTGTGCGGCGGATGTGGTTTGGACTAAGACTAACTTTGAGACTCAAGTGGACGCAAGCGAGAACTACACGACAGCGTTATCTGAATTGGCCGAGAATGACGAAAGGAATCAACTTATTGCCCGCACTGTGGCCAAAGACACCGGGGACGGAATCAGTCTTGTCTTGAGTGATCGGAAACAGCATTGCTTCGACTTGGCTAATATATTGGAAAACAAGTATGAAATCAAAGCCGAAGTGCTGACCGGAAGCACCGGAAATCGGGACCGGCAGCGCATACTTGACGACTTGCGCCAGGACAAATGCCGGTGTCTAATTGCTACCAGCCAGTTGATCGGCGAGGGATTTGATCTGCCGGCTATATCAAGCTTATTCCTGGTAACACCCATTAGATATCACGGACGGCTGATTCAGTACATAGGCAGAGCCTTGCGGCCTGCACCAGGCAAGGACAGGGCGATTGTTTATGATTTTGTTGATGTTCTTAATCCTGTCTTTCTTGCGCAGGCAAAGAAGCGAAGTTGTGTTTATGGAAATGAAGGAATTGAAACATTGAAAAAATAATAAGGAGGAAATGAAAATGAATGTAAAAGAAGACATTAAACAAGGAGGCGTATAAATTCATTATGAAATTTTACACAGAAATTGAAGGAATTGATCAAATAGCAATCGAACTTGGAGTCAGGAACACGGCGATTATTTTGGACTGGCGTTTGGGTTACGACCTGCCAATAGTGAAAAAAAGCGGAATTTGGACAGCCGACAAAACCGAGCTCAAAAAGTGGCGGGCGCAGCATCCAGAACTGACCGACAAACCTCCGGTAATAACAAGGATTGAGCAGAAGCCTCGGCGCGTCCCCAGGTGGGGTCTGGATAAATTTTTTTAAAAAAGGAGATGAAAAATGAAAGCAGAAAAAATGAAAGAAAAAAAAGAAGAAGTAATTTACGGAGTTGAAAATTTGGAAGAGTTGTTCCACCGAAGCTATGTCAGCCTTTTTTCAATCCGCAACGACTACAATTTCCCGATGAAATCAAGGAATGGCGTCCCGTCACTTGATTTGGCGGAGTGGCGGGAGTTTGCGGCGGAATACGGCATCGATCCGGATCACCCGGAAAAAATGAAGTCGGAACAACTGCGGGCGGCGTTTAAATTGAAGATGATTGAAAAATCGCCGGACATAACTTTAACCGGCATTGACGCGATCGCGCATTTTCTACATAGACCCATCGTTGATGTTATGGCATGGACTAATAATTATCCGGATTTTCCGGCGGTCGTTCCACTTGGAAGTGACAAATGGCGCAAAACGACGGCTTCGACCCGCGCTTTGCGACTATGGCTGAACAAGTATGGCTTCGCACTTTTTCCGGCAGCGGACAGAATGGGGAACGAGCCCGCGGGGAAGCGGTGGCAGGCAGAATGAAAAATCGGCGACGGTTCATTTGCACTCATGAAGCAGGTCACGCGCTCATATTCTGGCATGAGGGATTTCCCCTTAATGAAGTTTCGATTGGGCGTCCCCTTGATAATCCAAACATTGACGGTATCTGTTGGGCGGTGTCTCCCGACACAACGGCAATACTTGGATCAGGTCGGCTGAACGCTAGTGTGATACACGCCACTTTTGCCGGCAAGGTGGCAACGGACACATTGTTTCCCGCAGAGCCGGATAACGGCCACAGGTTTGATTTTTCGACAGTGGAACGTATGATCCGTCAGGAAAGTGAAACGCTTGAAATTCTGCGCTGGCTGGACAGTAATCGTTCCGCGACGGTTGCCGACCTCTACGAAAGGCAAAAGCCGAAAATAGCTTCTGTTTTGCGATCACCACAAGGGAAGCGAGCTCTCAAAGCCTTAAGAGATGCCCTGGACAAGGCGGGAGTCCTTTCCGGCCAGGCTGCCGTGACGATCCTTGAAAAGTCATGGGGACAGCCTTTGCCGCCAGCCGCCCTTCCTGTTGAACGCCACATGGCTCTGACTATGAAGGGGCCGAAAACATTTGACGATCTGATCCTGGAAGTGCGCCAGTATGCCGCTCTTATGAAGAAAGACGTCAAGAATTTACGCGATAATGGCACAGCCGAAGAAAATTGCCGGATGGATCGTATTTGGTCTGCGCTGTTGCACCTGGAGTTATTACTATGAATTTCTCCTCTCTTGATCGAAAGGCAAGAGTGCGCGGGGTGGAGAAAACGGGATCCACTCTGCCCCGCATTTTACAGAAACGAAGCATTGCAAGTTGGGCGCTGGGAGTTGAAGGATATCGAACCACAGTGCAATTTCTAAAAAACGTTTTTGAAAAAGTTAATAATAATGCTACGTTATATAAAGCGGGTCCTTCCTGAAGCTATTTCCAGATACGGCTCGCTGAGGCGCAGGATTTTCGCAGGGATAGAAAATTAAAATAAAGTCATTTATTTCCGATAGGTTAAAATTATGCACAAAGTAACAGTTAAAGAGTTTGCGAAACACCGTGGAATCACTGAAAGATCAGTTTTCCGGTATTTGCTTTCTGGCGGCATTCCTAAAGAGGCGCAAATTAAGGAAGGCCGGAAGCTGTTTATCGATCAAGACGTGGCCGACGCCTATATGGATTCAAATTTCACTCCTCGCAAGGTTCTTCTGGCCGCCGGGCAATCAACGCCGTCATCCCCGGTCATGGCCGCGAAAGACCTGACGCAACAGGCGCAGACAGCCGGACTCAGCTACACCGACGCAAGAGCTCTCTCTCAACAGTACAGAGCAGCTCTACTCAAGTTGGAGATCGATGAGAAGACGGGTAAGCTCATCGACGCTGAAGCGGTCAAGAACGCCGCATTTTGCAAGGCTCGGACGCTCCGGGACAGCCTCTTGAACATTCCCGACCGGGTTGCCCCGATCCTGGCAGCGGAGAATGATCAGATGAAAATTTCCGAAATCCTGACCGGGGAAATCCGGCAAGCGCTTGATGAACTTGCACGCTGACAACCTGACATTACAGGAGAATGATAATGCTCAACGCCGACACAATTTATAATGAAGCTTTTTCCCTTGGCTTACAACCAGACCCCGACCTGAGCGTTTGCGAATGGGCTGACGCATATCGGATGCTTCCCGCGAAATCGGCGGCAGAGCCGGGAAAGTATCGCTCTGCCCGGACGCCCTATGTTCGGGAGATCATGGATGAGCTTTCGCCGCGCAGCCGCACACAGGAAATCGTCGTGATGAAGGGCACGCAGTTAGGCTTTACCGAATTGGGCAATAACTGGTTTGGATTTGTCGCTGACATATCGCCGGGGCCGATGATGATGATTTTTCCGACCATGCAGCTTGCAGCCGACCACAGCAAACAGAAATTGCAGCCGACTATTGATGCGACTCCGCGACTCCGGGGAAAGATTAAAGAGAACCGCGTCCGGGACTCCGGGAACACGATCACGGTTAAAGAATTTCCGGGAGGCATATTGTTTTTGTCTGGAAGCAATAGTGGCGCGTTTTTCCGGTCAAAATCCGTCCGATTTTTGTTTCTCGATGATCTTGACGGTTTTGAAGCTGACGTTGGAGGCGAGGGAGATCCGGCTGATCTGGCGCGCAAACGGACAGACTCATTCGGGAGAAGAAAGAAGATCATGGAGGTGTCCACACCGACAATCAAAGGCGTCTCCCGAATAGAACGCTCGTTTTTGGAGTCCGATCAGCGTTATTACGAAGTCCCATGCCCCCATTGCGGGACATATCAGCGGCTTGTTTGGGGTGGCGACGGGGCTGACTTCGGGCTGAAATTTACCCGCGACCCGGAAGGCAAGGTCTCTGACGTTTGGTATCAATGCGCCTTTTGTCACGCCAGAATAGACGAACACCACAAGTCAGAGATGCTTGAACATGGACGATGGACGCCAACCTATCCCGACCGTCCGAAGCGGGGGTATCAACTCAGCAGCCTTTATTCTCCTTTGGGCTGGGTGTCCTGGACACAGATCGTTGAAGAATTCCTTGATTCAAAGAGCAGCCGGGAACGACTCAAGGCATGGAGGAACACGCGCCTTGGTGAGCCCTTCGAGGAACAGGGCGACCGCCCTGATTGGGCAGAACTCAAGACCCGTTGCGAACCTTATAGTATGCTTACGGTGCCCCTGGGTGGACTGGTTCTTACCGCGGGCGTTGACGTTCAGGACAATCGGTTGGCCGTTGTGATTCGTGCTTGGGGCCGGGGGGAGGAATCATGGCTGGTTTATTGGGGCGAGATTTATGGCGATCCCGGAAGACAGGAGGTATGGGTCGAACTTGACGGGTTGCTGAATAGGGGCTTTCCGCACGTTTCTGGACAAGAGTTGCATATCATTTCCGCTGCAATCGACACTGGCGGGCATCATGCGCAAGACGTGTACGCCTTCGCCAGACGCAAGACCCCCCGCGTCATTGCGATCAAGGGAGCTTCGACTCCGGGACGCCCAGTGATCGGAACGCCTTCGTCGGTGGATGTCACCTGGCAGGGCCAGAAAATTCCAAACGGTGTCCAGCTCTGGCCGGTGGGAACGGACATCGCTAAAGGGATACTCTACAGCCGATTGAAGATCATCGAGCGGGGACCAGGCTGCTATCATTGGCCGATTGGCGCTTCTGACGAATATTTCATCCAACTAACCGCCGAAAAACTTACCACGCACTACGTCAAAGGATTTCCCCGGCAGGAATGGGTTAAGACTGGACCGCACAACGAAGCTCTGGATTGCGAGGTTTATGCCTATGCCGCGGCTCTACGAGCGGGACTGGTGCACATTAATTTCGACGCAATCGAGGCAAGCCTTGCAGGGATTCCCCCGGCCGCGGCTGCTCCCTTTAGTCCGACGGGCGAACCTCCCCGGCGTCGAATAATAAACTCCAGTGTGCCAAGGTGGTGAAAAGTCGTGAACCGCAACAATCCCGACATTGATGAGGATTTGTTGAATGGTGAAATGGGTTTATGGGCAACGGTTCTTATGGGCATCATCAATGACCTGAACAGGCCTGCGGGATCACGGGAGTATCAGAAAGCCTGGCAGATCGTCACAGAACCGGACAGGGGGTGTCTGCCGCTCATAGCGGACGCTTTGGCGGTGGATGTTTCCGACCTTCAACACAGAATCATCCGCAAGTTGCGGCAGAGGGGTAGCAGGTGGTAAGGTAAGAAAATAAAGTCGGCAGCCTTTAGGTGTTTATTTTCTTTTCCCCCGGTAGGACTGGAATTTTAGCCAGTTTGCGAAATTCGGCAAGACGTTGGTGGGGAATATTTGCATGTGGCCGAATTGCGGCGACATCTTTAGAATCAAGTAGTGGAAATAATGTCATGGATGACAATACTTCCAGTCCCTCTGATAACGAAACCGAACATAAGAACTACAAGTAATGCAAGCAAATAGCAATACTTGTAGTCCGCCTGATAATAAAACCAAAGAAAGAAAATAGCTCTTGAAGCACGAAAGAAAGGTGCGACACAACAAGAAGTAGCGGCCTTGGCAGGGGTAGCGCAATCGACCATTGCTAATTGGGAGCAAATAGATTCATGCACCGGAAGTATTATCACAGATGATAATACTTCCGGCCCCTCTGATAACGAAACCGAGAAAACAAGTATCCCGCCTGACAATCGTGTCAAGCTTGACAAATCATTGTATGAAGAAATCTGGCAACGGCGACAAGCCGGCGAAACGACTATTGCGCTTGGTGGAATATATGAAGAAGAAAAACCTAATAGAATCAAGTAGTGCAAGTATTGTCATCCATGACATTACTTGCAGCCCGCCTGACAATCGTGTCAAGCTTGATAAATTATCAATGTGAAGAGGCGCAAGTATTATACCCAGAGTATAATACTTGCAGTTTGCAAAATCCTTGAATTATATCTGCATGCACAATACACGCAAGAAATGATTGCAGAAATGTTTGGAATAACACATCAGGCCATCAGCAAAGTTCTTGCAACTTTCGACCAAATGGACGATAGTTGCAAAGATTTCACACCGCCACTTTACAACATGAGGCAATTGGCGAAATGTTGGGGATGACAAAACAGACTGTCAGTGGTATTTTGTCAAAAATCGACCAAATGAACGAAAATGGACAAGATTTCAAACCGCCGGATTACAACATGAGGCAATTGGCGAAATATTTGGAATAACACAACAAGCCATCAGCAAAGTTCTTACAACTTTCGACCAAATGAACGAAAATGGACAAGATTTCAAACCGCCACTGTCACCGGTAACTCGCGGTTACCAGTGAAAACCTGATAGAGAAAGCAATATCGTAGCTCGAATTTTACTTCGGCGTCGTTTTGAATAAAATTTGCAAAAATCACGATCCAGTTGGTTATGGTTTGCTGTAAGAGGCGGCAGAGGTGGACAAATGGAAAAAAGGGAAGCAATGCTACAAGTAGCAATACTTCCCTTTTCTTTTTCGTCTTCAGGCAGATCAGCAAGCTGCTGAGCTTCGGAACTTTCTTTTTTTGTCACTCCGATTTCGGCAAGAGTGGGTGGTTCCCCGTGGTCCCCTTTGGTTACCACGGCGTTTCCAACTTTTAGGGTTCCCTTATTTTTTTCCATTTCCTTCAAAAACTCCCCCAGCAGAATTTCAGCTCTGATCTTGATTTCCCTGCGGCGGCTTTGGCCTTTTTTGCCTTGTGTTCGTGAGAAAGTAGTGGGACAGAATGTCCCACCTACTTTCTCTTCATTTTGCTAGTTTGTCGCCCCTGGCAACTGCGCCAGCATTAGTTTTTGAAGCGGCAGCTTTGGCCTTTCTTGCCTTGTGTTCTTTAGCGGGTGGTGGAACACTCTGTCCCACTACCCGTGATTCTGCCACAAATTCGCCGGCGTCTGTTCTTGGCTGTTCCTTTGCCGCCTCGCTTCTTTTTCTATTGGCCTCTTCCTGAATCCGCCGCTTTTCTGCATAATATTAAAAGTAAAAATGGGAATGAAATATTTGATTGACTTATTCAGAAGGAAATAAAAAAGCGGGACTATAGCGGGACAAAAACCATCAGACAAGAAAAAGGGGCTAGGCTGTTATTTCCTAACCCCTTGATTTTACTGGCGCGCCCAGGAGGATTCGAACCTCCGACATCCGGATTCGTAGTCCGACGCTCTATCCAGCTGAGCCATGGGCGCTTATACCTGGGAGTTGCAAAACAAATAAAAATAAACAACTCAAATTTCTAAAACTGGCGGAGAGAGCGGGATTTGTCCGGCATGCGCCGGACACCCGGCGAATGCCGGGTGAACCATATCTCAACCTAACCATT